>NZ_FBXK01000001.1:742500-1042500 GCF_900013425.1 Sphingobium sp. Z007
GAAAGCATGTGGGATTTCCAAAACAACCAGGAGGTTGGCTTAGAAGCAGCCATCCTTTAAAGAAAGCGTAACAGCTCACTGGTCTAAATAAGAGATCCTGCGGCGAAGATGTAACGGGGCTAAAGTGATGCACCGAAGCTTAGGGTTCAGTCTTTTGACTGAGCGGTAGCGGAGCGTTCCGTAGGCCGTTGAAGCGATCTGGTAATGGGTCGTGGAGGTATCGGAAGTGCGAATGCAGACATGAGTAGCGATTAACAGTGTGAGATGCACTGTCGCCGAAATTCCAAGGGTTCCTGCTTAAAGCTAATCTGAGCAGGGTAAGCCGGCCCCTAAGACGAGCCCGAAGGGGGTAGTCGATGGGAACCACGTTAATATTCGTGGGCCTGGAGGTGTGTGACGGATGGCGTAAATGGTCTGGGCTTATTGGATTGCTCCAGGCTGTGAAGTTGTCCCAGGAAATAGCCCCTCCGTATAGACCGTACCCTAAACCGACACAGGTGGAATGGTAGAGTATACCAAGGCGTTTGAGAGAAGTATCCTGAAGGAACTCGGCAAATTGCCTCCGTACCTTCGGAAGAAGGAGGCCCCATATAAGCGCAAGCTCTTATGGGGGGCACAGGCCAGGGGGTAGCGACTGTTTAGCAAAAACACAGGGCTCTGCTAAGTCGGCTTCAAGACGACGTATAGGGCCTGACGCCTGCCCGGTGCCTGAAGGTTAAGAGGAGGTGTGCAAGCACTGAATTGAAGCCCAGGTAAACGGCGGCCGTAACTATAACGGTCCTAAGGTAGCGAAATTCCTTGTCGGGTAAGTTCCGACCTGCACGAATGGCGTAACGACTTCCCCACTGTCTCCAGGATATGCTCAGCGAAATTGAATTCTCCGTGAAGATGCGGAGTACCCGCGGTTAGACGGAAAGACCCCGTGCACCTTTACTGCAACTTCAGAGTGGCATTAGGAAAGAGCTGTGTAGCATAGGTGGGAGGCTTTGAAGCATCGACGCCAGTTGATGTGGAGCCATAGGTGAAATACCACCCTGCTGTTTTCTGATGTCTAACCTCGCACCGTTATCCGGTGCAGGGACCCTCTGTGGTGGGTAGTTTGACTGGGGCGGTCGCCTCCTAAAGAGTAACGGAGGCGCGCGATGGTGGGCTCAGGACGGTTGGAAACCGTCTGTTAGAGTGCAATGGCATAAGCCCGCCTGACTGCGAGACTGACAAGTCGAGCAGAGACGAAAGTCGGTCATAGTGATCCGGTGGTCCCTCGTGGAAGGGCCATCGCTCAACGGATAAAAGGTACGCCGGGGATAACAGGCTGATGATTCCCAAGAGCTCATATCGACGGAATCGTTTGGCACCTCGATGTCGGCTCATCACATCCTGGGGCTGGAGCAGGTCCCAAGGGTTTGGCTGTTCGCCAATTAAAGTGGTACGTGAGCTGGGTTCAGAACGTCGCGAGACAGTTTGGTCCCTATCTGCCGTGGGCGTCGAAATTTGAGAGGAGTTGACCCTAGTACGAGAGGACCGGGTTGAACATACCTCTGGTGTACCAGTCGTCCTGCCAAGGGCGCAGCTGGGTAGCTATGTATGGACGGGATAACCGCTGAAAGCATCTAAGCGGGAAGCCTCCCTCAAGATAAGATTTCTTAGGACGGTCGAAGACCACGACCTTGATAGATCGGATGTGGAAGTGCGGTAACGCATGAAGCTAACCGATACTAATTGTCCTATTCGCGCTTAAACGGTTCCCACAAGGAACCGTAGAGTCCCACCATCAATGACAGCCCTGGAAAACAGGCCGTCAAAACATGGTCGGTTGTTAAGCCAGCCCAGATAAGAAGCTTCACATACAAGCTTATCAAAATACCGTGCACGGCATCGATTAAAACCCCCTTATATGCGCCCGCTTCATTGCTTGGTGACCATAGCGTCTGTGACCCACCCGATCCCATCCCGAACTCGGCCGTGAAACCAGTCTGCGCCGATGGTACTATTGCTCAAGCACTGGAAGAGTAGGGCGTCGCCAGGCATTGCAGCGCGCGCATATATCGGATCATAAACCCATTCACAGTCAAAAAAAGGGCGACCCAAAAGGTCGCCCTTTTATCGTTGGTGGCGCGGGATGGAGCAGCCCGGTAGCTCGTCAGGCTCATAACCTGAAGGTCGTAGGTTCAAATCCTACTCCCGCAACCACCGAAACCGACATTCCACAAAGCCCCGACGCCAAAGCGCCGGGGCTTTGTGCATTCTCGGTCAATCGACGCTGTTCGATCCACTCCAGGATCCTGCCAAACTCGCCGTAGAGGATGGCGTTGACCTCACCGCGCTTCGCGCCAGGCGTGAGCTCGATCCGCTCGATCAGCGCCCGCAACGCATCGGCGGCTTCCTGGCGCTCTTCCGGCTGCGATAGTGCGTGCGTCAGTCGTTCCACCTTGCGCCGATAAATCTCGGAGATGTTGGGATGGATGTCCGGCACATCAGCAGGGGCCGCAGCCAAACGAGCGCGGATCGCATCCTCCTGGGCTTCCAGCTCCAAAAGCTCATCGACAAGCGCGCGTGTGCCCTTGCCTGCCTTTGCGAGTGTCACGAGACCCTTGATCGCCTTGACGACTTTCTGCAGGTCGGTTCGATCGGCACTTTCTGACACGCGGCGCTGGTAGTTGATGCGGTTGCTCTCCTCGACATAGGTCCGAATGGCCTCTGCTGCGACCTCCGGTGTCATCATGCGATCGCGCAGACCATCAAGGACGCGCGCTTCCAGCTTTTCGCGCGTGATGCTATGCCCGTTCGCGCAGCTTTTCGTATCACCATGGTTCGAACAGGCAAACCGCCCCCGCCCGCGAAGGGAATAAGAACCTCCGCAGCAGCCGCAGTAGACCAGGCCGGAGAGAAGACTTTTTGGGCGATGCGTTCGATTAAGGGCTGTCTGAGCAGAGCGAGTTGCCGCAATGCCGTCGGCATATTGGATCGCGATATTCTCCTGCCTTGCCTTCACAGCCTGCCAGAGGTCTTCATCCACGATCCGCAGGTCAGGAACCTCGGTCACTATCCATTCGGATTTGGGATTGATGCGGGAAACCCGCTTGCCGGTTTGCGGGTTTTTCAAATAGCGCAGCCGGTTCCACACAAGTTTGCCGATATACAGCTCATTGTTGAGCAGGCCGGTGCCACGTTTGACGTGGCCGCGGATCGTGGTTGATGTCCACAGCTTGCCCGTTGGGGCTGAAATCCCGGAATCATTCAGACGGCATGCGATTGCGTGGGGGCTGAGCCCGTTGGCGAACTGTCGGAAAACCTGGCGAATGACTTCAGCTTCGGCGGCATTGATGCTGCGTTCACCGTGGACCGGTTCGCCTTCGCTCGAGAAGCGCCGCACGACGTCATAGCCAAAGCAAAGCCCGCCACCCGATTTGCCCTTCTCGACGCGGCCGCGCAGACCGCGATGGGTCTTCTTCGCAAGATCCTTGAGGAACAGCGCGTTCATCGTGCCCTTGAGGCCGACATGCAGTTCGGAAACCTCACCCTCTGCCAGGGTGACGATCTTCACACCGGCGAACTGGAGATTCTTGTAGAGCGTGGCGACGTCGGCCTGGTCGCGCGATACACGATCCAACGCCTCGGCTAGCAGAATGTCGAAGCGCCCCATCTGCGCATCGTGCAAAAGTGACTGGATGCCGGGCCGGAGTATGACGCTCGCGCCGGAGATCGCTGCATCCTTATAATTGGCGACAATCCGCCAGCCTTCGCGCGCCGCCTGTTCACGGCATATCAAAAACTGGTCGTCGATGGATGCAGGGCTCTGCTTATCGTCGGAATAGCGGGCATACAGCGCTACGCGGGGCATTCGGAGTCTCCAAAGATGAGCTTTGGGGTCAGTCTACAGATTTGATCATGCTTGCCAATCTGAGGAAGATATCAAAATTGCAGCGCGCTTTTCATGCCGTTCGCGCGATCCCACCTGCTGGTTCGGGGTCTTTAGGATCGTGATCGATCATTCCTCGCGGCGTGCTGCCGTCGGTTCTATTCGGTTAATCGTTGGAATATATTCATTTCGCGTGTGCCGTTCGTCTTCTGCTATCCGGCGGGAGTCGACCAAGCCAAGTCGTTCACCAAGGTTGTAGCGAGTGTCCGGATCGGACAGGAGCCGTCCTTCGGCTAAGAGCGACAATCGGCGCACGGTCCTTCATGGCCGGTGGAATGGCCGGACCTTGGGACTTTCCTGCCAGACAGCTTCCAAGATCGGAACGGTCGAAAGCCGCCGTTTCTCGGTGTCACAACCGTTCGGTTTTGACTTTAGGTGGCACGCCACGTCGCCACACGATAAAGATATGCGGCGACCACCAGCCCGACGATGATGTTGGTAATCGGATTCAGGTAGGCGGCAACGATCCGGTATTGCCCTTCAAGAAGGTAGCCGGCCACTGCTAACAGTGTCGTCCAGAGCGCGGTCCCAAGCGTCGTGAACAGCAGAAAACGCGGTAGACTCATACCGAACACGCCTGCTGGTACCGAGATCAGCGTTCGCAGCGCCGGGACGAGCCGACCGAGCAACACGGCTTTACCGGAATGTCGATCGAACCAGCGGTCTACGCGGTCGATATCCCGTGGTGCAAGCGTCAGCCAGCGCCCGTGCCGTTCGGCCCAGCGCCGCAGCCGATCGGCATCAATCCACTTTCCAACATAGTACCAGAACAGCGCGCCCGCGACCGAGCCGCCCGCGCCGGCCATGATCACGCCGAACAGATTCAATCGCCCTTGCCCCGCGCCAAAACCGGCAGCGGGCATAATGATTTCGGAGGGGATTGGCGGAAACACATTTTCAAGAAACATCAGCGCGGCAATTCCAAGGTAGCCGGCTTCGTTAAGGAACTCGATTAGGCGATCGAACACAGGCAGTCTTTCAATGGTCGGGTGTCGTGGCGAGAAACCGGTTCAATTTACCCGGACCCGTTCTCACCAGGATGTTGGCCTGCGCGTTGTGGCAGGATCAGGATAAGGGCCAGGATGGCCGCCGCGAGCACTGCCGAAGCAAGCGGACGGCTGAAATCGAGCCCGCCCTTTGCGATCGGCTTGTCGAGGAAATCGCCTACGGCCGCGCCGAGCGGCCGGGTCAGGATGAACGCTGCCCAGAACAGGAATATCCGGCTTGCCTTCGTCCAGAAGTAGAGGCCAGCGAGTATCGCCAGCATCGCGCCGAAGATCGCTGCTGCGCCCAGATAGCCGAGGCCCCCGGTATCCGCTGTCCAGTCGCCGAGCGCCGTGCCGAGCGTCTGCGAAAAGGTGATGGTGAGCCAGTAGAACAGCTCCGCCTTGGGTTCCCGCACGGTATCGACCGAGATCGAGCCCAGGGTGCGATACCAGGCGAACAGGGACGCCAGCACGCATACGAACAGCAGGGTCGAACCTCCGGGATAACCGATGCCCAACGACCGTGTGGCGAAATCCGCCATCGTCGTTCCCGCGGTGGTCGATGCGATGATCGTCCCCCAATAGAGGAACGGGTGGAAGCGCGTCGCCGCTACCTGCCACCAGACCAGCGCAATCAACGCCGTCAGGAAGATCGCGGTGCCGACAAGATAGCCCAGGTTCATCGACATGCTGACGGTATCGCCAGCGGTTTCGCCGAGCGTCGTCGCCAGAATCTTGATGATCCAGAAGCCCAGCGTGATCGCCGGCACCTTGCTCAGGAGTTCGCGCCTGTCGCCGATCGTCATCATTTTTTCCCAACTGGTAGTTCGACGACAACCCCAAATCCGGGCGGCGCGAGCAGCGAAACCGTGCCCCGGTGCGCGGTCGCGACCGCAGCGACTAGTGCCAGCCCCAGGCCATGACCTTCCGACGATCGGCTACGTTCCGCGCGCGCGAACCGCTGGAACAGCCGGGACGCATCTTCGGATGCTACACCGTGTCCATCATCGGCGACCGTTAAGCGAGCAATGGCGTCATCACGCTCCAGCTCGACGCGAACCGTCGTCCCAGGGGGGGTGTGGCGAAGCGCGTTGTCGAGGAGATTGGTGACAAGCTGTTGCAGCAGCCGTCGATCGCCCATCGTCCATATCGCGGGGGCTATCGCTGTGACGAGCAGATGGCCGCTTGCTTCCATATCGGGGCGGTAGGTGTCGACCAGTTCCTCAACCAGTTGATCCAGCGCCACATCCTGAAAATGGGTGCGAGGTGACAATGCTTCCACCTCCGCAATGCGCAGCAATGCTCCGAAAATATCGAGCAGTTCGCGTGATTGTGCGGCAGCGGCCTCGATCGCTTGGCGTTTCTCGTCCACGTCCCGTGCCGATAGCGCTTCATCGAGCCGGTTATGCAGGCGGGTCAGCGGGGTGCGCAGGTCGTGGGCTACGTCGCTCGACACCTGGCGCAGGTTGTCCATCAGTCCGCCGATCCGGTCGAGCATCCGGTTGAGCGTCGCCGACACGCGATCGAATTCGTCACCCGCGCCGGTGAGCGGCATACGTCGCGCCAGATCGCCATCGATGATCGCGAGGGCGGTGCGGTCGATGTGCGCTAGGCGCGCGCGCGTCACCGCACCCACCAGCCAGGCCCCGCCGATACCGAGCAGCAGCATGACGCCGAATGCGCCCGCGAACAGCTTGAGCAGCGTCGCATCCATCTCGTCAATCACTTCGCGATCGGCCGCGACGACCAACCGGCTGTTGTCAGGCAATCGGGTGGTCAGGGCCTGTGCGATCCTGTGTTCGCCGTCCCGCCGGTAATGCAGAAATTCCAGATAACCCGGCAAGGTAGGGGCGGTCGCGTCGAGCGACCCCGCGACACGGCGACCCACTGGGTCGACCAGCAGGTATTCCAGACTGGCGGTGCTTCGCGCGGCCTCGCGCCGACGGATTGCCATCGCAACGCCCGTAGGACCGTCGTCGCCTTCGTCGATCAGCGCGCGGGTTTCGATCGCGACCCGGTGATCGAGCTGGATCTCGAGCGCTTCATGCGTCACCTCATAGGCGACGACCCCGATGATGAGCGTCCCCAGCGCGAAGAGGGACGCGACGAGGGCGACAAGCCCGAAGGTGGATCGCCACGGGCGGGTCATCACGCGCCGCGGATCATGTAGCCAGCACCGCGCACGGTCTCGATCGCATCATCGTCGAACCCGGCGTTGAGCTTGGAGCGCAGGCGGCTTAAGTGCGTCTCGACGATGTTCGTCTTGGGGTCGAAATCGAAATCCCAGACCCGCTCCAGCAGCATCGTTCGCGTCATGACCCGGCGAGGATTGCGCATCAGCTCGGCGAGCAACGCGAACTCGCGCGGTTGCAGCACGATCCTACGGCCGTCGCGGGTAACGAAGCGTCGATGAAGATCCAGTTCGATCCCACCAATTACAAGCACGCTCGCCTCGGTCTGGGCAGCCGGACGCCGCCCGAGCGCATGAACACGCGCGGCAAGCTCGGAAAAGGCGAACGGCTTGACCAGATAATCGTCGGCACCGCCTTCCAGTCCTTCGACGCGATCAGCGATGCCACCCACGGCGGTGAGCATGAGGGCCGGTGTCATGTTGCCCG
The DNA here is from genome assembly GCF_900013425.1 of Sphingobium sp. Z007. Taxonomy (GTDB): domain Bacteria; phylum Pseudomonadota; class Alphaproteobacteria; order Sphingomonadales; family Sphingomonadaceae; genus Sphingobium. Next base: position 750,024 of record NZ_FBXK01000001.1, read on the forward strand.
CCGCACGCAGCGCCTTGATAAGTGACAGTCCATCCAGCCCAGGCAGCATCCGATCGACGATCAGCGCGTCGAATTGGTCCCCAGTCGCCTGAAACAGCCCGTCGCGACCATCGGTGCTGGTGACGACGTGATGTCCCAATTCCGCAAGCCCGCGGGCCACGAAGCGGTTCGTCTCGTTATCATCTTCTACGATCAGGATTCGCATGGCTGCCCTTCTAGCCCGCCGGACCGTTCGTCTGCCATCCCCCACCCAGCGCCCGGAATAGCGCGACCTGGGATTGCGCCACGGTGAGATCGGACTGTGTTTGGGCGAGCGCGGCTTGCGCCCGCGCCCGCTCGGCATCGAACTGGATCAGCGAGGCGGCATCCCCAAGCCGAACACGGGCGGCTGCACGGCGGGCGTAAAGCGTAGATTGGATCCGCGCGGCATCGAGCGCACGATTGCGGCGCACCTCGCCATCATAGACGGCGAGCGCGGTTTCGACTTCGCGCAATGCCCGCAATACCGCCACATCCCAGCCGGCGAGCGCCGCGCGTTCTGTTGCGCGGGCCTGTTCCAGTCGTGCTCGCGCTGGGGCCTGATTGGGGAAGGCCCAGCTTATCAGCGGTGAAGCCGTCGCGACGAAGCCACCCGTCAACAGCCCGACTGCACCACCCAGGTTCACGCGCGGGTAGAGATCGGCATGGGCGACCCCGATCCGCGCCGCGGCAGCGGCGAGGCGGCGTTCGGCTTCGCGAATATCGGGGCGACGCAGCAGTAGCGCCTGTCCTTCGCCCACGGGCACCGCCGCGCGGAGCTTCGGGGGCGCATTGCAGGCGATGTCGAACCCGCGCGCTTCAGCGGGGGGGCGGCCCTGCAAGGTTGCGATCCGGTACAGGGCATTCGCGCGCGCCGCCTCGAACGGGGCCAGCGTGGCGCGGGTGGATTCCAGCAGGCTGGCGGCCTGCGCGACTTCGAGCGGCGATACTTCGCCAGCGGCAAGCTGGTCACGTACCACGCCAACCGAGCGTTCCTGAACCGCGACAATCTCGCGCGAGACATTCGCCGCACGGGTCGCACCGCACAGATCGACATAGGCGAGCACCGTATCCGCCACGACCGCGACGCGCAGGGAGTCCAGCGCCGCAGCCTGAGCGTCAGCATCGGCCCCCGCCGCCAGCGCGGCCGAGCGCAGGCGGCCGAACAGGTCGATGTCCCAACTTGCGGTCAGGGCGAGATCGTAGTCGGTGGTCGGCACGTTCGATGACGCGCTTGGCTGCGTCGCGCTGTTGTCGATCGTGCCCGCGCTTTCGATCGTGGTTTGCGGCAGCCGCGCGGCGCGCGCCTGCCGCAGTGCCGCGCGCGCGCCGTCGAGATTGGCATAGGCGACGCGCAGATCGGCATTGGCGGCGAGGCTTGCCTGGACCAGTCGATCAAGCGCCGGATCGTCGTACAGCCGCCACCAGTCATTCGGGACCGGGCCGATCGCCGCGGTCGGAAGGTTTGCGAAAGCACCTGTGGCGGACGCGGGTGGGATCGTCGGCGGGGGCAGAGGCGCAGACATGCACCCCGCGACCGCGAGCGCGGCGATCGGAGCAAACCGGCGGATCATGCGGGAACTCCGGCAAGTGGGGCATCGGGCGCGGGCTTCTCCCGTCCGAAGCGCGCGTATAGCGCGGGCATCAGGAACAGGTTGAGCACGGTCGAGGAGACAAGTCCGCCCAGGATGACGATCGCCATCGGATGCTCGATTTCATGGCCCGGCGCGTTGCCGGCGACGATCAGCGGCAGCAGCGCCAGACCGGCGCACGCCGCGGTCATCAGGATCGGCACCAGTCGTTCCTCCGCGCCGCGCAGGATCAGACGCGGGCCGAAGTCCTCGCCCTCGAACCGGCGGAGATGATCGTAGTGCGACAGCAGCATGATGCCGTTGCGCGCCGAAATGCCGATGACCGTCACGAACCCGACCAGCGAGCCGAGCGACAGCACGCCGCCCGTCAGCGCCACGCCGACTACCCCGCCGACCAGCGCGAACGGCAGGCTGGTCGCTACCAGCGCGGTGATCCGCGCCGAGCGGAACTCCAGCCAGACCAGCAGCAGGACGCCGAGCAGGCAGAGCAGCCCCGTCGTCCAGAGCCGCTGGCGTGAATCACGCAGCGCCGCGTATTCGCCCAGCACCTGGGGATGGTATCCGGTCGCGAACGGCATCTGACCCACAGCCGTTTCGACAGCGCGCGCGACCGTGCCGAGGTCCGCACCGGCGACATTGAGCGTGACGTCGATCCGGCGCTCACCGTTCTCGCGCTTGATCTCGTTCGGGGCAGGCATGATGCGAATATCGGCCACGTCGCGCAACCGTACCGGCGCGCCCGCGGGCGTCTGGATCATCATGTCGGCAAGCGCATGGACATCGCCGCGCACCTTAGGTTCGCCCCACAGCGCCACGTCGAACGCTTTTTGGTCGCGGTAGATTTCGCCGACCTTCTGCCCGGCGACCAAGGTTTGCGCTTGTCGCCGTACTTCGCCCGCGGTGAGGCCCAGCGTGGCGAGATCGCCAGGCCGGGGACGAACCTGGATTTGCGGCACCAGAACCTGTTGCTCGACTTTGAGATCGGCAACCCCGTCGATCGCCGCCACTTTGGCGCGGATACGTTCGGCCGCGGCACGAAGCTCGATCTGATCGGGACCGAAGATGCGGACGACCACCGTCGCGCCTGCGCCGCTCAGTACTTCCTTGATGCGCTCGCGCAGATAGGTGAGCACGTCGCGGTAGAGGCCGGGATAGCCGTCGATCACTTCCTTGATGCGCGCGACGCTGGCATCATAATCGACATTCTCGTCCAGGCTGATCCACAGCTCGGTGAAGTTCGGGCCGACCACTTCATCTGCGGCCTCCGCACGGCCGATATGTGCGCCGAAGTTGCGCACGCCAGGAATCGCGCGCAGCTCCTTGGAGGCACGGATCGTGATCCGGTCCATCGCCTCGATCGACGTGCCGGGCTTCTCGACGAAGTGCATCAGGAAGTCGGTTTCGCGGAAATCGGGCAGGAATTGGTCCTTGAACCCGGCGTAGCCGACGCCTGCCAGCAGCAGGCCGCCCGCGACGATCCCCATCGCCAGCGCCGGTCGCGCCACCATCCGCGGCAGCACCCCGGCGTAGCGGCGTTTCAGCGCCCCGACGAGCCGCGTGTCACGCTCTGCCTTGAGGGGCGCGTTCGGCAGCAGGAACAGGCACATCGCCGGCGTCACCACCAGCGCGACTAGCAGCGACGCGGCGATCGCCAGCACATAGGCGATGGCGAGCGGTTGGAAGAACGTGCCCGCCACCCCGCCCAGGAAGAAGATCGGCAGGAACACCAGCATCACGATCAGCGACGCGAACACCACCGCCGATCGCACTTCCAGCGAGGCGGACAGCACCACGTCGAAGTTGGAGCGCGGGTTGCCCGCCTCGCGATTGAGCCTCAGTCGGCGCGCGATGTTCTCCACGTCGATGATAGCATCGTCGACCACTTCGCCGAGCGCGATGACCAGCCCCGCGATCACCATCGTGTTGATGGTGGCACCGCTCCATAGCAACACCAGCCCCGCGCCGAGCAGCGACAGCGGGATGGCGACCAGGCTGATAGTCGCCTGCCGCCAATCGCGGGTAAAGACGAACAGCACCACGGCCACGAGCAGGCAGCCGATCGCGAGCGCGCGCGTCAGATTGTCGATCGAGCGTTCGATGAAGGTCGCAGGGCGGAAGATCGTCGTATCGACCTTCACGGCGCGCAGGCCCGGCTTCAGCTCACCGATCGCGGCCTCCACGTCACGGGTAAGCTGGAGGGTGTTGCCGGTCGGTTGCTTCTCGACGATCAGCATCAGGCCGGGCCCGTCGTCGATGATCGCATTGCCGATCGGCGCGGCGAAGCCGTCGACCACGCGGGCGACGTCGCCGATGCGGACCGCCGCTTCGCCGCTCTGCTTGATGACCGCATGTGCAAGATCGGCCGAGGACTGGATCGCGCTCGTCTGCTGCACGGCGAGCCGCTGGGTTGCCGTATCGACAAAGCCGCCCCCACCGACCAGCACCGCATCGCCGGCCGCGGTGCGCAGTTCGGCGAGCGTCACGCCGGCCGCGCGCAGCCGGTCGGGATCGACCAAAACCTGCAATTGGCGGTCGCGCAGACCCCAGATTGCGACGTTTGCGACGCCCGGCACCGCCATCAGGCGCGGCCGGATCGTCCATCGCGCCAGTTCGGAGAGCTGCATCTGATCGAGCTTTGCCGACGATATGCCGATCTTCATCGCCCGACTGGTTGACGACAGTGGCGGCAGCATCACCGGGGGACGCGCCGCGGCGGGCAACCGCGCCTGCACCTGTGTCACCCGCTCCTGGACGAGCTGGCGGGCGCGGATCACATCGGTGCCGGACGCGAACAGGATCGATACCGACGACAGGCCCAGCACGGACTTGGACCGTAGCGTCATCAGATCGGGGACGCCGTTGACCGCCGTTTCGATCGGTACGGTAATCAGGCTTTCCACCTCTTCGGTCGAAAGACCAGGCGCTTCGGTCTGGATCTCGACCATAGGCGGTGCGAACTCGGGAAACACGTCGAGCGGCACATCGCCGGTCGCGCGTAGCCCAAGGACGACCAGCAGCGCAGCGAGCGCGAGGACGAGAACGCGCTGGGTCAGCGCGGCACGGACCAGCCAGGCGAGCATCAGTGCGGCGTCCCGAACTCGGTCCCGAACAGCTCGGCCGCCCCGTCCGTCACGACTTCGGCACCGCGCTCCAGGCCCCGCGACAACAGCGCACGGCCGTCCGCGACGCTCGCGACCTCAATCCGCTGCCGGACATAGGTGTCGGGCGCAGTCTTCCGGTACACCCATTCGCCGCCATAGATGTCGCGGACGATCGCTGCGGTCGGCACCGACAGTCCATCCGCCCTCCCGCCAAGCGGCAACGCCACGGAGACGCGCTGGCCGACGCGGTAGGCACGGTCGCGATTATCGAGCGCGAAGAACAGATCGACGGTGCCCGCGACTGCATTGGCCGAGGGTGGGGCCTGGACCGGGCGCGCAGCGCGCGGAGCGGCGCGATTGTCGCCGAGGGGGCGAACCGTAGCGGTGCGACCGCGTTCGATGGCGCTCACGTCGGTGCCGAACACAGGCACCCGCACCCACAGCGTCGAGAGATTGCCCATAGACGCGATCGAGGGACCGAGCAGCCTGCGTTGCGCGCGGGCCGCATCCAGTGCTGCCCGCGCGGTGGCAAGTGCCGCCGCGGCTTCGTCGCGCCCTCGCACGCTGCCCGCCTCCTCGCGCACCAAGGCGTCGGCGCGGTTATAGGCAATGACGGCGAGCCGCACTTGCGCTTGCGCCCGCGCGACCTCGCCTTCGGCCGCAACCTGACTGACCCCGATTTGAGCGAGGTTGCTCGTAGATCCCGTTGGCACACCGGCCCCGCCGGTTGCCGGCACGACGACCTCCCCGCTCGTCTCGCGGACTTGCGCGGCCGAGCCATCGCCAATTCTTACCGTTCGGATGCCGAGACGCTGTTGCGCTTGCGTTGTGAGGGTGAGCTTCAGCAGATCGCTTTCGTGAGCGACCGCCTCCGCTTTCGCCGGGGGAGCCGGGGGAGCCGGATCACCGCCGCAGCCCGTCAGGACCGCCAGCAGGGGCAATGTGGCGATCGAAAGGTATCGGATAGGCGTCATGCTACGACGGTAGCAGCCTCATGTTGGCGGCAGCTTGGGGCGACTATACAAAATCCCAATGTTCGGCAGGAAGCGATGAGCTGGTGTCACAACCGGTCGGTTGTGACACTGCAGAACCTACCACGGTCGTCCAAGGGTTTGCGTGTGTCAGAACCCCGGTTCAGAATATTCGCTCCCGAGATCGGAAACGTGCCTCGCCTATGACTGCCTTTGGGTCGGAAGCTGCCGAAAGACTGAACCGCCGCGAACGGCCGGTTTGTCCCACGACGCGGCATTCGATTGCAGCGGGCATCGACCAACGCACGAACATGACGTAATCGCGGGAGCGCCGGCCTTTGGCCAGATGCACGGGATTACTGGAAGGTTGGTTGCCCCCCGATAAGATGAAGAACGGGCTCACGATTTTGGACCGGGCCCAGCATCAAATGGAGGACAACCGTGGATCAGCATATAGGACTCGACGTCTCCCTGAAAGACACTTCAGTATCGGTTCGTCAGGACGGCAAGCGCATTTGGCGTGGCAAGTGTGCATCCGACCCGAAGCTTCTCGCAGAAGTGATCCGAAAGCGCGCACCAAATGCAAAGCGCGTGGTATTTGAGACCGGACCTTTGTCGGTATGGTTTTTCCATGCCCTCACTGCGGAAGGTCTGCCGGCGATCTGTATAGATGCGCGCCATGCCAAGGCCGCTCTGGATATGGCTGCCAACAAGACCGATGCGAACGACGCTGACGGACTGGCCCATCTGGCTGAAGTTGGTTTCTATAGGGAGGTCCGCGTCAAAGGCTTCGACAGCATGTTGATGAGGACGCTGATCGCCGCCCGCCGTCAACTCATGAAGATGAGGGTGCAGATGTCGAACCAGATACGTGGGCTGATGAAGACGTTTGGGCTGGTCGTCCCCAAAGGTGTCGGCAGCGTCTTTGAACGCAACGTTCTTACGCTCCTAGAAGGCGAAAACGATTTGGCGCGCATCATCCTGCCGCTGCTCAAAGCCTGGAGCGATATTCGGGTTCGTGTGGCAGAGTTAACCAAGCAACTGGTTACGATGGCCGGCACGGACCAACGCTGCCGCCTGCTTACTTCAGTGCCTGGTGTGGGAACGGTCACCGCCACGGCCTTTGCAGCAGCCATAGAGGATCCGATCAACTTCAAGAACTCGCGCGCTGTAGGCGCCTGGGTCGGTCTAACCCCGAAGCGATATCAGTCGGGAGAGGTTGACTATGAAGGCCACATCTCGCGTCGCGGCGACGCAAAGTTACGCACCTTGTTGTACGAGGCGGCTTCGGTCATTTTGAACAGGTCGACGGAGACGAACACCTTGCGCACCTGGGCTCTGGCGCTGAAGGAACGGCTCGGTTTCAAACGAGCCGCCGTCGCCCTCGCGCGCAAACTGGCAGTCATCATGCATGCGATGTTGACGTCGGGCGAGCTGTTTGATCCCAATGCTGGAGCCGCCGTGCCTACTTGATCTACATCGGCACACCTTCACCAGCACATCTAACGTTTCACTGATAGCGTCCTTTGAGGACGCGCCGAGCCGTCCCTGCCGGGACGCGGCTGAGATCATTCCGCGAAGCGGGAAGCAACTGCCCTCGTGAGCAGATTGCGTCACGAACATAGGAAGATCTTGCCTACGGAACACATCCTGCGGCGATCAACTTGCGTCGACCGCGTAGACGACCCTGTACCCGGCATACGCATGGCTTCAGTTATAAACGATTTGATTTGGCTGGCTTGACAGAGGGGCGATTAGACGACCCGCTCCGCGGGAGGGTCGCTTGGGGTGACGTAGCGTAGTATTGTTCAGGCTTTGCGAGCGGCGATGTCGCCTCGCGACCGTGGAGTTCCTTCAACGGAAAGGAACTCACCATGGATGCCATCACTTCCCCGACCCCGAACAATTCACTGCGCGAGCGTATGTTGCAGGACATGACGATGCGTGGATTTGGGGAGCACACGCAGAAGGACTATATCCGGCACGTCCGATCATTTGCCGCGTTTCTCGGTCGCCCTCCCGATACGGCCACGATCGAAGACCTCCGGCGCTTTCAGATTGATCAGCATGAACGCGCCGTTGGTCCGGCAACAATCAATGGAGCCGTATCGGCACTGCGCTTCCTGTTCAGTATAACTCTCAAGCGACCGGAGATGGCGCTGGGGCTTGTCGTCGTTCGCTTCACACCCAAATTGCGGGTGGTTTTGAGCGTTGAGGAGACAGCGCGGCTGCTCGAGGCTGCGCCAGGCATCAAATACAAAGCAGCCCTCAGCGTTGCCTATGGCGCGGGCCTGCGCGTCTCGGAGGTTGCCCACCTCAAGGTCGATGACATCGACAGCGAGCGCATGATCATCCGTGTCGAGCAGGGCAAAGGACGCAAGGATCGCAACGCCATGCTCTCACCGCACCTGCTCGATTTGCTTCGCCAATGGTGGCGCGAAGGCAAGCGGCGCGGAGTGATGTTGCCGCATGGCTGGCTGTTCCCTGGCCGCAACGGCACGGATCCGGTCTCAGCGCGCCAGTTGCATCGCGTCGTGCAGGAAGCAGCTGAGCGCGCCGAGATCTACAAGCGGGTAAGCCCGCACACATTGCGGCATTCGTTCGCCACTCACCTGCTCGAGCAGGGTGTCGATATCCGCGTCATCCAGGTCCTGCTGGGACACGTGAACATCAACACCACCGGCATCTATACTCAGGTTTCGAGCAAGACCATGCGGGCGGTGGCCAGTCCGCTCGACCAGATCGTTGCCGTGATGGAAGGCAGGGGTCCTCCCGGTTGAACCGGTGCGCACCTCACTCGAGGTCGCCGACATCTTCCGTAGCGCCGGGCCAGCGTATCGCGCAGCCCATGCCGGGCATCTCAGTCTCGGCCAGCTCAAGGTCATGACGGCGATCGAGAACTGCCGCACCGCCGCGCTGGGCGGCCACGTCGAGGCCTGCGACGACTGCGGGCATTGGCGGATCGCCTATAACTCCTGCCGCAACCGGCATTGCCCCAAATGTCAGGGCGCCGCAGCGCGCACCTGGCTGGCCGCGCGCGAGGCTGATCTGTTGCCGGTCGGCTACTTCCACGTCGTGTTCACCGTGCCCGCCGAGATCGCTGACATCGCCTGGCAGAACAAGGCGGTGGTCTATGACCTGCTGTTCCGCGCAGCTGCGGACACGATGCTGACCATCGGCGCCGATCCCAAACACCTCGGCGCGCGGGTCGGCATCACCGCCGTCCTGCACACCTGGGGATCGGCACTGACTCACCACCCGCATGTGCACATGATCGTACCCGGCGGCGGTATCACGCTGGACGGCAAGCGTTGGATCTCGTCACGTCCAGCCTTCCTACTGCCGGTGCGCGTGCTGGGCGCGTTGTTCCGCCGACTGTTCCTCACACGCCTGCTGGCGTTGTTCGACGCTGGGAAGCTGGCCTTCTTCAACGCCTTGGCGGGCCTGGCCTCGCGTAAGGCCTTACTGCGATATCTGTCGCCCACCCGTAAGAAGCGCTGGGTGGTCTATGCCAAACCGCCATTTGCAGGGCCGCAGGCGGTGCTGGCCTATCTCTCGCGCTATACCCACCGTGTCGCCATCTCGAACCGGCGCCTCATCGGCTTCGACGAGACCGGCGTGACCTTCCGCTATAAGGACTATCGCCGCGACGGGGCCGAACGCCAGCAGGTCATGACGCTGGCGACCGACGAGTTCATCCGCCGCTTCCTGATCCATGTCCTGCCGCGTGGCTTCCACCGTATCCGGCATTACGGTCTGCTCGCCAGTTCGACGCACAAGGAGGCCATGGCGCTCGCCCGCAGGCTGCTGGGCGTTGCTGCGCCGATCGAGGAACCCGAACCCGACAAGCTGCCCGATCATCGACCGCCATGCCCATGTTGCGGCGGGCATATGACTATCGTCGAAACCCTCGTCCGCTGGTACCAACCGCGCGCTCCGCCGCAGCCAGCGCCGCCCGCCCGGAGACATGCGCCATGATCCGGCATGGCTCGCCTTGCATGACGGTCACGCCCATGGTGTCCTGGCCGATGACCCAGTGCATGCCCATCATAGAATTACGCCGGGCCCAGGGCACACCGGCCAGCAAAACAAACGCACCTAGCAATCTGACGCCGCACGAAATCACGTTGATCGGACCAGCAGCGGCACTTCTGGATCGGCAGCGCTTACCCGCCAGCACCATCCCAAAGCCTTTTTACCCATAGACCAGCACATGGGGCCCGCGGGTTCCTGCACTGGAGGCTTTCGTACGCAAGCGCCCGAAACCCTTCACAGATCAAGCCATTCCCCATCCGAGGCTGGAATGTCCGCTCACGCCGAAACCAGTCGCTCGCATGCAATTCAGCAGCCGGACGGGTGTGCGCCAATCTCGCTCGTAGGTCGCCACTAAAACGGCCGCCCCCAATCGCCGACGGTCCGGGTTCCGGCCGGCGACGTACCATAAGTCGGCTGAAAATAGGCTGACCTAGTGGAAAGCGACCTGTCCGCTTTCGCGCGGTCCGATGCCTAAGCGGACAATTGCTAGCTGAGCGGGCTAACCACGCTGGTCAATGGCGTGCAATTGATCGATACGGGTTCCGGCGCGCTACCGTGATGTTCGGCCGGGCGCATGGACAGGAACACGGAACGTGGTCGATTTCAAGAAGCTACGCGAAAGCAAGAGCAAGCCCAAACCGATCCACCCGCGCGAGATCTTCAACAGCCTGCCGAAGCCGCCCGGCATCAATGATCTCTACGCCAGCCAAGCGGAGGTGCTCGATGCCTGGTTCGGCCGGCGCACCGACAGGGACTTGGTCGCGAAGCTGCACACGGGCGGCGGGAAGACCCTGGTGGCGCTACTGATTGCGCAGTCAGTCATGAACGAGCTGGGTGAGCCGGTGATCTATCTGGCACCGACCAAGCAGCTTGTCGATCAAGTCATATCGAAGAGCGCGGAGTACGGGATCGCCACCACGCGGTATGTAAGCGGACAGCCGATCGCGAGCGAGTTCTATGATGGAAAGGCGGTGTTGGTCGGCGCGTACGAGACGCTGTTCAACGGTCGCAGCAAGTTCGGGGTGCGGAACTCTGGTCAGATTCCCGTCAAGGCGGGAGCGATCATATTAGACGACGCCCATGTCGCGCTGTCGTCGGTACGTGACGCGTTCAGTCTCATGATCGAGATATCGAAGCATCCCGACGTATATGCCGATATAGCGGGGCGGTTCCGCACCGCCTTCGCCGACATCGGCCGCAGTGGTTCGTTCGCCGACGTCACGAACGGCAAGGACTACGGCGTAATGGAGGTGCCGAGCTGGGCCTGGCAGCGCAAGGTGCCTGAGATCCAGCAGTATCTTGCGGGCGTGGTCGGTGCCATAGATCCGTTCGTCTGGCCCTTTTTGCGGGACATCCTGCCGGTCTGCCACTGTCTGTTCAGCCGGCGCTCGCTGACGATCACGCCTGTCTTCCCGCCCGTTGATTTGCTGCCGACTTTCGAGGAGTGCCCCCGAAGGATATACATGTCGGCGACGATCGCGGACGACAGCGAGATCGTCCGCGCGTTCGACGCGTCGCCTGAATCGGTTGGATCGCCAATAACGTCGCAATCACTCGCCGGGGTGGGGGAGCGCATGATCCTGATTCCGGAACTAATGCGGATTGGCGGCGTACCGATAATGCCGCTCGTCAAAAACATCGCCAGCACCGTAGCCAAGAACAACCTTGGAGCCGTAATCCTATCTCCATCGGGACCGGCTGCCGAGAAGTGGACTGACATCGCGATTTACCCGAGCACATCCGGCACCGTTGCGGCACAGGTGACCTCGATGCAGAGCGGCGCGAACTTCGGCCCAATGGTACTGGCGAACCGGTATGACGGAATCGATTTGGCCGGCAATGCGTGTCGCTTCCTTGTGATGGATGAGCTGCCTCAGGGCACGTCTGACTACGATGTCTTCAGGATGAACGTGATCGCCGACTCGGCCGTGGGCTCCCTGCTGGCGCAACGGATCGAGCAGGGGATCGGCCGCGGCACGCGGGGGGGCGGGGATCATTGCGCCGTCATGCTGGTAGGCAGCAGGCTCGTCGGCTGGATCGGCCGCCGGGCCAACATCGCGTTGCTGACGGCGAGCACCCGCGTCCAGCTAGCGATGGGCCAGGAGATGAGTGCGGCGGTGACGACGGTGAGCGAGGTGGGTCAAACCATCCTCAAGTGCCTCAATCGCGATCCCGACTGGGTGGCATACCATGCGTCAGAGCTTGCCGAGGCGGCGCACTCGGCACCGGTGGACGGTGTCGCGCTCCGGATCGCCGGCACCGAGCGCAAGGCGTTTCGGCTCGAGCGGCTCGGCCGGTTCGAGCCCGCGCGCGAGCTGTTGGAGGCTCTGATCGGCGACGAGGCACTGAGGAAGGATCACCAGCGACGTGCGTGGCTTGCGGCGAGCGCCGCGCGCATCGCGTACCAGATGGGCGACGAGGCCACGGGGCAGATGCTTCAGACCCGCGCGTTCGCCATCAGCAACAACCACACCCCGCCCAAGGTTCGCCCACCCTACGTCGCGCGGCCGATACCCGGCGCGCAGTCCGTATCGATCGTCGCGAGGATGCTGGAGTATGGCCTGCGAGGTGCCATGATTGCCGATTTCGACGACGCGGTGGCCGAACTGGTCCCAACCGCATCTGCCGCGCGGTACGAGGAGGCGCTGGCGGCGCTGGGCTCTTATCTCGGGTTCGAGGCGGAGCGGCCCGAAAAATCGTATCGCAAGGGTCCAGACGTACTCTGGAGGACCGATGGGGCCTTCGACTTCGTGATCGAGGCCAAAAGCAAAAAGCACGACAACCCGCTCTACAAGAACGATCACGCGCAGCTTCTTGAGGCGGAAGCCTGGTTCAAAGGAGAGTATCCGGCACGTAATGCGCTCCGGGTCTCTGCGTTGCCCGAGGCCATCGCCGATCCGCAGGCCAGCACCGTCGGCAGCTACGCGCTTCGTCTCGATCAGATCACGAGGCTCGTGGGTGAAACGCGGGCGATGCTGGGCGATCTCGTGGCCGCACCGGGAGCGCCTGAGGCGCTTCGCGAACGATGCGAGGCCGCGCTGATCAGGAATGGCCTCAAGCCCGATGCGATCAGATCGGGGTACCTGACACCGTTCGCGACGTCCGTCGCTGCGCGATAGGCCGCGAACGACCTGCCCGGGAGCGTCTTCGAAAACGGGCGCTCGCTTGACTACGATCACCCCTCGCGAAGCCTCCGGACGATCATGACGCCGCGCCTGGTATCGCTCTCTAAACAGCGGGAACGCCTCGTAATCGCGCGATTGGCAAGGCCGCGGCAAAGTCTAGGATAGATACATGCAGTTCAAGCCACGCAATCTCAGACCGATAGCAGAAATGGTCGTTGGAAATCGCGATCATCAATGGTTTCACTATCGAAGTAGCTTCTACATCACGCGATTTTTCGAGGAATGCGAGCTCGACTATGCCCATGATGGCACCTCCAGGGTGCCATGGGCCGAGACGGTGCTCGCCGAGCTGCTCAACGATCCTCAGCCGAGCCAGCACCAACTGCCCGAACGCTTCGCCACGGTGCTCCGGACGCTAATGGACAAGCGAGAGGCCCAAGAGGGCGACAACGACCGGTCGCTGGCGCTCGCCGCCCTCAATGTTCCCCTGATGCGCGAAGGATTTGAGGGTTATTACGGCGAAGACGGCATTTTCTATGTCCGTCACATCGAGACGAGAACGGTTTCGGCGCCCGTCAACCTCTACCGTCCGCTTACGCCGGCGGAGATGGAGAAGCGCAACCTGCTCATTGCGTACCTCGACCGCTGCTCGGAAGATGAGCTGATCGAGGAGGTCTTGCTGCCGATGTTCCGCCATTTCGGCTACCAGCGGATTACCAGCGTCGGCCATAGGGACAAGGCGTTGGAATATGGCAAAGACGTATGGATGCGGTTCAAGCTACCCACCGAACACACCATTTATTTCGGCATTCAGGCAAAGAAGGGCAAGCTCGATTCGGCCGGCTCCACCAAGGGTTCGAACGCGAACGTTGCGGAAATCTACCAGCAGGTTCTGATGATGCTGGGGCATGAGGTCTTCGACAGCGACACCAACCGTAAGGCGCTGGTCGATCACGCCTTCATTGTCGCGGGAGGCGAGATCACCAAGGCCGCCCGCAACTGGCTTGGCGGCGTTCTGGACAAATCCCAGCGCAGCCAGATCCTGTTTATGGACCGCGAACATATTCTAAACTTGTACACCGGCCATCGTCTCGATCTGCCAGCGGCCGCGTTGCCGCAAAGGGCCGATGCATGGTCGATGGAGGACGATGAAGTTCCCTTCTGACCCTACGCTTGCGTTCGGAAACCGGCGCCCCGCCGCGCGAACTGCAAATGGTTGTAAGTCGGCTGCTCGAGACCTGCCGGGTCGTGTCCCGGGAGATGGTGTAGCTTCTGCCGGTAGCGAAGCTGACCGGACGCGCGCTCATCGATAAAGCGCTGTAGCGGTCGGTCAGTTTCGCGGGTGGTCATCGGCGAACTTCGGTAAGTTTGGGTTGCAACACTCAACTCACGGAGACCACCGATGACCGCTGACAAGATGGACCTGCACGCCCTGGTTGGGAAGAGTGCGGACGGCGATTTTCTGCGCGACATGATCGGCTTTGCCGCGCAGCGCCTGATGGAACTGGAAGTAGGCGGCCTGACAGGCGCTGCTTATGGCGAGAAGGATGCCGAGCGGCTCGTACAGCGTAACGGCTATCGCGACCGGGATTGGGAGACACGCGCTGGCACTGTCGAGCTGCGGATCCCCAAGCTGCGTAAAGGCACGTATTTCCCCGGTTTCCTCGAGCCGCGCCGCCTAGCGGAGAAGGCACTGACCGCCGTTATTCAGGAAGCCTATATTCAGGGCATATCGACCCGGTCGGTGGACGATCTGGTCAAAACCATGGGCATGAGCGGCATTTCGAAGAGTCAGGTCAGCCGGCTGTGCGAGGAGATCGATGTACGTGTGAAGGCCTTCCTCGATCGCCCGATCGAAGGCGACTGGCCCTACCTCTGGATGGACGCGACCTACATAAAGGTTCGGCGGGCCGGCCGCATCGTCTCGGTCGCCGTCATCATCGCCGTCGGTGTCAACAGTGACGGCCGGCGCGAAGTACTCGGTATGGCGATCGGCCATTCCGAAGCCCGTGATCTCATAGCATCACGGCATGGAATTTGGCCCGCAACCCGAACTGATTGAATCCTCTCTCTGCCGGGCCATCGAACAGGCGGGCGTACGGCTGACCATCAACATCGTGCGGCTCGCCACCGAGCGCGGTTGGTCCCTCGAGGTCGTCAACGAGCACGGCACCTCGACGGTCTGGGACAATCTATTCCCCACCGACCGCGATGCCGATGCTGCATTCCGCGATGCGCTCGCTCAAGAAGGCGTCGAGGCCTTCCTCGGCAAGTAAGATGCCAAATCCCGCAGCGAACCGTCAGTAGCTGCGGTCCTCACCGGATGCATACATCTCTGAGCGCCTCGACCAGCGTGAACCCTTGGTCGGATCGGTCCAGTGCGCGGTATCGAGCCCGATGCGCGGAAGGTAGACGGCGTGCTGATCGCTCAGGGCTGGGACGGCGGCAGGTAACCTTAGAACGGAGGTTGATTGTACTGAAAAGCGCACCCAACAAGCACGTCGGTCGGTTGATAATCTCCGCTCCAACCACGACTGCGGCCACGTTCAGAAATCAGATGCAGATTTTTGCGGGCCCGCGATGACACCACGTAAACGAGCTTCTTTGCCGTCTCGATCTGCTCTGGATCGCTGTAGAAAGGGACCATTCCCTCGAGCAAGCCGTAGGCGATCACCGCGTCATATTCGGCACCCTTAACGCCGTGAATCGTCGAGACAGTGATGCCTGTTCTATCCGCGAAAACTTTCCGGAACATCGCGACTTCGGCAATCGCCATCGAACCTTCCTTGAGCAGAAGATCGACGCGTTTTTGCGAGCATTCGAAGAATGCCTCGTGATGCTCTTTCAGCGATGGGAAGGCGCAGTGATCGATGCCGAGCACCGCGCATAACTGATCAAAAAACGCCCGCAGGAACGCCAGGCCGTCAGTTTCGTCGATCGTGATTGCATTGCACGCTCGCAACAACTTCTTGCGATCCAGACCGTCGGTATTGACGCCAGCGTCGTGCAGGCCAGCGATCACCTCGCCCGCCCATCGCATCCGGCGAACGTAAAGCTGTGGAGAGGCTTCAGTCAGGACGATGCGCGAAAGCTTGTACCAGAAATTGTCGATATCGCGCGCGAACGGCACCATTCCAGGGCCGTCAAATGAATAGCCCGGCATCGCCGTGACCAGGCGCCGCGTCATGCTAGCGAGGTGGACCCACCGCGGCGCGACGATACAAACCTCATGCGCGGCTATACCCAGTGTCTCGACATTGTAGGTGATGAGCCGGACCAGCTCGGTCTCAAGGTCGTCGCGGTGCGTTTGCTGGTCAAACGATACGACGCTCGCATAATCCTTGTTATGCCCAACCGCCTCGATCTTCGAGGCAAAGACGTTGTAGTTGCCGAAATAGCCTACGATCCGCGAGGAGGATCGGTAGTTGTCCGACAGTTCCATCTCATTGAACGCGATGCCGCACCTCGCGCCGAAATCTGCCGCCGTGATCGCGTAGCCACCGAGCGAACTGTAAATCGCCTGATTGGGGTCTCCGACCACGAAAGCGGATGCGCGACCTTGTGAAGCCTTCAGGATCGAGGCGAGGATCGCATATTGGATTTCCCGCGTGTCCTGAAACTCGTCGACGAGGACACACTCGAAGATGGACCCGAGGAGTACGCTGATCGACGGGTTATTTTTAATAAGCTTATAGGCAGAGTAAAGGATCAGCTCAAAGTCTATCTGCCTATTGTCGCGAAGCGATTGCCAATAAGTCCTTAACACACCCTTTATCGCGGCATGCTTGTTTGAATCATTGCACGTGAGCTTATAGCTGTTCGGCGTGAAATAATACGCACAGTCGTGGCGACTGAGCTTCGTGCCCTGCACTTTGCCGCAAAGCTCATCAAGCACCTCCTCGGTGTCGTGCCCGTTGATGACCCGAAACCCGTTCGCGAGCGCCGGGTAATAAATTCCATAGGGTTTGAGGATCCATTCCAGGCAGAACGAATGGATGGTCCCGATCCAGAGCTGGCTCGTGTCAACGCCGAGTTGCTCGATCCGCTCGTGGATCTCGTCAGCGGCCCGGTGGGTATAGGTGATCGCGACGATCCGCTTCTTGTCGGATTTCAGCTCCGACAGGAGGCGCGCGATTTTGTAGGTGAGGGTTCGGGTCTTGCCGCTTCCAGGGCATGCGACGAGAAAAACGCTGCCCGGCTGTTCGATCGCCGCCACCTGCGCGTCGTTAAGATCCTTCTTGTCCCAGACGAACACCTCAAAAGCTTCCGAGTATGACGTTGATGCCGTCGGCCGGGAACGCCGTGAGCATCTCGGACCGGACGCCTGCGAAGTCGATTTCGCCCCGGCTGTATCGACCGATCTGCTCTCTCATGTTGGAGATCGCTGCGGGCGCATGCATGCCCGACTGTGCGAGAATGCCAACCCGGTATTCCAGCACGCTCGCCCACGTCTGCGTCGTTACGGGCAGGTGCGCCTGAAAGATTGCGTCGAGGATATAGTCCGGGATGACCGTTTCTGGCGTGATCATTCGCCCGAGGATGATCGCAAACCAACCTTTCCCTACGTAGCGGGCCATTGTCAGCGCGCGCGTCCCGAAGCGCGCGATGTCGCCGGACTCCAGTTCCTCCTTCGATAGCGCGATCGTTCCAGCGGCTGTGTAGACATCGCCGAGCACCGACACGACGGTCCCGACGTTGCCGGCGGACACGAAATCGACCTCGAACGTATGATCCGCGAAATGCGCCGTGAGCCACGGATTGCCGTCACACAGCAGCTTGAGCGCCGCCTCGCGCCGGAGGCCCGCGACCTGCGACCCCAACGCCTTCTTTTTCGCTGCGGCCACTTCTTCATTGTCGAGCACGTTCACGGCCGTATCGATGAAGGAACGATCGAGATCGGTGATGATCGCGCAGCGCTTGCGGATGCGATCGTCGTGGAACAGGACCGCGACATTCTCGAAGCCGGTGCTGCGAATGTTGATCAGGCTGATGCCGAGCTCGTCCAAGCTCAGCCCGAAGACCCTCTTCACCAGAATCGGAATGAGGATTTCTTCGGCATCGCCTTCGACGAGCACGACGCTTTTCGCAAAGAGCAGGTTGCTGCGAACCGCGTCCAGATAGCGTTGGATATTGCCTATCTGGACCGAATCGAGACCCGCAGACGGCTGGAAGACCTCACATCGCCCGCCCTGCCGACCGAGGATGTTGATATTCTCGACATTGCTCACCTCGGAGACGTGAGTGGAATGGGTCGAGTAGATAATCTGGGTGTCGTCATAGTTCAGGCGGTCGAACAACGTCTTCTGGATATGGGTGTGGATGTGCGCTTCCGGCTCCTCGATGACGAGGAAGTTGGCGAACGACTCTTTCTGCTTCTGATATTTGAACTCGAGCAGCTTCAGCGTCAGGTAGATGAGGTTCGCGCCGCCTAAGCTGAGCTCATGTATCGCCCCTTCATACTGCTCCTCGGATTCGCCCACGAACAGCTTGAGCGACTGGAACAGGCGGTCCGCCTCGTCCGAAAGGTCTGAGCGAATAGAGAGCGAGCGCGGTGAATAGGTGCCCCCCGCTGCATCTGTGATGGTCTCGCGAATATCGGTGCGGATCGTCCCGACATCGGGCAGACCCTCGATCGCGTCGTTCAGCCCTTTGACCAGTTCACTGATCGGCTGAAAGCTTGCCGGATCGATCTCGCCGCTCCGCCCCTTGAGCAGGGTCAGCAGCGGATTGGTGCGATTGTTCTGAAAATCGGCGACTACATCGCGGAGCGCCTGAACAAACGTGAAGCATACCTCGCGCGAGATGGAAAGCATCCCGGGGATCACGCCGCCGATCGCGGGGTTCGTCAGCTCCTGGGGGAATTCCACCGCGTCGAAGTCGCCGACGAGTTGCTTATAGGTTGCGGAATCGAGGAAATCCGCGATGCTCTTGCCGGTGAAGATCGTCTCGTAATCATCGAGCGTGATCTTGGATCTGATGGCGGCCAGGCCCGCGGTATCGCCGGCACAGAGGTCGCCGAGGCTCCGCCGGATCGCGACCTTGGGCCGAAAGATCAGATTGTATGTCGCTTTGCCGATCGCCCCGTCCGCGATGTTACCGGTGCCGTGGAGGAAAAGAGACTGGATTGCCTCGTCCTGCGAGACCTCATCGAACTCCAGGCTGATGATCACCCAGTGGCCGCGCCAGTCGCCTAGGCCACGATGAAAGTCCTTCTCATCGAGCCGATATGCTGACCGAAGGAGCGTATCATCGAGAAGGAGGCGGATCGCCCGGAACAAGTTGGTCTTTCCCGAGCCGTTCTCGCCGATAATGGTATTGACGCCCTTGTTGAAGACGACGTTCGCACGCTCAAAATTCCGGTAATTGACGAGCTGTAGTCTCGAAATATGCACGAACGACGTCCCCCGTTTGATCCGCTACCGTTTAGTTCTGCCTGTCCGAAAACCGATTGTAGGCGTCCATCCTGTGCACCATCAGCTCGACGTCGCGCAGGTAAATCTCTTTGCGGAGAAAGCTGATCTCTGCCTCGCGCTGCGCATCGTTGACATCGATGTACCAGGCTCGTGGATTGGGATTCCCGTCCCCGTTCCAGCGATAGCCACGCGCCTTCAAAGCATCCTTCAGGTCGAAGGGCGAGTTCTCTGCCCAAATCCGCCAGGTCGGCAGTCGCGCGGCTTCAAGCAAGTTCGCTAGGGCAGTCCTATTCGTGACGGGCAGATCCGACGCGAGCAGCTCGATGACAGCCCGGCAATCATGTTCGGCGCGGTGCCGATCGTAAAAGAAGCCCGCGCCCGCCGCTAGATAGTGGAGCTTCGTTCCCTCAAAGCCCTCGGCTGCCCAGTCTATCTGCGACATCGAGCATGCCCACGGTTTGGTCGTGAACACCTCGCTCAGTCGTTCCGCGAAGCGTCGGTCAAACGCCGCATTATGAGCGATCACGAGCGCCGCCGGACCTACGAACGCGGCGACTTCGGCCACGTCGATCTTGTGGCCTGCCACCATGGCGTCGGTGATCCCGGTTATACGCGTAATCTCGGGTGAGATCGGGGCGCTGGGCTCTTGAAAACGCTGGAACGTCTCTCCAATCTCGAACACGCGCCCGTCGAGGGAATAAGTGAAGGGGATCATCGCCAGCTCGATGATCTCATCTTTCTGGAGATCGAGGCCGGTGGTCTCAACGTCTATCAGAAGTGCTGACTTGGTCGGTGTGCCGTCGGGTGGAGACACCGTGGATCGTGGCGACAGGCGCCGCTGGACGCGATAGTCACCACTCGCGCACAGAAGCTTGGCCAAGTCTTCGAGGTCGAGTGAGGGTTCGTTCATCAGGATTAGCTTCTAGCAAGCCAACGCAGATAAGGGCAGCGTTATCGTAGTAGATAATAGGATCGATGCGGTAATGCCGTAGGGCGTCGCGCTAGAGTATCGGAACTGAAGCGGTGGAGTTGAGTCGTGAAGCGCCTGCTTGATCGGCTGTTCGGCACGAACAAGATTGAAGTTGCTTCAGCGGCTGTGGAGCCGTTAGTGCAACTTCAAGTTCGCGAATTTTCGGACCGGCTCATCACAATCGACGCGCTCGACTTCGTCGGGCAGTTCGCCAAGTCACCAAACGGCCAGTTTCGGCTGATCTGGTCGGATCGCAATCCGGAAGGAACGATCGGCGGCTATCGCACCGAGGGCCATGGGCGCTGGGCCTTGCTCGAACACGACCGCCTCATCTGCGAAGGCCGGCTGGAGCGTCCACAGGACGGGAAGGTTGCGAACGACGGCACCTTCATTCTCAACGACTGGATGTTTGGCGAAGGACTCAAAGGGCGGCTCGTCGCCTTCCGCCGCGACGGAACCGCGATCCTGGCGCGCGACATCGCCGCCAACCTGATGAGCAACGGCCTGTCGAATGACGGCCGGTTCGCCATCTACCAAACCGCTAACGCACCCGGCAGCCCAGATAGCAGCGTCTACATGCTGTACGACCTGACTGCGGAGACCGAGATCGCGCGCTGGGAACCGGAGACCGGGTGGGCCGAGGGATATGAATTCGACACCGCTGCGCGGCAGGTGTTTCTGATCCAACGCGATGCCGAGCGGGTCGCATATCACTTCGACGGCACCATGATCGACCGCGAAGGCTGGCAGGCACGTCGCGTCGCCGGCGGCGACCTAATCGTCATCCGATCGCTGCTCGCGGATGCCAGCCAAATGCACGATGCCGATTTCGTTGCGCGGATCATCGCGGGGCTCGATCGCGCCGCCCAGGATAACGACATCCATGTCCGCGCTCGCGCCTTACGCCTTCGCGGCGAATTGCTCGAGGAAGCCGGGCACGGGGCAGCAGCGCTCGTCGCCTATGATCAGGCGCTCGCGCTCGACCCGCAGATTGGCGTGACGCGGCGGGCGGACAAACTGCGCAAGGCACTGTCGCCAGGATCTGTGCCGGATCGCAAGCGCAGCAAGTTCGAACGGCAGGCCGATCGCGTCGGGATCACGCATGAAGTGATCGCCCTCAACTGCGGCGAGCCCAAACTATGGCGGCATGGTCCTGAGGACACATGGGCGAGCGTTGAGGAAGCAGCACTCGCCCACTATGTGGCACAGGGCTGGTCGGGCGCGGCGGCCGAAGGCGGGTTGATGCTCACCCTGATCAAGGCCGCATCCTTCTCGCGGCTCCAGCCGCGCAACGCCGACACCTTTATCGAAGCGCTCTACACGCAGAATGTTGCCTTCGACGAGGATCGCTTCACCCGCAGCGCGCTGATCGATGCCTGCGAGCGCGCAACGACCGCACAGCTCAGCCGGAACTGGGCGCTGATCGCCGCCACCGCCGGCAAGACACCCGCCTTCTATCCGCGAGTCCATTGGCATCATGTCAGCGGCCTGTTCGAAGCGCTCGGCACCGAGCGATTGGCGGCGATCGCGCGGCTTTTCGCCAACGCGCCCTATGATCTGCGAGCCGGCTGGCCTGATTTGACGCTCTGGCGAAATAGGGAGGTTCGGTTTGTCGAGATCAAAGCGCCGTCAGACTCGATGCATGCCAGCCAGACGCGGCTGATCACAACTATTCTCAAACCGCTCGGCTATCAGGTCACGCTCACCGAGGTGCGGCCCGCCTGACGGCGGAGCTTTTCGAGTGCGATCGTTGATGTTGCGTCGGCGCGGCGCTCTGCGTGCCGCGTCAGTAGTAGCGGCTGTAGTCCCCGCCAAGGTCGGTCTGCTGCGCAATATCGTCGAGCGCGGCTTTGGCGACCGGGATCAGCGCGCGCATCCGGTCGGGATCGTCCCAATAGGCGTTGCCATGTTTGCCGCCATGGAACAGGTTGTTCCGCACGGTTTTGGCGAGCCGGATCACCTTGACGAGGTCGCTGGGTTTGTCGTCGAAGCGAACTTCGGCGAAGTCGAGGCCGCTCTGGCCGACCACCTGCCGCTGCGGTTTCGCGTCAATCAGCTTCTGACCTGCGGGTGTCAGCGTATATCGGTCCTTCCAATCTGCGAAGAACTTCTCCCAGCCGGGCATGGCGCGCGCACCGACCGTGTCGTCCTCGAGATAGGGCGCTTCCTTCAGCGCGAACTCGAAGCGCGAAAACCAGTAGAAGAAGTCGAACGCGAGATCGCGCAGTTCCTGGGATATCTCGTCGTGACGCATCCTAGTCTATCCTTGGTTCGCATTGGCGCTTAGCCGATCAAGTCGCTGACGATCCCGGCATGAGGTTTGCGCATCGCCTGGACCCAATCCTGCACTTGTTTTCTGTTGTCATCGGTCGTGCAATTCTCCGCAAAAGTGGGCTTTGAAAATTCCCTAGTTGGTGGCCCCTTCATCTCATTCTGCCGGGGCTAGCCCCGGCAGAATGAGATGAGCCGACATTGTCCTCATCTCCTTTGCAGACGCGGAGACGGGGCCGATGATCCGACTTGGAGAATTGATGATGATCCTCGAACTACATCGGCAGGGCGTATCGATATCCGCCATTGCCCGACGCACTGGTCGCGATCCCAAGACCATCCGAAAATATATCGAACGGGGCATCGAGGCCCCGGTTTACGGCCCTCGCATGCTGGGTCGACCGAACAAACTGGCACCCTATCTGGAATTTTTGCGTGAGCGAGTGACGGCCTTTCCCGATCTGACGGCGGCGCGCCTGACGCGGGAAATCCGTGAGCTGGGATATATGGGCGCCTATACCGCGGTAAAGCGGTTCCTGGCAGCGATCCGGCCGGAAAACGGCCCCAAGCCCTTCGAGGTTCGGTTCGAGACGCCGCCTGGCGTGCAGGCGCAGGTGGACTTTGCCCGGTTCGTCGTCGAATTTACCGATGAGCCCGGCGTCAGCCGGATCGTCTGGCTATTTAGCCTGGTGCTGGGACATTCGCGCTTCCTGTTTGCGCGCTACGTCATGCACCAGGATCTCCAAACTCTGTTGCGCTGTCATATGCAGGCCTTTGAAGCGCTCGGCGGCGTCCCGATCGAGATCCTCTACGATCGCATGAAAACCGCCGTGACCGGGGAAGATGATCAGGGCCATATCATCTACAATCGATCATTGCTGGCCCTGGCGGGGCATTACCGCTTCGTGCCACGCGCCTGCCGTCCCTATCGGGCCAAGACCAAGGGAAAGGTCGAGCGGCCGTTCAGCTATATCCGCAAGGACTTCTTCCTGGGCCGGAGCTTCCGCAATCTGGACGATCTCAATGTCCAGCTGATCGACTGGCTCGATACCGTCGCCAATGTCCGTGTCCACGGGACGACGCAGCGGATTATTGCTGAAGCCTTCGCCGCCGAGCAGCCTGAGTTGCAGCTGCTCCCGGCGGGTCGCTTTGACGCCGTTCTGAAGCTGGAGCGCCGCGTCAGCCACGATGGGATGGTCTCTGTCGGCGGCAATTACTACAGCGTTCCCGATCGCACCCGGCGCGTCGTCGAAATCCAGCAGTTGCCCGACAAGATCCGGATCGTAGACCTGGGCCAGGTCATTGCCGAGCACCCGGTTCTTGAGGGGCGTCGGCAGTACAGGATCGATCCTGCGCATCGGACAGGCGGCAGCGGCGCCAAGCGCCGTATCCATGGCAAAGAGGTAATCGCCATCGGTCGTATAGGCGAGCATGTCGCTGTGCGCTCCCTGGCCATCTATCAGGCGATCGGCAGCCAACTGGCGCGGGGAGAACGGCCATGAACCATGGGGGTGCCGCATCCCGCGTCGATAATATCCGCCGCAGCCTGGTCCATCTCAAAATGCCACGCGCCCTGGAGATGCTCGACGCCACCCTGCGCGGCATAGAGCAGGGCAAAATCGATGGCATCGAGGCCATCGACATATTGCTGCACGAAGAACTGTCGCTCCGGGAGAACCGCAGGATCAAGGCGGCCCTGCGCATGGCAAGGCTGCCGATCATCAAGACTCTGGACGGATATGACTTCTCCTTCCAGCCATCGCTCGACCGGAACCGCATCCTGGCGCTCGCTGGCCTGGACTTCATCAACCGGGCCGAGGTGGTGCATCTGTTGGGTCCTCCCGGTACCGGGAAAAGCCATATCGCCACGGCCCTTGCTGTCGAGGCCGTGAAGGCGGGCAAGAGCGTCTACTTCATCCCGCTCGCCGATCTGATCGCTTCACTGACCAAGGCGGAACGGGAGGGCACGCTGCGCGAGAGGATCCGCTTCCTATGCCGATCCTCCCTGCTCGTCGTAGATGAGATCGGGTATCTTCCCGTCACGCCCGGGGGCGGCAATCTCTTCTTCCAGCTCGTCAACGCCCGATATGAAAAGGGTGCCATGATCCTGACCTCCAACCGCGGCTTCGCCGAATGGGGTGATGTCTTTGGCGATCCGGTGGTGGCCACCGCGCTGCTCGACCGCCTTCTTCACCACGCTGTGGTCATCCAGATCGAGGGCTCCAGCTATCGCATGCGACAGCACGCCGACCTCCTGCCCGAGCATGCGCGCATGGCACCGTCCATCAACCCACCGCCCTTGCCGAAACGGCGCGGCCGCCCGCCAGCAAAGGAAAAGCCCGATCTCCATCACGGCTGATCACCGAAACAAACCCTCCCGCCAAACTAGGGAATTTTAGATGCCCACTTTTGCGGAATCTTCGGCGCCCGTTGACATCTGTTTGCCGTGGTGATCGGATAGGCGCGTGCGCGGACATCCTTGGCGGCGCCTGGGCTGACGTCGCTCGTCGTGACGACCAGCCCTGCACCCGCGCGCTCTTCGAGCATGTCGGCATAGAGCGCCTTCACCACTACACGCTCGACCTTCTGCTTCTGCCGCTTGCACTGGACGATGACCGCGGGCGGCGCACCCGGCTGCCCGCCGCGATACCAAAGCCGCAGGTCGACGCTGCCATCGTTGCGGCCTGGCCCCAGCTCGACGTCATAGCCGCTGCGCTGGAACCACTCGGCGGTCAGACCCTCGAACTGCCGCCAATGGATATCGCCCAATTTGTCGGGCTGGCTGCCCAGATAGTTGATGAACCGCTGGTCGAAATACTGCGCGCCGTCGGCCGGCAGTTGCTCGCTGGCGAACAGCGCGGTGAGCGCGACCATATCGGCGTTGGCAACATCGCGCGTGAAATGGGGATTAAAGGCCAAATCGTGAGTCATCGCCTCGATCAGCGCATCGAACACGCCCACCTTGCCGTCGACCATGGCTTTCAGCTCGACGAAGATCGCCGCCTGCTCATCGTTATTCTGGTTGCGCAAGCGCAGATAATGGTTCGCGACCGGCTCGATGGTCAGCAACTCCTGAAGTGCGAACTGCGACCGCCAATCACCTCCAAGCAGCGCCATCAGGCGCATACCGAGCGTCGGCATGCCGGGTTTCGGTGTAGCCCCGAGCGCGAACAGGAGATCGCCGACCGCCTCGGCATAGTCGTCCGATCCGAGGCGCAGGACCTCGTCGCTGATCAGGCGTTCGCGCAGATGATGGTCGACGGGCAGATGCGCCAGCATGTCCGCCTCGCTCAGCGCAAGGCCCGAGCGCACGCCGCTGTCTTCGCTGAGCGAACTGCGAAAGGCGAAGGCCGGCATGATGATATGGCCCATCGTTTCAGCCTTCGCTCGCGGCGACGCCGTTGGGCGTCGCGGCGATTCTGACCTTTGGGGGCGTGCGACTTGCTGGAGTAGGCGCGCGATTGGCGAGCGTCGCCGGCATGAGGCCCGCGACCTGGGGCTGGAGAAGGACCATTCGCACAATTGCAAAGCCGAGCCCGAGCGTTTGGATCAAGATCGCGCCTCCCGCCGTGCCGAGCGGCAGTGGCCCATAGGTCGTCGGGTGGAACAGCACCCACGCCGCAGTACCCGTGATCGCGAGCATGATGCACAGGCCCAGATAGCCGAGCGCGAGCCGCAGTCGGAACCACGCCTCGCTATGCCGGCATGCCCGGTCGAACGCTTCGCGCTCCTGGCGCAGCTGCTCGCGGGCGCGGGCGTCAGCCATGGTCGTCCGAGAACGCAGTGGCCTCAGACGGCGCATCGTCGCCGCGCGCAATCTGCACCATAGCCTCGATCACATGGGGGAGCGGACCCTCGTCGAGCGCCTCGATTTGAAGCAGCGCGCCGTTCACCACCTCACCAAACGGAAAAATCAGCGCCGGCTCCGCGTGGAGCCCGGCACGCGCTAACGCGGACCTTTTACGGGGATCAATCGGGCGATCCTCAGACATGAACGTGCGCGTGCGCCGGTGGAAGGTGGATTCGAAAGGCTCGGTGAAATGCGAAACCAACATGCCATGCGCGTCACCGACGATAGCACCGTAGTTGAGCGAGAGCGGGCTGTATCCCGCCGAGGCCACGATCTCGATCTTGATCTCTTGGTGGGTTGCCTCGTGCTTCTTGATCGAGAGGTGGTAGTTCCACTCGATCTCCTTGCCCGAAAGCAGCAGCCGCTCAGCCTCGCTTGCTAGATCGCGCCCGATCGATAGGTCCAACCCGAAATCGGCGATCCGCCGCATCAGCGCGAGCTTGACGATATCGATCGCGGAATAGAGCCGTCTGCGCCCACTGCCGGGATGCTGTTCGCCGAGCGCCACCACCCTCCGGTTGATCCACGTTTGCAGAAGATCCTTGCGCAGCCGCGTGACGGCGAGGACGTCTCCTTGCGTATATTTTTGCTCGGTCAAGTCGCGCGCCATAGCTCAAAATAGCATTGCTACTTTGGCTAGCGCAAGTAGAAAGTGGCATTGCTACTTTATCTTGATTTGGTAAGCGATGTGACGCATCGTGCGACCGCCGCTTTAAGTCCACGATCCGCATGCTGCAGATCGCTTAGCCCCGCGCCGCTTGTGGCGTCGTGGGGGGCCGGGACGACAGGTGATTAATGTGCTCGGCACACAGGTGGTGTTTGCCAATGATCTGACAGGGGATGGGCTACGGCTGACCGCGGATACAAGCGATGAACTCTGTCACCACGATGTGGAGCGCTGGCTGTCGGAACCGCTGCGCATCCTAATAGGCGCGGTCATTTATCCCCGGCTCACCACCCGAAACTTTGGTCACGGTTCGGCTTTCGTGACCCTGCTGCCCGCGCCACGGCAGGTGTCGCCGTCGCCCTTCGGCCTGATGCAGCCTGTGGGGCTCGACCGCGCGCATGACGAGCGGTTCTGGCAGTTCTACGCCGACATACTTTCGATGGTGGCGGCGAGAGACGATATGAACATGCAAAGTCACGAAGTGACGCGGCTTTATGGAGAACTCTGGTAAGCGCAGTGCGGCTCCCGCTGGGGCATCCTGCTTACTCTGGCCAGTACGGCCAAGGCATTGGCAAAGTCGCTCATGAGCGAGCGTGACAAGCGGTCGGAGTGTTCCGATGATGCCTTGGCGGCAATTGAAAAGCACCTCCGCGCCTGGGACAGTGATGACGCGCTTCGCAGGCGTATGCTGTCCAAACTCGGCCTTGTGAAGCAGCGCAGCGTTCTGGCGTTCCTGCGCAATATGGCCAAGGCCGGAAAAATCGATGCGGCGCATGTCGGCATATGGCAAAAGCTCCCTAACTCGGTCATGCACGGCAAAAAGGCTGTGCCATGGTATACGGCGAAAGGCGACTAACACATGCAATAACTGGGCGCCCTCCCTGACCAAGGCGCGGATCTCCGAAGGATAAGCCGTAACAATATGTGAAAGGCCACAATAATCAGGTTGTGTATCGTCCGCCCCGGAGAATTATATTCGGTCCACGCACTATCTATAAGTGAAGATATTTGAGCATCGGCATTGGCAAGAAATAGAGACGATTTTTCACAGAAGACAGTGACCCAGATCGCGAAACGCGCGGGCTGGCTTTGTTCGTTTCCGTCGTGCCGCACGCTGACGGTCGGCGCGACGGCGGACGGCGACGGTGAAATCAATATCGGGACAGCAGCCCATATCTGCGCGGCCTCGCCCGGCGGCCCACGCTATGACGAGAGAATGACGCCCGCAGAGCGCTCTTCTGCGGAAAACGGGATTTGGATGTGCCGCGATCACGGCAAGGCCATTGACTCAGACGTGAAGGAGTTCACCGTCGACCGTCTCCGCCAGTGGAAAGAACTAGCACAAAAGGAATCCTGGCGGCGTGTCCTGCGAAATGAGGCGCCTCTATCCGCGCCGCAACCGAATGACCATTTGCATGTGCGGCTTCGCTATGCCGCCGAAGCAGCTCTTGCGGTGTTCAGGAACACGGCGAAATGGCCGTCCGCGCCGGTCCCGCTGAGGCTCGAAGTGGAAGGGCTTGGCGAACCTGCAACGACAAATGCAGTTGCGCGCGCTATTGTGTCATTGAATGATTTAATTCTCGTCGCCCCGCCCGGCATGGGGAAAACGACAACGCTTTTCCAGATCGCCGAAGCCATGCTTGCAGACGGCAGCGGGACCCCATTCATCGTGCCGCTCGGTGATTGGGCGACGGAAGATGTAACGGTTCTCGGCTCGATCCTTAAACGTCCTGCTTTCATGGGCATTTCGGAAGATGATTTCCGCGCGGCAGCTAGCCAGCCCGGCATCGTAGTGTTGCTGGATGGCTGGAACGAACTGGACGCGGAAGCACGCAAGCGCGCGCGCGTGCAGGTCGAGACTCTCAAGGCCGAGTTGCCGGAACTCGGGCTCATCGTCTCGACGCGCAGGCAAGCGCTTGACGTGCCGTTCACTGGAACGCGCGTCGATCTCTTGCCGCTCAGCGAGGAACAGCAAATGCAGATCGCCATCGTCCTGCGCGGCGAAGCAGGGGCTAAGATCCTGGATCAGGCTTGGCGCACATCGGGCGTGCGCGAGCTTGTCACTATACCGCTTTACCTGTCGGCCTTGCTTTCGCTGCCCGAAAACGTGCCGTTTCCGACCACGAAAGAGGAAGTCTTGCGGCACTTCGTGGCCGTACACGAAAAGGAGGCGAGCCACGTCGAGGCGCTGCATGCCGTGGCGAAAGGCTTTCAGGAAGATTTTCTCAATGGCCTTGCCGCCTTCGCCTCGCGAAATGCGAATACCTCCATTGCGGACCACAATGCGCGATGGTCGATCTCGGAAACGGGAAAACTGCTCATCCAGAACGGGCAGTTGACGATGACTTCTCAACCTGACCCCGGAGACGTGCTGGACCTCTTGGTCAACAGCCATGTGCTTATGCGGGCCGGCGATACGCCCGGCGTTTCGTTCCAGC
The DNA here is from genome assembly GCF_900013425.1 of Sphingobium sp. Z007. Lineage (GTDB taxonomy): Bacteria > Pseudomonadota > Alphaproteobacteria > Sphingomonadales > Sphingomonadaceae > Sphingobium. Next base: position 779,475 of record NZ_FBXK01000001.1, read on the forward strand.
ACCAGCAGTTGCAAGAATGGTATGCGTCGCACACGGTCGAGCGCCGGATCATCAGCGAAGTGAATGAGCCCAAGAGTCGCGAAGCGCTGAAAGCGGAAATCTTGAATCTTCCGGCATGGGAGGAATCTATCCTCTTTGCGGTCGAACGCATGGCGCGCGGAATAGAATCCGGACAGACTGCCTGTGGAAAGGCAATCCTCGCCGCTTTCGAGGTCGATCCGATCCTCGCCGCCGAAATGATTTATCGCGTGACGGATGAAGTCTGGGCCTCCATCGCGGCGACAATCCAGCAACGTATCGGCCATTGGCACACACCCGGCAAATGCGACCGCGCTTTCCGCTTCATGATGAATTCGGGGCGTCCGGAATTCCTTGATAGCATCTGGCCGCTCATCACGGATGAAAAAGATCAGGTAAGCCTCAGGGCGCTCCGCAATTGCAGGCGCTTTCGTCCGTCCATGCTGGGGTCAGATGCGGCAAAGCGCATCAAGGCTTTGCCGCCGCAGGCGCGCGCGGTTCTCCTGCATGAAATGGCGTTTCACAGCGGCATGGACGGTCTCGACCTCGCAACAGCGGTTGCTAAGGACGATCCCGTTCCGGAGGTACAGGCTTCCGTCGTTGACGCGCTCTCATTCCGCCGCGCCGACCGCCACATCGCCGAACTGCTGCAAGGCGCAAAAGGCGCAACCTTCGATTTGGTAGCGCAAAAAAGCCTTGTTGACGAAGTGAACGACGAGGCTGTTCAGCAGGGGATTATCGCTGCGCGCAAGCGGTACAAAGAAAGCTGCATGTCAAGTTATGACCGGCTGCACCCGATCATTTTTACCAATGATACCCAGGACAGGAGCGCCGAACTCGCCACCATTATCAGCGATATGGAGATTAGCGACAGCCAGGATGCAGCCGTGCGGCTCATTTATGAGGCGTGGAACCGGTATCCGCAGGCGGTGGCCGAGGGCTTGTTGGTGCGAGTGCGCGCGGGCCGCAATCTATTCTATGGGGCGGATGATATTCTCGCCGGCACTGGTTTCGGGCTTGAAAACGTTGATCTGCTGCGGCGAGCGCTGGCGGAAACCGCACGGCTGGATGACCAAGCGGAAGCCGCTGCCTCAGTTCTCGGTCCTCAATCTGTGGGGAGCATGATCGATGCGCTGTTCGATGCGGAGACGCGGCTGCGCGATGCGGATGGCAAATATGACGAGACGGCTGGCGACCGGTATCATTGCATCCAATCGCGTATAGCGCACGTACCGGGCGCAAGCCTGGTCGCAGCCGCGCAGGCACGTTCCGGAGAGGCCGACAATGCGCAGATAGAGCGATTAGCCGAATTGCTGTCACGTCATCCCGATGAGGTTGACCGGGGCCGTCCTTTCAATGCGGAAAGCCTTGCTGCTATCCGTGCGCTCATTGAGGACTGGGGCAAGCGCCTTTTGGCGTCCAGCGACGCGGAGCGGCGGCATATTGCGAGTATCGCTACACTTGCGCGCCGTGCGCCCGATGTAGATTTGCTTCCCCTCTTGAAACGGATGCTGGATGAAAATCTGCGCCGCTATCGTGTGGTCCGGGAAAAAGCCGCTGCCGAAGGCTGGCGGCAAGGCAAGGCGCGGGACGAAGCGAGTTGGCCCATGACGCACGAATATATGCGTGCGTTCATGGCAATAAAATCGCCGGAAACGGATGCGCTAATGTGTGAATATCTCGCCGATCCGAACTTTGGGGAACTCGCAGCCTGTGTGCTCGCGGAGCACTGGAAAGCCGAAAACGAGCCGCCGCCAGATAAGCGCTTCTTTGGCGGGCCGGATTTCAGCGGCGTGGCGGAAAAGCGCGCGGCGCGCGCCGCCGATCCCGCCGCGACCTCGGACGCGGCGGAAGCCATTTTCTCTGTGATCGAAACGCTTGTTGCGGATGGCGCAACAGTCGAACAGAAGCGGCTCGCGGTCGAACTTGGTATCGTTGCTGTACATTTGCCACACGGCCAGCGCGAAGCCACCATTGAGAAGTTAATTTCTCTGACACCCCGGCGCGCGCGTTCCAAATTGCTGTTAAACTTGCTTCTCTCCGGCGCGGAAATCGACAGCAAGCTCGTTATAGAGGGCATCGCCGAAACTTTTGAGGCGGCAAAAAAAGAACCATGGATACTCATGGATAGCAACGCCTATGAACTGCGCGACTGGCTGAGATTGTTGCCTTTCACTAATCAACCCGCTGCGACGCTCGATGTTGTGCGCGGCATGCCGGATGCGCAACGGGAGCCGCGCTTTCTGGAGGGAATGGTTGACGCATTCGCCGTAACGCCCTCGCCGGGCGCGGAAGAAACCATGTTCGATCTTGCCGAACAAGACTCGCGATTTTACGAGAATTATCATTGGCGAGCGGCGGCACTCAAACGGGGTACAATCTCATCCGCACACCGTCTCATTGAACTGACAGCGAATGGCGTGTTTAACACCAAATCGGGCGATGACTGGCGGTCGTCACGCGAACTCGGCGCACTGATCGAGAAGTTCCCGGAAGTGCGCAGACAGGTTTATGACTTGCTGAAAGATGGCGCGTCTTCCCCCGCCCTCATGCTTCTTGCAAGGGCCGTTTCCGAGAATCCCGATGACGAGGGGATACTGCTCTTGGTTGATATGGAGAACAATCAGAAGCGGCCCATGCTGAATTGGCGTACGATTGAAGCCGTTGTCACAGAACACGTCCCCGTCGAGAATTGGAGCAATACATACAACGTCGTGCCTGTTCCCGCCGCCGTATTGCGGCGAGCGCTGCTCGCGCGGACGGTCGATGGCGGCTCTGCGGATGCCGCCGCGCGATGCCTGACCGCTATTGACCTCATCCGAGATGAACACGGCGTTCCGATGTCAGAACCGCGTCACCCAGATCTTGCGTCCGGTAAGCCGTGGCCGATCATGACGCCCGATCCAGACGCAATCGCAAGTTATTTTTAGGCTACGTGTGGGAGCAAGGAGGCCGCGCGCTGCGCCTAGAACCAGACTGCGAGGAAGCGGCCCACGTTAACCTGAGTTTTTGCATGCTTAACGGTCGACCGCTTCCGACAACCCGAATTGCGCATTATTATGTCCGATCCGTTGGTGGCTGCAGCCGGCTATGACAATGGTGATTAGCGGTGCGATCCATGAATGACGCGGGCGCGATCTCATGGCAGAACGATGCCTTGCCGCCGAGCGCGGACGATTAGGGCAAAGGAATGGCATGGCCGCGGGACCAAGCAACGACGAAATCATGGCTGCGATCAACGAGTCCGGCTATCTCATGGAGCAGGAGGTGGCGACCCGGCTCGAGCAGCGCGGACTCCACGTGCGCACCAATGTCGCCTTCGAGGACCCTGACGAGAGCAAGTCGCGCGAAATCGACGTCGTCGCAGTGAGGCGCACCTCCTTCGACGAGGCGGCCAAGCTTTCCGCTTATGTCGAGCTCCTGGTTGAATGCAAGAACAGCGCGAACCCCTTCGTGTTCATCGCCCGGCCCAAGAACGCAGCGGACCGCCACCATTCCCCCGAGGAGTTCCTATTTCCCTACCGCTACGAGATGAAGCAAGACCTCGGGCCCGGAAAAGGCATGACCCGGCAGGTCAAAGCCTTCCACCATCTCGGCTTCGATCAAGTGTTCAAGGCGCACGTTCGCCCCTGGAAGGCGGTGCAGTTCTGCCGGATCGACCGCAAGGGCAGTGGCTGGCACGCCAATCATGGCGGCCTCTACGATGCAATCTTCTATCCGATGGCAAAGGCTCTAAATGCGCGGCGCAATGAAGTGCCGAAGGCTTCGCGCCCGGACGAGTGGCGCTACACTTGGCTATTCTTCCCGTTAGTCGTGACCTCGGGCGATCTGTTCCTCATTGACGCCACGGCGGAACAGCCCTCCCCGGTCGGTGTCGACCACGTCTCGTTCCAGCGCGAGCTCAAATCCGGCAAACTGTCAGGATCGTACATGGTGACGTTCGTGCGGCAGCAGGCCTTAGAAAGCTTCCTCGCCGATGTTGTCGATCCCCTCGCGGCCTTGTCCGCCGATCTAATCGAGCAGCGCCAGGACTTCCTGAAGACGACCACGCTGCCCTGGGCCGATTGACCTGCGATGCCTCTAATCTCGCTCATCCGCTTCAACGCGATCGCCGCCTATGCTCCCCACAGTGTCCGGCGGATCTTGGCCAAGCACTTCGATGAACCGATGACCGCTAGCAGGGTGTAGCAATCGACCGCCGAATGGCCGCTATGTTGGCGCGAGCCGACACCGATGCCGGAATCCGGGAACGTCAGCTTTCCTAAAATTGTTGCTCCGAAGCCGACCGTCGCGAAGGTCCCATTATGCATTCACCCGCTCTCATTTAAAGCCCTTAACCTGCGCCAAAGAGGCGGCAATCCTGATCGTCGTGCCATTTCGCGGGACGCTGCAACACGCCCAACCCACTGACCCCGGCTCCGAATACACCAGAGGCTGCTGTATAAAGTCCAGCTCAGATATCGGTGCTAAGACAAAGGCCTCGTTCCCACAGCCAGGCTTCTATCTCGGCAAAAGTGAGCTTGCCCGAATTGCCTACATTCATTATTTTACCGCGCGTCAACTTTGCAACCCGCTCCGGAAGTAGCCGGTCGCGCTCGGCAGGGTCCGCTTCCGGCTCGATGACTAAATGTCGTAGCACGTTATTCGCCCGGCCTGACAATGCGGCACGGTTGGTTTGAATAGCTTCCTCCCGGGCACGCAACTCCTCACGTGACATGACATCGCGCACCCGGCCGATGCTGATCCCAAATGCTGCGGCAATTTCGCGCTGTTTCATGCCTTTGGCTTTCATGGCAATCATACGCTTTCCGCGCTCCTCTGCATCGCTTGGCTTCTGTCTGGGTTGACGCATCGCAGGGCGTTTTACCTCAATTACGCGAACACCGTCCCAGAAGCGGATGGTGTGCAATGACGCAGATCTGATCGCATCCATTGCCCATGTTTTCGCAGCGTCAACATCTGGCACATCGACCAGCCTCATTGATGGCTAGCCATCGTCGGAAACCAGATAGAATGCAAACGCAGGCACAAGTTCGTCCTTTGGAAAGACCATGATTTTCAGATAAAATCATTCCGTCGGCAAGATTGCAATTGCACCGCCGTACGGCGCAAAAATACGCCGACACCAGCAAGGAACAGCAGCATATTTGCCGAAACATTCGCCCGACAATGTTTCATCTGATATTGAAAGGGCTGGACACGCAAACCTCATTCGCACGATTTAGGCGGGACGTCCGTGCGCTTTTCTCGCTGCTGTCGCTCTTGATCAAGTTCACGCGCGATCTGACGGCCCAGGAGGCGCGCAAGTCGTAGGATGGCGGCATCCGCTTCGGTAGAAAGACGGGGAGGCGCATCTCGATTGGGCCGCTTCTTCTTCATCGCGGCCGTGTCCAGGATTTGAAGTGTGCCCAGTTGTTAGAACCGTAGAACAAAGCTCGATGGAGGGCAGGAGGAAAGGAGGGGGCAAGATGATTGCGGTGGCTATGGGCGATCGGTCCACGGTGATCAGGGCGGATCGGTTTCCAGTCGGATGCACCTGTGCTATTTTCCCAGATAGAAAGGCTCTGCAGATGCAGGATTTTGATCACGTCGAACAGATAGATGAGGCAGGCTCGCCATCGCCGCGCGCTGCCGATTGGTTTTGGCGGCCATGGTACGCGAAGCTCTACTGGGTAACGGCTCTGCTGTACTGGATTGGCCTTGAAATCATGATAGCCATCCCCTATCACCGAATTAATACGTCCGTGGCCAACACCATGGTGTTGCTCATCCTCGTCTTCAATCCCATCACGGTCGTAGCGGTTCTCGGCTATGGATTTTTGAAAGCCAAGGTTGCTTGCGGAGAATGGGTGATCGTGCCGGGGTCGGTACCGCAAAGGCCAGTCATGGACCCTTACTCTGATCCCTCCGATCCTCGCTCCGGACTCCGTCATCTCCGCCATGTTGGCGTGATCAAAGACTGACATCATTGATCCCGCCGTTCTTTGAAGGTGGGATCGCCGTCGGCCAATCCATCGTCGCGATCGAAAAGTAGCCGTCCGGTTCTGAGGATAGAGGACTGCTCCATCGATGTGATAGGACCAGTGACATCGACTGTGCCACGTCCAGCGTCTGCTTCTCTTAGATATCTGTTCCGAAGCCCGTCACGACCAAGCACGCGCTCACTGATTTCTCGGGCAAAAGTCTCCTCCGGTCGACCAGAACGAGCAGCCGTTTTCTCGGCTGAAGCAATCGCTTCCCGAACATCGTAATTCACCGTATCAATCGACGACTGAGCGATAACCGCCGCAATGCCTCTATCGGAAATGTCAGCGCTCACTCTGCCGCTCAACGAGCCTGTAGCGCTGCCTTTGCCACTGCCTTTTTCTGCGCCGCCTCTACCACCCGTGCCAACTCCCCTGGATGCTGAAGCTGTGAGATCGCCCGAGATGCTCTGGCTATCCGCTGTCGAATGCTCTGCTGACCGCGATAGAGAGCGTTGCCACCCGGTCTGCACCATGATCGCGGTGACATCACGCTCCAGCGTATCGGCGACCTGCGGTTTCAGCCGCCAGTCACCCCGCCGATCCATCTCGAACCCGCCGCGCAACCAGTTGGCCATGGCGGCCTGGCCTTGCGCACCGCTGCCCAGGAAATGCTCGATCGTATCTGGTCCTGCCTGTTTGCCGGCTTCGAACCGCGTACTCGTGTCGTTGCGCGCAGACTGGCTGAACCCTGTACTGCTGGAGACGAGCAGATCATTATGCGCAAAACTGAACCGCGCATGCCCACCATTAGCGATCGCGCCAAGCTGGCTTTCGTTGATAAGCCCGCCCCGCCACATCTGCGCGGCCAGTTCCGGCGTCAGATTGAGGCCGACATCGCCATTCTGGTCCATGGCGATCTGGCGCTTCGACAGTTCCACGCCATGCTCGCGCAGCATTGCCTGGGTGCGGGTTAGCCGTTCCTTGTCGACGATGCCGGTCAGTCGCTCGTTGCGTGCGCGATCGGCGATGCCTTCCGCACCGCCTTCAGCCATATCGACCTGGTTTCCGGCAGTGCCCGCCAGCGTGCGAATGAAAGAATCCAGATGCGCGGCTTCGCGGACCGACACGCCAGCGGCAGCAGCGCCTTGTGCAAAGCCGGCATTGTCCGCCTGGCGCCGCTGCTCACCGATCTGGGCCGAGCTGCGCACGCCATCAGGACCGATCTCGCGCTGGGCATCAAGCTTGCCCGACCGCTCGGCAAAATCATAACCGGCGGCCTCGCGCGTGCGGCCATAGACATTTGTGCCCTCGCGCGCGGCTTGCGCTGTTGCTCCGTCGGCAGTGCCGACCTGAACAGCGGCGTTGTAGCTTTCCAGCGCGCGCAGCATCTGCGCCTCGTTGCGCCCGGTCGAGCGCGACAACTGGCTGATCGCGCTCGATCGCGCTTCGCCGGATAGCGCATTGATGAACCCGATGCGCCGGCTTGTCTCGGTGACCGAGAGACCCAGTATCCCTGCGGCCTCGCGCTGCCCCTGATTATGCCCGGTGCGATGGGCCTGTTCCGTCGCGACATTGCCGCGTTCGACCGCTGCAACCCTGTCGCCGGCGTAGTCCCGACGTCCCTCCATCGCGCCAACTTGCGTCTGCGCGGCAGTCAGATCATTGCGGAGCATCTGTTCCTGATCGAAGGCGTTGGCCGTGATTTTGGCGAAGGTTGGATCAGCACCGGCCTGGGCGATCACGGTCGAGGCCTTGAGCGCTGCATCCTTTGTATTATAGCCGCTGCGCTCAAATTGCCGCTGCGCCCCCGACTGCATCATCTCATAGGCTTGGCTGTCGCCGAACGCCTTCCACTGCACCATATTCTGCGCGAAAGCGGCAAAAGCGCGTTCGCCGCCCTGGCCTTCGCCGAAGTAGCTCGTGCCAAGCTTGCGAAGTGCGTCCCCTTGCGCAAAATTGTGGATGGCAGAGGTCGCTGCATTGGCCCGGATGGCGCTGGCCGTGGCAGGATCGTTCAAATCCCGCCCGACCAGGGCAGGGGAAAGCGCGCCCAGTTCCCGCGCGGCATCGGCCCGACCCAGCCCGAACGCCGCCGTTCCGGTCGCGCCGCCACCATGTTCGCCCAGCACCGTCCCGGCTGACGCAAAAGCGCGATCGAGCCCAAAGCTGCTGCGTTCGCCAAAATCGCCGAACCCCGACGAGGTGGAGCGCCGCGCCATCGTGCCACCGGCCGATGCCTGCGCTTCGAGCGCAGAGGCATAGCCCTCGCTGGTCCCGATGGTTGCCGCCGCCATGCTGCCCTGACCCTGGACGCCGAGCATGCCCGACGTGAACGCGGTGAACATATTGCCAGAGAAGCGGAACACGGTGAACACGAACGCGCCCGCCAGGCCCGCCGCTGCGGTTCGGAACGAGCCGAAGATGGCGAGCGCCTTCATCGCTGCCGACGGCGCGAGAATCCAGCTATCGGCCGCGACATTGGTCGCGCGCAATTCGGCCAGCACATCCAGCGCCCGGCCAAGGGTGAGCTGGTAAATGCCCGCATCGATCACGCCCCAGAGCGCGACGAACACGAACAGGCCCAGCGCGAAGCTTGCGACCCGCAGGTTGATCGGCGTCAGGATGAACAGCAGCGCGATCGGCATCATCATGAGCATGATCGCGAAAACCGAAGCCCGGATGGTCGGCATCCACTCATTGGCAGTGGAAAGCGTGGCAAGTCCATTGGACTCGATCGCCCGGTTCGCCATTACCCGCGCCGTGGCTGCAGGCGAATCTTCGAACAACACATCGCCGACCGTCTGACCGAGCAGGATGTTGATGAGGAATGTCTGCCGGCTCATCGATTGACCCAGCATCATGTCGCCCAGCGCATCGATCTGCTGGCGGCAGCGATCGCGCTGGCTGGTCTGGTTCACATCGAATCCGGTGCGGGCGCAGACCTGGTCGCTATAAGCGTCGAACGCTGTGGCATCCGACAGACGGTCGGCAATATGGTCCCAGGCTGCATCGCAGCTCATCGTCGTCCCGCCCTTGTCGCTCGCCGTGAAAACGGTCGAGAAGGTCGCAGGGCCAGCCATCGCCGCAAAGGAAGCAGGCAGGTCAGTCGAGGTCCGGAACAGCTGATCGTCATCGACGCCATAGGCCGGCGAGACACGCGCGACCGGATAGCATTGCCGCACATAATCCTTCACCGTTGCATCAAGGAAGGTATCGACGATCGGGCTGCGCGGCGAGACTGCGTTGAGGAACAGGTCGAACGCATGGCCACCTGCGCCAAATTCCAGCTTGGCATTGGGATCAGTGGTATTGTCGTCGATGGTTTCAGCCAGCGCCCGTTCCATAAGGTTGGTGACGCCTGCGACCAGCACGATGAGATTGGGGACGCCGCCAACTGGCTGATAGGCGTTGCGCACCCGGTCATAGATGTGAACCGTGCCGGTTGTGGCGATCATCCCTGCAAACAGGCCGATACCGACCAGCATCTGGAAGCCGAAGGCAACCAAGCCCATGCCCGAACCCCGAATGCTGGCGATGACCGCGCCGAACGCGATGCCGACCACCGCGACAATCAAAACCAATGTTTCATAGCGCGGATCACCGAAGATCATCGCCACCAGGTGAAACGCATCGACGGTTTCGGAAAAGCCGTCCCAAGTGTGATAGCTGGCATCGATCGCCAGCGCGGGCGTGGCGCTCAGCAAGCCGAACAGGACGCATGCCAGGCGGATGAGATGACGCATGGCTCGCCTCACCGGTTGCGATTGGCGTTGGCGCCAGCGGCGTCACGCGCATCACGGTCGCGCTGGCGCACCACCCCGGCATAATTTGCCGAGAGGTTCGCCTGGTTCATGGCCGCGATGTAGGACTGGCGCATCTGCGCGCGCTGGCGCAACACTTCGTCGCGCAGTTCGCTTAGCTGCTCGATGCCCTTGGTCAGGATGCGGGTCTGGCAGATGTTGGTGTTGTCCGCGTCAGCCGCGCCCGCCGTTGTCACGCCGCGCTCGGCATTCTGGAGCGCAAAGTCGATAGAGCGGGTCAAATCATTGAGCATCTGATAGGCGAGGGTGAGGGCGACCAGCTCGTCGGTGTCGGCGATCACGCTGTCGGTCAGGCCCTGCCGCACGCCCCATTCGAGCAGCCGATAGACCGGGAGGGTCCGCACATTGGCGACGAACTGCTTTTCTTCAGTGGTCAGCGCGGCGCGGGTACGGATCTTGGTGGCCACCGATTCCATCCTTTCGCGCGCCAGCAACAACGCGCCGCGCCCGGCGCCGTTCACCGAACAATCCGAAGCGGTCGCGGGAATGCTGAGCGCACGAGTGGGGACGCGTCCGGTCAGGAAATCATCGGCGCTATCGCTATCCTGGCGCGGACAGGCGGGGATGGCCGAGAAGAGCGGCACCTTGTCCTTATCATCCCAGCGCATATAGACGTCGCCCACCCGTGCGCGCATCACGCCCGCCCAGTCGGACGCGCCGACGCGCGCGGCAGCATGGCCAAGCAGCGAGCCGGTCTTGAAGATGTCGGTGACCTCGGCCGGGCAATTGGCGAGCGCGTCCTTGAGATCCTCTGTCGGATTACCCTTATTGGCCTGGATCTTCTCGCGGCTCTGTTGCCAGCTATTGGCATAGCCTGCGCGGATCGACTTGTAGCCGGTCATCTCCTCGACGATCCCCGACATATTATCATCGCCTTTGGCAATCTGAACCATGCGATTGGCGAGGCGGCAGTCGTTCACCTGGATGGAATTGAGATAATTGGTCGCTGCCTCCATTTTCGAGATGATGTTACCCATTTTCTCGTCGAGGGTTTCGAGCAGATACTGGAAAGCGACGGCCGGCGCTGCCTGCAGGATCGTCTCCAGTTTCTGGACCAGATAGTCGGGGTCGAGAAACGACATGCCCCCTAAAAACATGTCGATGCCCCCACAGCCCGCCTTCACCTTGGGAAGCGTCAAGCTCATGAGATAGTCGTCATGGACATCGACGCGGCCCGACATGCCGCCCGCGGTCACATAGCCGCGGGTCTGGTCCTCGAAGCTGCCTGGCGAGCTATAGGTGACATTATCGAACCAGCTTTCAGCCCAGCCTTGGGCATAGGCAGGGGCCGCCTGGCCGCATGACGCGACGAGGATGGAGAGTGCGAGGGTCAGACGATATGGATGACGTCCCATGGCAGAATTCCTGATGAAAATGGACATGTGACGCCGCCCCGCCATGATCAGCGTCGCTTTGGGTTAGGGGAGGTCAGCGCCCTCACGCCGACGATCCCGGTGAATTTCGACATGGCGCGCACGCCCACCGCTGCCCGGGCTCCGGTCAGCATGCGGGCGGCAAGCCAGGCGTTGCGCGCGATATTGGCGCTATGGTCGGTGCCGATCGCGATCGGCACCATGCGGTGCGGGTCGCTAAGCGGGCGCACCCATGCGACGGGGTTTCCGACCCAGGGAAGGCCGAGACGTCCCGATCGCAGCATCGCTTCCTCTTGCCCCAGCGTCCGGACCTGCCAACCATAGCGGGTGCGGAAAGCGGAAAGCTTGGTCCACAGATCGCCGCATGGCAGGCAGCCGGGCGATGTGCTCATCTCGATAGTGTAGAGCGACGCTTGGCCACGCAGCAGGATCTCGAAATCGGCAGGAAAGTCGCGCGTCAGCGGCACGCGGGCCAGCCAGAGACGCATGTCTGCGGCTGTCGAAACCGGATGAATGGCGGCTCGCCTGGCAAGGCCGCGATCCGTCGGCTGCGCAGCGGCTGTTGCGGGCGTCTGCACCCATGTGGTCAGCAAAAGAGCCCAGGCGAACAGGGCTTGGCCAAGGCGCGTCACGGCCTTGGCCCCTGGGCATCGAGGAGGTCGCCGCCGATCACCCGCGGATCGGTCGCGGAGACGGGTCCATTGGCGAGCGCATCGAAGAAACCGTCTTCCTCGCCGGCTCCCGTTAGCCATTGTTCGGGCCGGATGTCGCCGCGCAGCAGCCGGACCGCCTGATAGGCCATCTGGGCGAGATTGGGATAAGTCTCGACGCCTGCTGCGATTACCATGCGCTGGGCGCTGTTCCGGCGAATGACCATGGTGGTCGGCGTTACCTCGACCCCGAAGCGCTGGCCGAGTTCGGGTTTGCGGTCGAGATCCATGAGGCTGACCTGCCAGCCCATATCCTCCTGGAACCGCTGGACGATCGGCCATTGCACCTTGCAGTAGCCGCAGGAGTCCCGTGCGAACATGACCAGCGCAAATTCCCCGGCATGCGCGCGCAGATATTGGCGGCGGACATGGTCCTTATGTGCGCCCAGCTGATCGCGGGCCTCGCCAACCATTGGATTGGCAGCCCGGGCATTGAGCTGCGGATAAGTGAGCATCGCAAGCTGGGTCACGCCGGCAAAGGCGCGCGCCTTGCGCCGGGCAAAATCCTGCAGCCGCCAGAAGTCGGCGACCGCATCGATAGTGAGAATAGTGGCGGCATAGTCGCGCTGCTGTTCGATCAGCTTGGCGATCCGGGGCGGTGCCCATTTGGCCAGTTCAACCATCGGCGGTATGACGGGTTTTGGGATGACATCATCGGCCGCTTCTTCCGCAGCGCTGGCCTTTGGGGTTTCATACCACCAATAGCCGCGTGTTCCGCGATCTCCCGGGCCTGGAGGCGCGGGCTGCGCACCCGCAATATCGTCGGGCAGCAGCAGCAGGGCACCCAGAGCGAGGAGGCGCTTCACAGCACCTTCTCCATGCGGATGAGCCGCGCAATGGAGACCGGACCATAATAGCGGCTGTCATATCCGTCGGGATGGCGCGAGCCGACGAAGATCATGCCATCGGGAATATGCGGACTTTCCGGTCGCCAATGGTCAAGCGCCTTGCCGCTGCGTGATAAGGGTTTGGCGACGCCCATCAGCCTGCCATTGCAATAGTACCACCCGGTCCAACCGCGGCCCAGGGTGGCAGGCTTTTCAACCATCACGATCCGGTCGCCTGGCAAGCACAGCGCATATTTGGTGACATTCACTGGCTCGGGGCCGGCAAGCGGATCGGACAAAAGGAACGAGACGAGGTCACCGCGCCTGACGGGCCCTGGCGAGCGGTGCACGACCCAGGCATCGATGGAGGGCGTCATGACCAATGTGATCTGCGGCATCGCCCACCAGGCAAAGAGACCAATCGGCAGCACAATCCCATAGGCCTTGAAAAGCTGACCCGGACGGGGCGGCTGCCCAAGACCAGCAGCACCCAGCGCCACGGCTGCGCGCAGCGGCAGATCCTTGAGTTCGCGCCAGACCCGGTTACTGGCGCGCCATGTGAGCAAGAGCATCCTGCACCTCCGCCTTGCCGCCAAGGCGGCCATATTCATCGAGAAGCCCGGTCAGGGCAGCATCGCCCAGCACGAGATGCGCTGCGCGCGGGCTCGCCTCGTCGCGCTCGCAATAGGGCCGGGTCGGATCGCCCGGGATCATCGCCAGCGCCGGCACCTGGCTGACGCGATGCTGCCGAAAAATCAGTGGATCGACGATCAGCTGCACGTCGCGCATGGCGCAGGCGGGACCTTCGCAGCCCGGATCGCGGCGCAGTATCGCGGCCGACAGTTGCGCCATCGGTCCAACCTGCCGCATCCCGCCCGGCATGCCGCGAAAAGCCATGACACCCCTGGCCCGTTCGAGCTGCCCTGCATAAGTGCGCAGTGTTTCGACCGGCATGGAGGAGGACACGAACAGTAGCGGGACCCACTGGTTCGCGCTGCTGCCGGAAACAACGCCAGCCAACGCCGCTTCTTCGGGCTGTTCAAGACCCAGGGCCTGCGCGATACGCCGACTGGCGGTGTCCCGTTCGATGGCGAGGGCTTTGCGCGTCGCCGCGACGTCTGCCTTGACGCGATCCGCCATTGCAGGATCCTGCTTGCGCCTGTTGATCCCCTCGAAGGCGCGGCGCTCCGCGCCAGCGTCGGCTTTTGAGGGCAGAGCGGGCGAGGCTTTCGTTGAAGCCTTGGCCTTGGCGGCAGCCCGCTTCACGCGCTCCATAGCCGCGTCACCCTGATCCTGGATGCGCGTACGCGCATTTGCGCTCGTCGGCTGTTCGGCCACAGCCTGCGGTTCACTTGCTCGCACCGATGCGGGATAGAGCGCGAGAGCCGCCAGAAGCAGGGCGCGGCTAGTTGCGGATCGTCTGCATATGGGCATCGATCTTGTCCTTCATCTCGATCTGGATTTCGGATTGGGCGCGCGCCTCGATTTCCGTATAATATTCGGAGAGGTCCATTTTGCTGAAATCGAGCGCCTGGAATTCTTGCGGGCTAAAGCCCCGGCAATAGGGTTGCTTCGCCGTGCCCCAGCCAATCGCGGCAAAGGCCTTCAACTGCGGGCGGCCCTGTTCCTGGATGATACGGCCAAGCTTGGTGTTGAAGCAGCAATGGCCCCGGGCCTTCTGCACGCAGATGCCAAGGATGCTCGACGAACAATAGCTGCCGATCTCATGGCACATGCCCGAACCGCGCAGCATGCCCACTTCCATATCCTGCTGGTCGCAGCCCTGGAGCAGGAGATCGATCATGAAATTGACCGCAAGACTGATCGCGATCGATGTGGGATCGATGCCGACGATGATCGCGTTGGCACCGGCACTCGCTGCCTGGCTTGCGGTCGCGCCTGCCTTGAAGGCCGTATACGCGGCTTTCATGCCGGTGAAGACGCCCTTGGCGACCGCGATCTTCGTCGTGATCGACGAGATCGAACCGCCCATGCCGTCCTTCACGATCTTGCCCTTGTCCTTGCAGCAATTCTGGAAGGTGGTGCTGAGCCCGGCAGGACGACAGCGCGCCGCGCGGCCGGAAAAAATCTCGATCGTGCCAAGGCAATTGCCATCGGCATCGACGGGGCCGTCGGCCGCAACGCCGGGATCATCCACCACTGGCTCCTCAATGATGGGATTGGCGCTGGTGTCGATACAAGCGTTGGCCGAGCAGCTTGGCGCGCCGCCGCTGGCCGGCACAGCGCAGGTATATTGCTCGCCGATCGGGCACCGCAGCGTTCCCGCTCCATCCGCCTCACACTGCGTTTCGCCGATGGGGCACATCCATCCGCCCGCGCCGGTCAGATGGCAGCTTGCCGTTTCGCCGTCGTCCGCCGCATCGCCATTGCCGTTAAGATCGACAGCGCAAAGCTGCTGAGCGCTTGCGGTGCCGGGAAATAAGGAAACAGCGCTGACGAGGAGGATCAGCCCCAAGGGAAAGGTGCGCCGCCATCTCATCGCACGGCACTCGTGCAGACCATGTCGCCGCCGCCCAGACGCACGGTCTGCATCATCACCACCGCTTCGGGAAAATCATCGATGCAGCCACAGCCCTGCACCAGTTCCTCACCCGTGCCCGCAGGGCAGACACCATTGTCCTGGCAGGCGTGATAAAAATAATCCCAGCTCATGGGATCACTTTGTCTGGAACCAGTCACGCCATCGGGGGCTGCGGCTATATTGACCTGCGCCTTGCGGGTCTTGCAGATGGGCTCGCACGCATTGACGCTGCCGGACACGGGCAAGGAAAAATTGCGGGTTGTCAGGCTATGGCTGCCATCGGCATTCTTGACCCGATCAGCGAGCAAAGTCTCGGTCGAATGATCGATGATATAGGCGCTACGGGAAAGATCAGGCTGTGGAACCGCGCCGCTATCGACCGTGCAGGCATAGCTGCGCTGGCGCTCGAAGAAGGCGCGGCTGATCGTGGTCGCGCAGGCGCCCGTGCCGATCAACCGCGTCTGGGGCAGGGGGGTGAGCCCGGTCTTGACGCCGTTGCGATAGGTGATGACGCCATCGACATCTTCATCATCGAGACGACAGGCATCATTGGCCGCATAGCCCGAACAGCTGTCGACAAGCTGCTCGCTCGTCTTGCAGCCGGCGTCCACCTTCGCTTCGATCGCCGCATAGGCTTCGCCGCCATCGGCGACCGCGACCCGCAACCAGATATCATGATCGCCTTGCGTCAGCCTGGAGGTGAGATCGAGACCAGGATCGACATAGAAGGCGCTCTTCTTCTCGCATTTGCCCGGCGGCAGTCCCGATCCGGTCCAGACTTCCGGGCCTGAGCCAACCAGTTCGCCATCGATCCTGATCTGCGCCCAGTCGTCCCCGCCAAAGCGGGTCAGAAGTAGTTGCTGAAGCCTTGCGGCGTCCTTGACCCGCAATGTCATATGAAAATCGATAAGAGTGCAGGATCCGCCAGACAGGCTATTGTCGATGGGTGAACCCATGACGAACGTACGGCTGCTTGGATTTGCAGCATAGGTTGCGTAGCCGCCCGCCACGCGATCGATGATCATCTCGGCGGTCATCTCTTCCTGGGCGATCTGCCGGATGATGGTGCAACTTCGGCGCACCTGCGACGTGCCGGTTCCGGTCGAAGACTGGACAAGCGCCTGGAAAATGCTGCTCGTTCGCGCGGCGCCATAGGCGTCGCCCGCCATGGCGCCGGGATTGGCCTTGTATGCCGTGGCGCCAACCTGCGGTTGCGCCGTGCAGGATGTGGTCTGCGCACCGGTGTAGCGGATGAGCGGGCCATCGATGGACGCCTGCGCGATGCCGATACGCGGATCGGCCGTGGTGAGCGCGCCGACAACGCCGCCGCCCAGATCCTTGAGGATCGATGCCATATTGCCCCAGACCAGATTGCTGCCGCAGCTATTGTTGACGCAGTAACAACCGGCCAGATCGGTCAGCTCGACCTGCGAAAGCTTCAACGATCCGGACGCCGAAGCGTCCCAGCGGAAGAAGCGGCACGCGTCCCAACTGCCCGGCGCGCAGGAGATGATCCCATTGGCGCAAATCCCGGAAGTGGGGACCGGAACGGTCAGTCCCTCATCGAAACGCCCGTCGAGATCGCTGTCGCGCGAGATGCTGAGCGTGTCGATATCGCCGGTGGCGCTGGGCTGGGCGAGCAGTTCGAGCAGCGTCGCGCTTTTCTGGCAGGCAAGATTGGGGGTGAAGGTCTTTTTGGTGTCGACCGTGGTGATGGGCTGTCCCGCCAGACCCGGCGTCACATAATTGCCAAGCAGCGCGTCGCTGTCAGCGCTCTTTTCCCGCGCGGCGGCCGCCGCAGCGCGGGCGCGGTCCTGCGCGGTCTGCGCATGGAGCGGGACAGGCAGGCTGAGCGCTGCGACAAGGACGAGGGTAGCTGGCCTCATGGCCGCGTCTCGCGCAGAGCGATCTGCCGCGACCCACGCCGCAGCCGGAACAGAAATATAGCTGGAACAGGGTCGGCAAGCTCTGCCCGGAATACAGCCTGGCCTTCAAAAACGGTCAGCGTGGCCACGACCACATGCGGCGAAGAGGGGCGCGCCGTATGATCGTCTGTATATGTGGCTACGCCGACCGTCCGACCGGTGCCGCAGGGGGGATGCGACACCGGCCTGACCGCATGGGGAACGCCTGGCTCGGTGGAATGACGGGCAGACCATCGGCTGATGCCAGGCGAGGGCATGCGGATCGGGAAAGGCGACCTGTTCATGGCGTCGAAACCCCGGCGCAGCAGATCGTCTTTTCAAACAGCATGAACTGGGCATTGTCCTTGCCCGGCGCATGTTTGGCACTGGTCCACAGCGCGCCTGGCCGCCCGACATTGACGCACTGGCCACCTTTTACCGGTTCCATCAGCTGGAACTTGTAGCGGCTCTTGGTCCAGACCGGCTGCGGGATGAACGAGCAGCCGTCTGCTGAACTGACGGTAAGCGCGCCAAGCCGCCCCATCATGAAGACGCCGCGCGCGGCGAGCCCCGCCCAGGCCTCGACGCTGTCGCCAAAATGGATGTCGCCAGCGATCGGATAGGTCGCGCCCCAGGACCCCATGCACCAGAAGAGCGGATCGACGACCTTGCCTGCTGCGGCAGCAGCGCTGTCGGCCATGCAGGCAAGGCCGGCGGCCGGATTGCCGAACAGGATTGCCTCGGGCTGGATGATCGCGCCCAAAGTCGCCGACTGCCAGGTCGGCAGCACTTCGGTGATCAGCGCGACGTCGAAGCCATCATCCTCGATGCAGGGCAGGTCGGTGAACATGTCGAGCATCTTCCAGACCGGCGCGATATAATAGTGCATCTGCGCGAACATCTTGCGCGTGTTGGTGCCGTCGGAAAGGCTGGTCTGGCTGCCTTGCAGCCTGCCACCGGTCGGCATGATGTCAGCGCCCAGCGCCATCATGCAGCCAGGCTCGGTCACCACGTCGACCATGCGATTGGGCGACCAGAAGCTGACCTTGACGCCGAACCAGAATGTCACGCCTTTGCGGCACGCGCATAAAGGCTTGGAGGCCGATTGTGCGTCGAGCGCCTTGCCGAGCGGATCGCTCGGACCCACCTTTACCCCGCCGATGGTGATTGGGAAAATGCAGTTCCAGCGCACCTTGGTGATCGGGTTGAATATCGTGCCCGCCTCGCATTTGGAGGCATGGGCGGGGGACGCGATCGCCAAGGCCGCAAAGGCCGACCCGCGCGTCATGATTCTTCGGATCGCGAGCATCTTCATCTCGCAACGCTCCGCTGGCTTGGGGGTATGACGACCTCGGTCAGCACCAGCTTTTGCCCCGCCTGCGCGACGATCGCCGGCGCGACCGTCAGGCCAAGCCGTGCCTTCACGCGCTCCTCGAGCAGAAACAGTGCCCGGCCGTGTCGCTCGCCAAGCGTGATCACATCGGCATCCGTATCTCCAGCCTGGGAAAGACCACCGGCGGCAAGAAGGATGAAATCGGCGGACCTTGCGGTGCGCAACGCCCAGGTCAGATCGCTGGGGTGTACGACGATCAGCCGCTGAGGCAGTGACACAAAGGCAAGCGGGTTGAAGCTATAGCCTTTGGCGTAAAGCAGCTTTCCGCCCGGCAGCCGGATATCCTGATCGAGGGTATAGAAAGGCACGACCGTTCGGCGGCGATTGGCGCGGGCGATGCCGAGCGCGGCAGGCTTCATCGCCGACCAGCGCTCACGCGGGCCAAAGGCGGTTTTTATGTCGGGAACATGCGCGGCGCGGCTTTCGATCTCGCTCAGCGCATCGGGCTCGGCGATCGGCCAGCTGCGCCCGATAATGCTGGTCGCGGCCGTGACGGGCGGCTGCGTCATTAGCCCGGTCATCAGCGCCAAGGGCGCTATTACTCGTAGGGCATGACGAGGGTGGCCTGGGCCCGTGGTTCTAGCGATCACGACGCCGTCTCCAATATGGCGCACGGTTCTCGCGCCCCTCGCCGATAGCGGCGCTGATCAGCGCCGCTATCGCAATGGCCGCTATGATCGCGCCCAGAATGCGGAAGACCGCGGGCACGGTCGGCAATTGCCAGGCGATGCAGGTTTGCACGAGCGCAAGGCCCTGGCTGCCGATAAGCAGACGGATGGGTCCTGGCGCGGGCGTGGCCGAGAAGATGCCGTTCATAACCGCCTCCACCGCTGGGTGACGGCATGAACGCGCTCGGCGATTGCATCCCAGGGAATAAGGATCAGACCCGTAGAGCCCGCGCCCATTCCGGCGCAGATGCCAATGAACAAGCCTTCGGCAAGCGGCGCCTGGAAGAGCCACGCTGCGGCAAATGCGCAAAACGCGGCATTGGCGATGCCGCCGGTCACCAGCAGGGCGTAGCTCATCCGTGCAAAACGGCGTTCCGCCTGGATGACCGTGACGATCGCCTGCGCGACCGCGTCGATACCAAGCGCCGGGTTGCTCACGCTGCGCGCATAGGCAAGGAGCCCATGGACATCGTCTCCGACGTCGAGGCCAAGATCGAAGCCATTGCTGCGATCGGCCTTCATCGCGCCCTCCATTGCCGCAAGCGTGAGAAGACCATCCCGCATGCGCCCGACAGGCCGATCAGCAGCATGCCGCTCGCACAGCAGGCGGCAGCCACCAGGATGCCCGCCCGTATGGCCTGGAGCGGCGGCTGACCGAGCGCTACACCTGCCACGATGACGAGACTGCCCATCATGCAGGTTTCGATGGCCACCAACCGCAGTCGCCACTGGAAGGCGGCGGCCTCGGCGCGACGGACGACACGCGCTTCGATCATCGCTTCGATTGCCGGGTCATTTTCCCAGTCGAGCGCCAGCTGATCGGGATGGGTTGCAGGCTTGTGCGTCATGCCGCCCTCCCGCCCTGGCGAGTATTTCCGCCCAGTATTTGGGCCGGATCGACACCGGCCAGTTCGCACACCGCCTCCAGCGGATTGCGACCGGCCCGCACCAGCGCTTCGAAGGCGGCAACCTCGTTGGGCGCTGAAGTATTGATCCAGTAGCTGAAGGGGTCGACCACCAGTCGCGCGATGCCGAGGCCCAATGGACTGTCGATGAACACTTCGGAATAATTGGGCTTGGCGTTCCGGACCGATTTCAGCAGATCGAGGACGAAGCCTGAATAGTCGAGGATCTTGTTATCCACCGCCTTGTCGTAGGTGGAACCCTGGAGCAGGAATTTGGTCGCGGCATTTTCCAGGATCACCTGTCCTGTGCCGCCAAAGAGCATGAGGTCGTTCATGCTTTGGAGCACGATGCCAAAGCTCCCCTGATATTTGCGCGCGCGGCGATAGCCTTGGCCAAACGCCTCGGCGAGACGGGAGAGATCCTGCCCGTCGCTGCGGGTCATGAACTGCGCGGCCTCGTCGCACAGCACGAAGCGGGGCTTGTCGCGCGCCGAGAGATAGAGTTCCTGCGTGACCGCGTTCACCACTACCATCACGATTACGTTGAAGAGGTCGGGCAGCGCCTTCAGGCGTTCGAGCTCCAGCACCACAAATTCATCGCGCGAGATGTCGAGTGTCGAAGGACCGTTGAAGAAATGGCCATAGGCGCCCTGCGACCCGAAATCGCGCAGGTTGAACGCCAGTTCGCGCGCGACCGGTACCAGATGGTCGACCCGGTCGAGGTCGGAGGCGGCATTGTCGGGATAGCGGCCGAGCCAAGCGCGCACCGCGTCGATGCCGTCTTCGCCGCGCCCGCTGTCGACGGTCCACTGAACAGCGGATTTGAGCAGGTTCCATTCCGATGTGGTGACGGGCTTGCGGGTCGAGGCATTCGCCATTTCCGCGACGATCGCGACCGCCATGGCGATCGCCGATTGCTTGTCTTCGCCATCGAGCGCCAGCCCCATGTCGAAAGGGTTGAGCACCAGGCGCTCCTCGCCGATGTCGATATAACGGCCAGAGCAAAGCGTGCAGAGCTTGCGGTAGCTGCCACCGATATCGATGATGCGGATGAGCGCGCCCTGCGCATAATATTGCTGGCACAAATTATTGAGCAGGAAGCTTTTGCCTGCGCCGCTTTCGGCCGAGACGATGAAATTATAATTGTTGATGCGCGGGTCGAAGAGATCGAGCGTGATGAGCTGGCCCTTGCGTCCGACATAGAGCAGGGCCGGGCGGCCGCCGCCGCGAAAATCGGTCTGGACCGGCGCCATGAGGCTGGCGGCCTTCACGGCCATGCGAAAATCGCGTTCCAGCAGTTTGATTGTCTGCTTTTCGGGATAAAGCCCGAAGGGCAGGCTGGCAGCGAGCAGCACGGGCAGCAGATAGCTTTCTTCCTGCACCATGAAAGGCAGGGGTTCTGATTCCCACAAGCGCTTGGCGCGTGCCGCCATCTCACGCGCCTGGGCGCTGTCGCGGCCGAATACCCACATGGTAGGGATCACCGAGACGAAGCGGCTGTTCGACGCTTCATCCAAGATCCAGCCAATCTCCTCGATCTGCTTGCCGACCTCGACTGCAAAACTGCCCGCGGCCTTTTGCGCCGAGAGGATCTGCGCGCGCTTGTGGATTTCGAACTGCGAATGATCGAACAGGACCGAGAGGCAATAGAGGAATGGCCCACCAATCTGGTCGCTGTCCTCGGCAGAGCCGCGCATCCCGCCCATGAGACGGTTGGCGCGCTCGGCGGTGATCCGGCGCGCAGGCGCCTTGGGCGTGAGGCAGCGCGCCACCTGGTTACCCAGAAATACTTCCGGGCCTTCGAAGCAGAGGTCAGGCCCAGCCTCGATAATCTGCCGCGCGATCGACGGGGCGGGCATGCCGCCCATGCTTTCGCTGAGGAATACCCCCGGTGCGGGCGCGAAGACGCCATTGAAGATCCGGCGATAGAAGCTGACCAGTTCGTCGGGCGGTAGCCGCCGGATACCCATCTTCGCCAGTTGCTCCTCGACCTGGCGGCGCAGATCAGCGCCGAGCTTCACCCGTGTCTTGATCGCGAGGAACAACCGGAAGTCACGTACCGGGATGGCATGGAGTGCATCCAGGCCCCTCGTGCCGCCGCGCAGATAGTCGGCCGTACGCCGGGCCGAGGCCTGGACCAGCGGGTCTGGTCTGACCTTCATATCGAGATAGGCATCAAGCGCAGGATCGATCAGCGGATCGGCAAAGGTGATGAGCTGGAGGACCGTGCCTTCGGGGAAATGGATATTGAGCAGCCCGAGCAACGCCTGTTGTACATGGGCGAACATATAGGCGGACGGAACAAGCTCCCAGGCCTGGCCCCAGCCATCGTCGATGCAGAGGAAAGCTTCCTCCTCTTCGACCCAGGCGACCATCGGCAGGAAATCCGAATAGGCGTCGCGGGTCACGGCGGCGCGCAGGCGCTGATAGCTCAGACCCTTGTGGCCGGGCCGCGCGCTCATGGCCGTTTCTCCGGATGGATGGTAAGCGGCATGGCCTCTTGCGTCGGCGCGTCTGTGCTGCCTGGTTCGGGCTCGCGCATCGTGCGCAGCACCGGTGGCGCAGGCGTTCGCCCGCCCGGTTCCACCAGATAGTCGCCCACGACCCAGGCGGGCCGGTCGAGGATCGAGTAAATATAGCGCGCCATATAGAGCCGGTCGGGGCGCTGCCTGTCGGCATAGGGAAGGATCAATGTCCGGATCGTGCGCGCAGGCCGCAGCATCGGCGATCCGGGAGCCTCGATCAGCGCGCCGACATGGCCCTGGCCAGGTTGCGCCATAGCCGGGGGTGTCGCCATAGCCCTGGCGGGGCCCAAATCTCTGCCGCGGGCTTGCTTCTGGTGCGGAGCGAGCAGCTTGCGATCATGGGTGACGGCAGGATCGGATCTGGAGGCGCGGCCTGCAACCGCATCGGCATAGGCTTGGCCCGGATGAATGCACTGGCCATGGTCGTTATTCTTGCACGAGAATTTCTCGCTATAGGGCGACATCACCGATCCGATAGTCGCGCAGCCGGGCAGCGCGAGAAGGGGCAGCAGGAGGAGGCAGGGTCGGAGCATCTTCATGGCTTTGTCTCCCATGGGCGCGGACATCAGAATTTGGCTCCCGCGCCGGGTTTGATTTCGAGGGTGGCGCCCTCCTGGATCACCA
This sequence comes from Sphingobium sp. Z007, assembly GCF_900013425.1. GTDB lineage: Bacteria > Pseudomonadota > Alphaproteobacteria > Sphingomonadales > Sphingomonadaceae > Sphingobium. The sequence goes on from NZ_FBXK01000001.1 coordinate 802,751, forward strand.
CGACCACATCCTTGGCTGCGCCCACCTCGACGATGGGACCAGCCTGGCGGGCGAGATCGAGATAGAAGTCGGTGAGCTTGTCCGAGGATTTGGAGAGCCCACCGGCAATGCCCGTCCTGGCCGCGTCGCCGGCATCGAGCGTGCGCACCGTTCCCAGCGCCGAGGTCGAGGTGTTGCCGAACGTGCTTTCGACCGATTGCGAGATACCGCTGATGGTCCCGGCGATGAAGGCGCGCGCCAGCGTCGCCCCGGCGCGCGTCACCACCTTGCCCGACAGACCCTTCTTGCCGTCGGTATCGACGAAGAAGCCCTTGACCGGCTGATCGACGATCGAATGCTCGTCGAAATCCACACAGGACAGCGATACGAGCTGGACCTCGACCCGCTCCTTGGCAAGACTCCCGGTGGCGTTGCCGACCACGAAGCAGCCGGCAAGGTTCGCCTTCACCTCATTGGGCAGGACGGCAGGCGCCTGTACCCGGGCGATGATCGGTTCAGGATTACTGGTCGCGTCCCGGCTCGCCAGGGCGTCGATCCCGGTCAGGAGCCGCGCCTTCATGAAACCAGGCGGCAAATAGATCGTCCGATTCTTTTTTTTCGACGATGCGGCATTGTCGGTCGCGCCCTGGGCCACGACCTGACCGGTCGCCGAGCCGATTGCGCCGACCGTCTTTTCGACCGGAGGCGCAGGCGGGGCAGGCGGCGCAACAGGCCCGGTGGGCGGCGCAGGCAGCCTGTCTGCATCTGCGCTGATATCGCCGGTCTCGGGCGGGTAGGGCAGGGCTGGAACGCTGTCCGGCAGGGCGGGGGGCAGGTCGCCATAAAGGGTCTGGCCGCCTGGAGCCGCTGTGCCGCCAGGCAGCACCTTGCCTTCCTCGATCGCGCTGACCCGGTCGCCCAGCAATTGCTGGCCATCAAGGACCTTCTTCAAATCCCCGCGCAGTTTGACTTCAAGACTGTCGCCGCGCAGCCCCGCGCCCATGTTGAGCGATGCGGCGGGATCGGTGGGCTTGACGTCCTCCTTGCTGCCCGATGCCGCGTAGAGCCCGATCCCGAGCGCGCCGATGGCGACGCCGACGGCGAGCTGGCGCGCGCGCAGTTTTTGCCGCGCTGACATTATGGCCCATTGCGCCTTGAGGTCGAGCAAGGGGGGAGACGGACGGCGTAAGGCCTCATCCTTTGGCCCGCCGCTCTGGGCAGCGAGATGGGCCTGATAGGGCGACAGGCCTTCCGGCGTCTCCGCTGCGTCTTTGCTCTTGTCGCCGCTCATTGTCCGCCTCCCCGGCGCACCACGACAAGTCGGGCCGTTTCGCCCGCATCGAGGCGGACCCTGTCCAACGTGACTGAAAAAATGCCTGCCCCAAGGGCCGGATCGACGAGCTGGCGCTCATCCAGCGTCACCGCCGCCGTGGTTCGCACATGATATTGCGAGGCCGAGAGACCTGCCCCCTCGACGGCGATACGGCGTTGTTCGGTTATCGAGAGGCCCGGCAGCGCCGCAATGCCGACCGCGTCACCCGACGGCGCGACCTCGCTGAACGAGGCAGGGATGCGATCGTCCAGCAGGGCCATGGTGATGGAAACGGCGCGATCTTCATCGGCCAGCGCGGCCATCAAGGCGCTATTGGCCTGGGCACGCTGCCGCGCGCCGGGCACAAGTATCACCGTCTGCGCGGGAATTTCCGCCGGTTCAGCATAGAGCGGGTAGGTCGCGCCGTTGCAGTGAACAAAGAACTCGGAAGGCTGCGTCACATAGCTGCGCGTCACTTGCCCTGCATCGTCAATCTCGCGGGCGAGGAACTTGATCCAGGCGTCCGATCCGCCTTTCTCGACGGCAAGACCTTTCTCGGCCGAGAATTTGATATCCTCGATCTCGCCGCCCTCGCACACGACATGGTTGATGTCGCGGTTGGAGAGACGGATCCGACTGGTCTGATCGGGCAGCGCATGGAGCGTCTGACCTGAGGCCGGGATCGCCAGCAGCATGAACCCGGTTAGAGCGGCGCACGCTCCTATGCGCTGATTAGCGTGTTTCGACATCGAACTGCTCCTCGGAAAGACGCGTCAGCCAGAAACGGCCATTTTCAATGCCGTAGCCGATGCGTAAAATGCCCCGGAATTTGCGGATTACGCCGCCGATGACACGGACCTTCTCGACCGGGACGACGATCTCATGGGCGGTCCAGCGGACCGGCTGATCGTTGCGGATATAGGTGGCGATCGACAGCGTAGGGTTGTTCGCCAGTTCGTCGAGCATGGCGTTGAGGCTGTCGCGCATCGCGCCATAGGCGGACGGGTGAACGAGCCCCAACAGCTCCTGGAACTGCCGGTCGGCCGAGTAAGCCGACCAGGTGCCCGACAGCGCGACGATGTTGCGCGTCATGGCGACGATATAGGCTTCGGATGGCGTATTACCCGAGACATGAAGATCGCCTGTGGCGCCAAAGGGGACAATCACGGTCCGGGCATTCTGGTTGGTCGTGTAGATGACCACGCCCAGCACGGCGGTGACGCCGAACATGCCCGCAATGGCAACCTTGAGCAGGCGGTTTTCCTCGAACAGGTTGGCCGAGCCCTGCAGATAGCGATGGATGCCGTAGCTGGCCGGTTTGCCCAGTAGCGGATCCTCCTTTGTCTTTTTGTGCCCGAACATGCCCATGGCGCTCACTCGAAGAAGCGGGTCTGGGTAGGACCCGGATAATAAGGAAAGGAAACAAGACCCCAGCGCCAGGCGAGATGGGGGAGATAGCCCCTGGGCTTGGTCCGCTTCCACGGGATGAAAAGGAGAAGGGCAGCGATGAGCGCCCAGCCGACAAGTCCGCCCACGATCGCGGCCACGAAAATGCTCGAGGTCGCGAGCAGAAACTCGTCAGATCCAAACCAAAGGATCTGGACGGGCCGATGCAGATATTGCGGAAGGCGTTCGTCCATCTGCCCTTCTCCTCTTGGCTTCATGATACCTTCAAAGGTATCATCCTCCAGGAACCGACCATCGGTTCCCAGCCTGTTGCCAGTGGGGGAAGCGCCTGGTCAGCCAGGTGCGCGCCCCACCTTCGCGTCTCAGATGACCATCCCGAAGGTCTGGAGAATGGAGTCCGCCTTGATGAGGCAGACAGCCGCGACGATGGTCGGGATGCCAATCATGATATTCGAGAAAAGGCGCGAAACGCCGAACAGGAAGGCAGCGACGCCGCCCACAAATCCCATCGGACCTTTCACGCCCTGGTTCACGACGATATCGTATATGTCGTAACCAAGATCGCCCTGGGCGGGTGCCGAGAAGGCATGGACCGGGCCACCGACCAGGGCCATCGCGCCTAAAGGGAGGCCGACATTGGCCACCGCCAGGACCTTGTTGCCAAATTTCTGCATCATAGCATTGCTCCAAAAAGGAGCCGTCCAACCAAAGCCTGCCGGCATCGAAGCAAGATCGGTGTCGGCCGGGGCGTCGGTGGACGGCTCCATGAGCCCGCCGCCGCCGGCATCCTGGTTCATCCGCGCTGGCCAGTTGGGGCCGGGCCGGATGCCCTCCGCAAAGAGATTGTGCGCAGCCGCGATGGCGCGCGCCCGTTCAGCGCCGCACATCGGACACTGCCTTTGCAAGCGCAGGCTTTGTGTGCCGATCGAGGAACGCTTCGAGTTCGGCCTGCTGAAAGCCCGAGATGAACTTGCCATCGGCGACCAGCGTCGGCGTTCCTGAAACGCCCACTTTGGCGACCAGTTCAGCGTCCTCCGCAACCTTGGCACGGCCCTGCGCGCACTGGCGCAGGACGGGGGGTGTCTGGCCGGAATAGGCCGCCCGGAAGGCCGCCTCGCGATCTGTCGAGCATAGGATATGCTCCGCCTTGGCGGCAGCGGTCGGATGGATGCCGCTCACGAAGAAGATGAGACGCCTTACCGGCTTGCCCTCTGCTGCCTTGGCGCTCCAGAACCGATCGAGCGCCTGGCAGTAAGGACAGTCCGGGTCGGTGAATTCTATGACCGTTGGCGCATCTACAGGGCCGATCGCCAATGCCTTGGCAGGGTCGATGGCTTTGACACGGCGCGTGGCACCCTGTTCCTGCGCCAGCGCGGTCAGGTTGACGCCGTTGCGGTCGTAGACCGTGGCGAACAAAAGATGCTCACTTTGCGGCGCATAATAGATGATCCGGCCGCCAGCGGTCGCCTGATAGATGGGGCCCTCGACGGGCGCCGGACCAAATTCTTCGAAGCGCAGATTGGTGAAGGTCTGGTGAAGCTGCGCTTGCGCAATCTTTGCGGCTTCTCCCAAAGCCACAGGAGAAGTAACCGCAGTCGCCTCTTGCGCAATGCTGGGGGTCGAGAACATAATCGTTCCCGCAAAGCCGACGAGCAAGCCGACACCTACCGATAGCGTTCTGTCCATGGGCGCAAGTCTCCTGAGTAGTAGTCGAGCTTCTGGCCTTGAGAACCACTTGATGATCTGGTCCCGCGCCAAGCTTTGACGGCCTTGTCGTTTCAACCCGGCCTGAGTGACAGCAGGACCAGCCGGGTCGCAAGGCAGGAGGAACTGCCGTTCCGGTTTGAGGTAATGAAGTGCCGATGATCGGAGCCACACTGCCGGAAACCGGAATTACATTTCCGGTTTCCTGCTTTGTTCCCATGGCCGTTCGGGTTCTACTTTAGCCGAATCAACCGGCATGCATGGGAATGGACAAGACAAGCATGTTTTTTGCCAAGTCAGATGGAGGGCGATAATGGCGCATCAGGCATCCAGAGCATATAAGCTCCAACTGTCCGACGCAGGAATGCAACTTTTCCTGGATGATCATTGCCGGCTATGTCATTTGGTCGGGGATCTGTTGTCCTATGGTTCGACCCTGTTCGTCGCCGTCCACCTGCTGCATCTTTGCCCAGGGGGGGAAATGGCAAACGCGTTGCTCGATCCCGAACTGCACCAGTTGGGAGGTCGTAAAATCCGTCATGTCGGAACATCCCGCATCTTATCGGATCTCGTGCACTCGATCGCAGCCGAGATCGAAACTGCGGGTGTCATCTATTCATCACCCCAAGTCTGGAAAATTTTTCTAGCGGCCCTCCTGCATATGCGGGACGCTGAAGATGTTCACATATTGAGAAGCTATCACGTCATGCTCGACAAGATTAAGCGTTCAGCGAGATAGGTCATAAAACACTATCGCAGATGACAGTATTACTGATCTGCGATGCAAACTTACTCTCGCTCACGATACCAATATCCGTTGACCAACGGATTAATTTACAACAAAAACCGTTACAGCGATGTGGTTGGAGTTTTGAGCCGCTGCCGGGGAGACCTGCAGATGACGCTTCAAAGTCCGAAAATGACGGGTAGTGAGGCCCTGTCGTTGATCAAGGAGCTTTCCGGAAAGCTCATCGAACGCCGCCGCCGCCGGGACCGTATCACGCAACGGCACATGGCGCGCGGTATCGGGCGCAGTGAACGCTGGGTCCGCGAAATCGAAGCAGGCGTCGAAACTTCGATGATTGAGGATCATATCCGCTGCGCGCACGCGCTGCGCATGACGACACTGCATTTGTTCATTCCTTTACTGGCCGTGGAGCATGATATGCCGATACCCAGAGAACTTTTGATGCATGACGATCTTTGGGATCTTGAGCGTGAGATGCTTGAGGTCGTAGCACGGCATCAGTCTGCTATCCTTACGCGGATCACCCAGCGATCCTTGCTGGGAGGGAGCCGCTAGGCTCTGGTGGGGCAGACATGTCTCCCGAACCAGTCGCGGCGGATCGCGCCTATCTCCTTTTGAAGACCGATATTCTGTCGGGACGGTTCTCGCCTGGAGGGACGATTATCGAACGCGCTGTCGCGATCGAATATGGTGTATCCATATCGCCGATCAGAGACGCAGCGCAGCGTCTTGTGGGTGAACATCTTCTCGAAATCGGCACCGGTGGTGGATTTAGGGTTCCGATCGCAACGCCTGCCGCGGTCCGGGATCTCTACAGCTGGCACGACCATCTCGTGCGTCACCTTATCAAGGTGCAGATGTCGACCGAGCTTTTGACACCGAAGTCATTGGTTATGCAGGATATTGTTGGAGGGGAGAAAGTCGCGCGAGCCGCCACAGGACTGTTCAGGGCGCTGGCTGATCAAGCCATTAATCGTGAACATGCCCGCTCCCTCCACGCCGCCAACGATCGTCTTCAAGCCATACGACTCCGGGAGCATCTTGTTATGGACAATCTTGATATGGAGTTGCAGCAGATTACGGCGGCGATCAATTGTGGTTCAGGTCTGAACCGTTTTTCGGTTCTACGTGCCTATCACCGCCGGCGGATGCGTCGTGCTGAAAAGATATCCGATTCACTTTGGCCGCTAGGATGAACAATAAAATCAGCAAGCTATGCTCCCGCATTGACATAAAAATAGCGGAAATGCGCGCAAGTACGCAATAGCTACATGCCCGATACCTTATAAGTTCGGTCATTCTCCATTCTTCATCATAAAATCAATCTGGCTGCAATGGTGCAGCTGATTTCAGAATGGAGGCTATTATGAATCGCGAAGAACATGTTGGATCCGAGCTGATCGACCTCGGCTCCGTCGCGGAAGAAACCAAGGGACCCGGTTTCGACAACAGCGACGGGATCGGCGGTCAGCAGCTCGTCCCTGGACTCTCGGACGACTGAAATGCCGGGCACGCGGGCCATACCAGCCCGCGTGCTTTTCGCTGTTCGGAGGAAATAGGTCATGTATTTCGGTCTTCGGCCTGGCTTGAGCTTTTGCATATCGGTGGATCGCGTGATCCTGCTGGACCTTGCGATCGGTCGCTATTTTTCATTGCCGCCACATTTCCATGAAAGCTTTTCGCGTTGGGCATCTGGTGCGCAGCCTGCTGATGACGATCTCGATCACCTCCAGAAGCTGATAAATGAAGGCATTTTCGTTACGCTGCCTCAGCGACCTGACCCCGAACTGACGATTTCCGCAAAAGTCACTCCACCAACCACGCAAATCGATGTTGGTCACGCGCACCCGCCGCTCACATCCGTCATCGGGGCAATATGGTCTCGTTTATTGTGGTTGAGGCGAGCCAAGCGTTGGCCCTTTGCCCGGATGATCGAACAACTTGGCGAATTGGCCGATCATGTGGATAAAGGGTCTTCGGAGTTACACAATGTGAAGCTGGCGCAAATCGCCCGCTCATTCGAATATGCCGATCTGATCGTTGGTAGCCATGACCGTTGCCTGTCGCGATCGCTGGCACTCGCGGTCACTTGCCGCAGGCAGGGGTTGCCGACAATGTTGGTGATCGGCGTTCAGGCAGATCCCTTCGCAGCCCATTGCTGGGTACAGAAAGGAAGCACGATACTCAACGAAAAGCCGGACCGTGCGAGAATGTTCTTGCCGATAATGGTGGCGTGATGAAGCACCGCTACCTCCTGCTCATTCTTGCTGAAGATGAAGGGCACCAAGAGCATATCCAGCACATCGCGACTCTAACCCAGCTACCTCTCGTCTGGCGGCATGGCCGAATTATTCTGTTCTCGGATCAACTACTCGATGTTCTACTCTTACCCAAAGGGAATGGCGTGATCATAGGCAAGCTGTTTCGCCGTCACGGATATCCTGAGCAGGTTTGCGAGCTAAAGTCTGATGATGCCGCTCGATTTGCGCCTGATCCGGTCCAATCTCTGATCGAACACTATTGGGGCAGCTATGTTGCGGCAATTTCAATTTCTAATCGTGTAACGATACTACGCGACCCATCCGGCGGAATGCCTTGCTACTATCTATCATTGAGCGGGATCGCTGCGCTCACGTCGGACATCTCTCTCTTGATCGACACGGGGCTGTTCACGCCTTCAGTCAATTGGAATGGAGTGGGAAGGACGCTCTATTGGCACCAGTTGCCACCAGAAGAAACAGCACTTTCCGGTGTATCGCAGCTTTTGGGTGGATGTTCGCTGATCCTAGAGGGACGCGAGATAAACAGGGCAGAAAACTGGAGTCCTTGGAACTATACCGCTTATGACGGAGATGACGATCGGAAGAAACGTAGCGAAGGGCTGGGGCGCGTTGTCCAGGCTTGCATAAGCGCGTGGGCGTCCTGTTTTCCGCGCGCGCTGGTTGGTCTATCGGGAGGACTGGACTCATCCATTGTGACTGCTTGCCTGGCTAGAAGCAGCGCCAAGGTTACGTGTTTGACCTTGGCTACTGACGATCCGGTTGGCGACGAGAGGTCATACGCCCGGTATGTCAGTGGGGCCATTGATGCCGAACTTATCGAAGACTTCTATTCAAACGACGATATCGATCTGGATAAATCAGTTGCTGCAGGCTTTCCCATCCCTTCAGGGAAAGCGCACGAACAGACCTATAACAAGAGAGTGAGAGCCGCGGCCGCAACTTCTCAAGCTGCCGCATTTTTCGTGGGTGCTGGAGGAGACAATGTTTTCTATCTTACGCATTCGGTTCGACCTTTGCTTGATCGGCTAAGGACTGAGGGATGGTCGTTGGATTTGGTCTCCACCGCGCGCGATATTTGCCGTATCACCGGCGCGAATATTTGGGAGGTGGTAGCCGAAGCTGTTAGAATTTCCCCAAGGACGACAGGGCTTCAGTGGAACGGTGCGGGAGACTATCTCAGTCGGGAATTTGTGGAGAGCGAGCGCGGCCTTCTGCCAGAACATCCCTGGCTGAATTCCCCGGCCACGGTACCGCTGGGGAAAAAGGGTCATGTAGCGATGATCTTGCGTGCTCTGCATCACATTGAGCATCGAGATAAGGCCTTGGCGGTACCGATGATCAGTCCGCTATTATCCCAACCGGTCATCGAATTCTGCCTGGGCGTTCCCTCGTGGTGGGCGTGCGAAGGAGGCATCGACCGCGCTGTTGCTCGGCGCGCATTTGCTGACGTCTTGCCTGCCCCTGTCTCTGGTCGATCCGGAAAGGGCAGCCCGGATGGCTTTGTCGCGAGATTTATCGCTCGTCACCGTGCCGCAATAAGCGAACGCCTTCTGGAAGGAAATCTCGCCCGCCACGGGTTGCTTGATCGGGCGGCCGTCGAACGCGTAATGGCACCGAATGCAAAGTTTGAGTTGCTTGATTGCCCTCGGGTGATGGCGCTGCTGGATACCGAAGCATGGACCAATTCTTGGTCTGCGCGATAAGATGTTGACGGACTTGACCCTCAGAAACGCTTGTTTCGTTCCAAGACTTCAATGTCGAATGTATTTTTTGCGCATCTCCTCCCAGCGAAGCACATCACTGTGACCTTCGGTGTCCGTGGGTCTTTGATCGTTCAACCAAAAATCGAACCAGGCAAGATTGCGGCGATATACCGCAAGTCGGTGGGCTGGTTGCCATTTGATGTGATCCTCATCCGGAAAGATATAGAGTTCACTTGGAATATTTGCCTGCGTCAGAGCCGTATGGCTTGCGACCATCGCTAAATATTCGTTGTCTGCGGCCTGAAACAGCATCGGGAACCGTACGCGTCCTGGTTGTGCCATCACCGATATTTGAGACCAGAAGTTGGTATCCATGTCCGCCAGGCGAGGCCATCCTCCATCATGATAGCTTTGTGCAACGATTGGCCCCAAAAACGCATCCTGCACGGGTTCCCATCCGCACCCCGACACCGAACCAGCGGAGAAAAGCATACTGTGAATGGCTGCGAACTGCACCGTTGTGCATCCATCGCTCAAGCCAGTGATGCCGATCCGTTTCGGATCGACGAACCCACGGTCGATCAAAGATCGCGTCGCGGCCTCGATCGCCGAGACTATGTGTCGGCGTCCTGCAAAATCACGATTGAATGCCGCCGTTAGAGCACCGGCTGACTTCTGTTTGCCGACGATATCCTCATAAGTCAGATTGTCGACGACCAGCACGAAATATCCCCGATTGGCAAATGCCTGGATCGGAACTTCGTCGCCGATCCCGCCGCGCAGGAATCCCCTGGTTCGATACTGAACAATGACAAGCGGATATCGTTGTCCGGTCTTGAAGCCGACCGGATAAACCAGATCACCATAAAAGGGGACGCCAAAGCCGTTCCGCCAATTCAGACGCTCGGCTGCCCCCAGGATCAGCGACGCAAACTCTGGATTTGGATCGAAAATCTTCTGCTCTTTCGTGCGATCCAGCCCCAGCATCACAAAATGTCTCGGCGCGAGTGATTGCTCGCGCAAACAGAGAAGGTCATTGCCCAATGGCTGGCATTCAACCAGATCGTCGCTCGTCAGATATAGACGCCGCACCGTGCGACTGCCCGGTCGCCATTCGTAAATTGCCGTCAGGCTGTTCGCCCAGCCTTCCTTGCGCGCAAAGCGAAGCTGTTTGCCGTCACCCGACCACCAAAAAGAAACCGATCTGTCCGGTCGGCACAGGTCTGCCGGGCAGACTAGGCGACGGCCCGTGCCCATTTCAACGACCACTCGGTAATCTGGTGGATATACCGACCTGTTGACTGGTTCCGCATAGGCGCTCCAACTCGAAGGCCCTAACGAATAACCGATCTTATCGGCGGCGGCGGAGGCGGACGGCATAAAGATGCTGATCTCGCCAGGAGAAGCAGGGCGCTCGATACCACTGCTTATCTCGATCGTGACATAATGGCGCTCCGGGTTTGGTGTTTGCGGCCGAGCGCCGCGGACAGGAAATGCTCGCTCGTCATAGCGCCATCCCGACAGTCCCTCCTGATCGATAGTGGCATTCATTGTGATGAGGCCAGGGCGCGCCGCATAGATTATGGCGCGCCCGTCAGACGATATACGGAAATCATCTATATCCACTGGAGCGCGGGTTATCTGCCTCGCATCGCCACCGGTGACCTTTGCTCGCCAGACCTGTGTTCTGCCTCCTGCGCGCTTGAGATAGGCAATCCACCGTCCGTCAGGCGCCCAGCGCGGCGTCACTGGTGCGGGGGAGCCAATAGGGAATGCCGCCCAGCCATATCTCGCCGGTTCGTCCCGGATCAGTTCGGTGCCGATATCCAGCAGCCTCGGCCGAGCCGCTGGCGCGAGAGGGAGGAGCACCAAGCCTGTGCAATAGCGGTTCTCTCCCGGATCGGCGCGATGCACTAGAAAAGCAACCGCGCGATGGTCGGGAGAGAATGTGAACAATGGGCGTGTGCGATCAGGACGGGGCGCAGGCCCAATATCCCTCAGCCTGGCTAACGCCTCAGGGGTTGCCGGGCCCGGAACACCGCTGATCGCATCCGTCTGTAGAAGCGTTTCGCAACCGTCGGCCGCCAGAGCGGGTTGGCCAATGCCTCCTAAAGCCGACGCCGTCAGCAGATGCACAATAATGAGATAATGGCGCATATCACCATTTCTTCGTCAAAGTGAAATTGACGAACCGGCCGTAAAGCGAGTGGTTTGTCGAATCCGCCTGCACTTCAGCGGCATAAGTGGCCCGAATTCTTGGCGGCCTGGCATTGAAGAGGTTCTGGATTCCGACCTGCCATTCTACATCGGCGAATAGCCCGCGCTGGGCACCGCTGCGGATCGTGGCGACCGTATCCAGCGTAGTGAAGGAATCCACCTTCACGGTGGGTGAAAGGCGATTATCTTTGGTTTTGCCGATATATGTGCCTGTGGCGGACAGATTGACATTGTCCCGCTGCCAGTTTGCACCCAGCCGGCCACGCCAGTGCGGCAGGGTGAAGATGATCCCCGCCTGCTCCACCAATGGCAGGCCGGGTGCGATCTCCCGGATACTGTCGAGATAACTCGCCGATCCCTTCAACGACAATTGCCCATAGGGGCCGAGATCCCGGCGGTAGCTTGCCGAGAAGTCGACACCTTCCAGTCTTTGCACGGAGATGTTCTGAAGGTAATTCCGAAATATCGCTGAAACCGCAGCGGGGTCAAAAGTGCCGGTCGTCAGGTTCGTAAACACGCCCGTTATCCCGTCGATCGCGGACAGGACGTCCGATGCGCTGGGGTTGGCCTGTATGAAGTCGCTGTAGACTGGCTGGAAAGCCCTCCCTGATGAAGCGACGGGTGAGGCTATGCGATTGCGATAACGAATATTGAAATACCCTATCTCAGCCTTGAACCCGTCCATAAATGTCGGCGTAATCGCCACTGAGGTCGTCCAGGTCGTTGCGCGTTCGGGTTCGAGGTCCCGATTGCCTCCAAACAGGTAGAGGACCGGGAGATTTGTCGGAGGGGCTGGATTATATCGTGTGCTTGGAACGAGCTGTGCGTTGGTCAGCTGACCGGTCTGATACAGATTGGGAGCCTTGAACGACTTGCCCCAACTCCCTTTGAATTCGACGCTTTCGAATGGCGAATAGAGCAGGCCCAGCTTCGGTGTGGTTACGCGATCGATATTATCATGATCTTCATACCGCAGGGCACCGATCAAATTCAACTTGCGGATGAGGCTGATGCCATTGGCGGGCGCCACCAAGGGCAGGAATAATTCACCATAGCCAAAAGCCACGTCCCGCGTTTCGCTGAGGGCTTCGGTCGCGGCCTCAATGCCGCCGACAACGGCACGTGAATCGATTGTGAGCGTGTTGGATCGATAGCCCGCTCCAACCGCCAGCCTCGCTTCGCCGCCAGGCAATGAGAAGAGCGGTCCTTCAGCGCCAAGTTCGATCGCCTTCAATTCGTTGCTGTAGTTGGGTAGCGCGCGGTAGGTTTCCGTGCCGGCAGAAAATACGCTGGTGACTATTTCCGTATCGCTTTTGCTGTAGGTTCCCGACAGGCGGGCATTCCAATCCGCCGACAGTTCGACTTTCAGCGCCGGGGATAATGACCAGCTATCAGCGGTCGATTCCACGACGCTGCCCTGCGCGTAGCAGCTCGACGCAACGACCGCGATCAGGCATCGTGACGTGGAGCGGTGCATGTAATGACCATCGAGTTCGAAGCCAATCGCATCACTGATCGCCTGATGCCCCGCCATCACCAGACTGATCTGGTCTTGCGCGGGTATCAGCGTTGCGTCGGGAGCGACGTTGCCGGTGTAGGATCGCTGACGCGCGGTGATCTGGCTAGAATCCTGATAATCTGCCGCTACCATGAAGCCACCGGTGCGCCACGATGAACCTGCAACGATGTTATACTGCTGCGTGACGGACCCGCCATCGGTCGCCGCTCCCAGCCTAGCAGACGTGACGACACCGTCGATGTCCCGTCGCAAGGTTATGTTGGCGACACCTGCGACGGCATCCGAGCCGTATAACGCCGATGCGCCATCGGCTACGACGTCTATCCGCTCGATCGCGGCCAGCGGGATCGATGAAATGTCGATTCCCTGGCTGATGGCATCGAAGGCGACGCGATGGCCGTTTATCAAAGTCAGCGAGGCATCCGGTCCGAGGCCGCGCAAGTTCAGTGCCGATGAACCGGATACATTTGTGAACCCTCCTTGGCCGGCTGCGGATAGGGTCGGATTTTGACCACCGGCGAAATTCTGCGGCAAATCGCGGATGATCTGGCCAAGATCGGTCTGGCCGGCTGCCAGGGCCTCCTGGCGACCGATAGTCGTAACCGGTGAAGTTGATGGACCGCCACGAATGCGCGTGCCCGTCACTATAATGCCGATTTCGCGACCCTCGGTTTTCTCACTTGTGGTTTCAGAAAATCGCTCCCGGATAAGAATAGCTCCATCTTGATCGACAGCTTCAAGGCCCGTCCCTTTGATCAGGGCTTCGACCGCCTCGATCGCCGTGTAGGTGCCGCGCAAAGGAGGGGCCTGCCGTCCTTTGACCGAGCGAGGCTGGAAGATGATCTCATAATTGGTCGAGCGGCCCACCAAAGCCAAGGCATCCGCCAGATCCTGCCGATCGAGATGGAATTCCTCTCCCTGATTCAACGCTGCAATGGTCGGTATCGGGGCGGTGGCTGCCACGATCGCCATCGCTGAACTGAATGCCCACATTGCGATCTTCATCATCATTTGCCCCCATCATGCCGGCCTGTTTTCCGGTTCCATGGTAGCTACGACGACGAAGACGAGTTGATTATGATGGCGGGCGGCAATTTCCCTGGGAATTGGCAGGACAATCGCGGGCAAGGGAAATCGAGGCTGGGCCGGTGATCACCGCCAGCGCAAGCAGATCGGCCAGATTACGGGCGAGGCGGGGCGTGTCGGTGATGCGGAACGTACCGGACACCCGAATTGCGCTCACCTCCGGCGTCGCGGCGATAATGGGAATCGTCGCATAGCGATTGGCCTCTTCAAACAAATCTCCGAGCCTGATGTTGGTATAGTCCCGCAAGCCGTCGGGCCAGCGTGCATCGTCTGTTGCAGCTTTTTCGATTTGCGGTGCGCTCATGGGTTTGGCCGGCAATGCCACTTGCTGCCCCGGTGAAAGTCTGATCGCTGTTTGGCTTTTGCCAAGGGCCTCGCCCTCGACGTCAACGGCACCGCGCATGAGGCTCACCCGAACGAATTTCTCGGGACTGATCGCGACATCGAAAATCGTGCCGCGCGCGACAACCGTCCTTTGACCGGCGTGTACGGTGAACGGCCTGTTTTCATGCGCAACCGTGAAACGCCCGCGTCCACGTATGAGCTGCAGATCGCGGCGGGATGCGTCATACCGCACGAGTACAAGACTATCTGTATCCAGGGCAACCACCGAGCCATCGTCGAGCTGGAAAGTGCGGATTTCACCCGAAGATGTCGCAAGCCGCAATGGTGCGGGCATGGATGCCCGCGATGCGTCGGAAGGGGCCTGCGCCATTCCGGCACCATCGAGCACGGGTGAACCCAACGCCCAATGCGCGCCGAAGGCCATCACGACAACTACGCCTGCAACCAGCAGCGCCTTTCGTTTCCGGCCCCATCGCGTCGCGGGCTGATCGACGGATACCGAGGGCGCGGGAACGGCTTCTGCCACGTCATGCCCGCCGCCTGCCTCGTCCTCCTTCAGATATTTACCGACGCTATATGTCTCGGCGATCCGGCTATAGGCGGCGCGATGCAACGCGCCGCGGGCCAGCCAGGCTTCGAATTCCTTGCGCCTGACGTCCGCTTCCTCGGGATTGCGCATGATGGCGAACCAGTCTGCGGCTTCTTCTCTTAGCTGGCCATGACGACGTGGCGGCTGGGTATCGTCCATCATTCCTGTTCCAAAGCTGCATCGATATGTGCAAGCGCGCGGGCGACATGATATTGCACGGTCGGGATGGAAATGCCTAGCCTGCCGGCAATCTCCTTGTAGGTCAGTTCGTCGACCCGGTGCAGCAGAAACACGTCTCGCGTCCTGTCGGGCAGCTCGCCGAGCGCACGCCGATAAGCACGCATCATGTCTTCGACTTCAATGCGAGTCGCCTGATCCGGCGCGACCGCAGGTTCATGCTGTTCGCCGATCGGCACATGGCAAGCGGCAAGGCGCGTCTCCAGCCGCTTGTATCGATCCAGCAGCAGGTTGCGCGCGATCCGCTGCAAATAGGCCGCCGGTCTTGGCAAGCTGGTCTTCGCCATGCATCCAAGAAGCCGGATAAAGGATTCCTGTACCAGGTCGCCGGCGTCATCGCTCGAAGAACGCAAACGGGCCTGGAAATAGCGGCGGAGCCGCGGCGCCTCGACTTCATAGATTTGCCGAACATCGACAAATTCCAAGCCGGTTCTTTCCTGTGTTTCATTCTCCGTCAGTTCACGCGGACGGTCGATTTCTTTTGGCGGCATGAAAACACGGTTCCTCACGATACGGCAGTGCTGGCCCACGCGCATGGCGAGGGAGAAGCTGTGTGAGGTGAACCTTACGCTCCAGAATTTGGAGGTAGGCCGTCCGACCCGTATGTCGAACGTCGAAATACCTGACAGGATAATCCTGCGGGTGGCTGCCAGCACTCCAGCCCGTAAGGCCGATGTTATCGAGGGAGGAAGGGCGGATCAAGCCTTTGCAGGGCGAAATTGCTCCATCGGCTAACTCTCCAGCCGGTCAGCAGCAGCTTTCAATTCGGCGATATGATTGGTGCAGATTTCATGCACGCACTCCCCTAGCGTCTGGATGTGCGCCTGCAACCAGGTAAGTTCCTCGAGCGAAATCTTGAAGTGCTTGGAATATTGCGCTTTGCGATAGGCTTCCTTGAGCTTCTGAAACAAGGAACGTTCGGCCTTTGTACCGCGCGGCCAGACATCGAAAAGCTTCCTGTCGAGGCCTTCGGCCAGGGATCGTAGAAAGATGATATTATGGTCGTATGGCGTATAGAAAGTCAGGGTCAGCAGAACACATTGGTACAACCGTTCCGTGGCCTGCTGGAGATCGTAAGCTGCGTCGCGATGATAGCCTTCAGAGGTATAGAATTGAGCGCCTTTAAAACGCCTCATGCCAGCAGGAAACATTTCTTCGAAATATTCTTTTGCTGCGAGATAAGCCTGCTCTGGCGTCTTGGGCTTTGCCGACGCCAGCAATCGATCGTCTGATTGATAAAGGATTGCACCGTCCTTGACGATCTCCGAGAACAGGACGCGTCCATGGGCCAGCGCGTCGTTTACCTCCTGGAGTGAGTGCACGATGAAATTGACGGGCGTCCGAATGCTTCTTTCGACAAGATAGGCATCGACGAGGCGCTGCTCGGTCTCGGCCCAATAAGCGGCCCGATCTGCAAGTTCCTTCTGATTGACGATCACCAATATGTCGTAATCGGATTTGAATTGATTCGCATCCAGTGGTGCATCAACCCAGTCGCCTCGCGCATAGGAGCCAAAAAGGATGACCTTGAGAATGCGAGCAGACTTTTTCCTGCCCTTGGCATCCTGTGTCGCTTCGCGGAAGCCCTGGAAAAGCATTTCGACGACATGGTCGAGTTCGCGCTGCTTGTTGGCAGGGATATGATTGATATCCGTCTTCATCAATTCGTTCTCATATCATACTTATCAATCATCGCGCATGTTCGACCTGAATTGGGATGTCCAGCATGGCCCAGGCCTGATTGACTGTAACAGCAACGCCGCCACGGATTTGCGCCAAAGCCAGGCACGAGCGATCTCCAAGCGACAAGCCAGCGCTGCGGGTAACAGCGCGGAAAGCTCCGCCAATATTCGCCTGTTCCCGATCGACAGCGATGATGTCGATATCCAGTTCCGCCAGCATCGCGCTCGCCTCGTTCGGCTCGACGCCGCGGTCGATCAATTTCGCCAGCACTTCATGATAATTCACCGCTGAAACCAAGGCACGAGGAAGCCGCGCTTCCACATAAGCGGCACCCGGCTCCTGAAATAGCAAGGAGAGAAGCGCCGACGCATCCAGCACATAAATCCTATCAGTCACTCGACGCCTCGGCTCGCCGTTCGGCGATCAGTTCCTCGGATACCAATCCCTCACTCGGGGCAAAGGCGCGCAGCCGATCCTGAATTCGACGGAGGGCAGATCGGGCTGGCCGTATCCGGATCGCCTCATCATTTATCTCGATCAGCACAGTATCGCCGTTTTGCAGACCAAGCGTACGCCTCATATCAGCTGGGAGCGCAACGCGCCCACCCGCGATGATCTTCCCTCGAACGATGTTCATGACAGGTCCTCCGGCAATGGTACCGTTGTAGGCACAGTACCGTATTCCATTATCGCGTATCAAGTTCGTTGCAAACCGTTGCAACGATTCGTGATCGCCAGCCATTCCCGGCAGTAAGAACAAAGCGTCGATCGCTTCGTCGAGCAGGCGGCGTATCTGAGGTACCATTGCGAGATTGTTTCGCCGAAAATCGCCGGGGTCGCGTTCACGAGTAAGGATTCCCATTTCAACAAGTTTGCCAGTCCTGCGATGCGCATTCACTGCGGGCTCTCCATCCGCAATCGACAGCCCGGTTTGATAGAGGGTCTTTCCTTCGAGTTCCGCAAGATAGATCACTAGCAGCGATGGCCAATAAGCGCGTGACAGTAGTGCGCGGCCCACCAGCTTTTCCAGCTTCCCATCCAGAGCAATGAGCTGCCGACAGGCCGCCGCGCGGACATCATCGGCCACAATGGTGCGGCCATCTGGATTTTGCTCATTCGGAACAGAAGTCATCGCATCGACCTCCTTTTCACGGATGCTCTCGCTCCGTGGCAAAACAGGGATATCTAGAGACCGGAGACCTAAAGGTAACCGGCCCCTCGGAAGCTGATCGTCCCGTTGCGGGCAACGATCAGATGATCGTGAAGCACGATATTGAAACAGCGCGCGGCGTACGCGATCTTGTCTGTGAGGTCGCGATCGGCTCTCGACGGCGTTGGGCAACCGGAGGGATGATTATGGACGAGGAGAATCGCTGTTGCCTCCAGATCCAGGCAGCGTTTCAGTATTTCGCGGGGCCAGGCCTGAACTGCCGATACCGTTCCGACGCCCATCACCTCGTCTGCAATCAACTCGTTGCCCGCATTAAGAAACAGAACCCGAAACCGCTCGATCGGGTCATAGGCCATTTGCGCCCTCAAATAATCGAGCACCGACTGATCGCTGGATAATATGGGCCGCTGCATGAGTGAGGCCCTCAGCATCCGTGTCATCGCACGCCTGAAGCTGAGGAAGGTTTGCTCGACCTGGATCGAGCCATCCAGCAATTCGATCCTGGCGGTCGAACGCGCTGAGACAGCCTCGCCAAGAGAGCCAAATCTCGCAAGGAGGCGTTCCGAAAATTCCTGCGCGCGATCAGGGCAGGTAAGGCCGATCAGTTCTTCCAGGGCGCGTCGACACCCAGATGCGTCAATCGCATCTGGTGCCGCCAGGTGGCGATGAGCAGGCCCAGTTGGGCGAACCAACTCCATACCGCCAGCGCCTGCATGTAGGCACGGGGAACCACAGCTGGTGCAACCATCAGCGCTACATGAATGACGACTTCGGCACCCAACATCCCGGCGATCCAGATCGGCCAAAAGCGGGTGCTCCGAATTGATAGCCATAGGAAAATGCCCAATATCAGCAAATCAATGATCAGAATGCCGGCTTCGACCCCCTGAAACCGGATTCCGAAAGGCGACGCGACAAACACAGTCAGGCTTGCGCCGCATAAAAGCGTGGCCGCACCGATACGTTCGGGTTGGCCGCCCTTTATGAAGGCATAGGCGCTGCTCAGAAGCAGAAGAGCCAGAAACAGGGCTTGTCGCGTCATGACGTAGAGGAACGACAAAAGTCCCGATCCGTCAATTTCTCTCGACGAAAGCATCACACCGCTCGGAGATGCTGTCCCTGGGCGGGCGACCCTGCCCGTGCCACCTTGAGAAGGTCGCCATAGCTGGTCTCCGGTAATCCCATTGCGTCACTGGCATGTTTGAGATTGGCGTGGGTGGTGACGATCTTCTCGCGCGTTTCTGCAACAAGCAGCATGGCCGAGGCGGAGCTTTGGATGGCGTCCTGGCCGATCATGGCCGAGAGGCGGGCATCCAGGCGCGCGAGCGGCAACGCCGCGTTGAGTTCGGCGATACGCGCAGCTGCGATGTCGATGGCCTCTTCGGCAGCGAACAAACGCTCGGCAACATGTTTGGCGACGGATTGGCGTTGAGCACGCATGGTTTCTCCTTCCCGCCCATCAGGGCAGGCTATGGTGATGGATTTGAGGATTTGTTGCTCTATTTTGCCACGAGGTCGTTGAGTACCAACAGGAGGGATATTCCGGCCCCTACGGCAAAGAGCATCATGGGAGTGAGGATCGCGAAGGCGATCAGGGTGGAGGGTCCATTCAGGTCATTACGTTGCCTCCCGGCTACGCGGAGTGGCACAATGTCGAGCAAGGAGGAGGGCTGTTTGCGAACGCCATATGGGCGTTGTCCTTCTGCGAACAGATCCTTGAGTTCCTCGTGTGTCGGCTGTGCGTCCGCCTTGGTTTCGATGGACGCATTTGACCCGCAATTGGCTCCGCCGGGAATAGTCATCGGATAGGGGGGTATAATCTGCCCCCCCTTGCCAGCCTCCCAATCAACGAAAAGCTGGGCTGCTTTCCATCGCGACACGTTCCCAAGTATCTGTCGGGTTTCGAGAATATGATTGTTCACTGTATGAGGGGACAGATTCAGGACCCGCCCGATCTCTTTGGACGATAGGCCTTTGGCGGCTTCTCGCAGGCAGTCGCCCTTGCGCGTGCTGAGCCGTTCAAGCCGGTCCGAATAGTCTTCCTCGTTCAAGGGCGTGTCCCTTCGCCAGTTCATGGCAACCGGAAGCGGCGTCCTCTCCAACCATATCATTCGCGTTTATTTTGCCGTCAGTATCCGGTTGCAGCCATTCTGTTTCAAACAAAAACCTTTCGAAAACATAATCGTTCTGCATCCGGTTTAACAGATTGTTTTGCAAGCAATCCAAACCGGTCACGCTACGACAGCGACGCCAGAGGATCATAGCTAGAGATAGGCTTGGCGCTTCACGAACCCCTCCCATGGTCGCCGGACACAAGACGGTCGGCCGGGCGCTGCTCTGCAGCGATCGAGCCTCGCGAAGGAGGGAGGGGGCAAGGCGAGCGGAAGAACCCAGAGGAATCCGGTTGCCATGCAATATTTAGAAGTCCGTGCTCTGCTGCAAGACATCAAAACATATCTTGTGACCGGAGGCTGGCCGCCGTCACGCCGTCGGCGCCGCGCGCATCTGCTGCGGCGTCTCGATGCCATTGCAGCGCTATTGGACGTGGGGGCGCATCCAGCAGTCGCAGTCGCCATGACCAGACTCGAAGGCGCGCCGGTCCTGCGCATCGACGCAGAAGAGGCCTATATCGAGGAGACGCCTGAAGGCGTGTGGGTCAGTGGATGGATATGGGTGGAGCAGCAAGCCTTGGCGTCCTGCGATGCCATGCGAATGATGAAGTTGCGCAACGCGATTGCGGATTTGCCGCAGCAAACGCGCGCCGTTTTCCTTGCCCATTGCGTCGAGGGTTCTGCCTACCCGGCGATAGCCCGCAGGCTGAGTCTCGAAGTTGCTGAGGCCCAGCGCGAACTGGCGTCGGCGCTTTTGATACTTTCGCAGGCCCTCGACGAAACATGAAGGATAATTCGCCAGGGCGGCTGACAACGATGAAATCTCTTGAACTGGAATTTGAGGGCGAAGCCCTTTGCCGAAAGCTAGGCGGAACATGGCAAAAGGATCGTGGTCTGTGCCTATGTCCGGCTCATGATGACCATAATCCCAGCCTGTCTATCCGTGTTGGCAGAAGCGCGCTGCTGTTCAAATGCTTTGCCGGTTGCGACAGGAGAGACGTTCTGCGAGCAATCCGGCATTTACGCCTGCCTTTTGCGGACCGGCACATTTCCGATTTGTCGCGCAACGTGCCCTCGCCTCGCGCGGGTGCAGGGCCAGCCCTACGCATATGGAACGCATCCGCATCCCTCGTGGGCACGCCTGCGCAAAGCTACCTGTCTGGGCGCCTGCTCACGCCGCCCTGGCATGATCTGCGCTATAATCTACGCACGCCGCTGGGACGAGGCAGCCGCGCGCTGTTCCGGCCCGCCATGATAGCAGCCGTGCGGGAGAGACGACGGCTCGTCGCCATTCACCGCACCTTCCTTGATCCCGCAACCGCCACCAAAGCAAAGGATCTTGCCGATCCCCGCATGATGCTCGGACGTCCGGGGCGCGGCGCGGTACAACTCATGCCTCCCGGCCCGGTCCTCGGCTTGGCCGAAGGCATCGAGACCGCGCTGGCGGCGATGCAACTGCACAAGATCCCGGTATGGGCGATCCTCGGGACAGAACGGGCCGGACATATCCTGCTACCCGACAGTCTCGAACGCCTCGTTCTGCTGTTCGACCGGGATGAGGCTGGATGGAAAGCGAACAAAAGTGCGCGCCTTGCCTATGAGCGTCCTGGCCTTGAGATCATCAGCGCGTGGCCGCCGCCGCCCAATAATGATTGGGCGGATGTGCTGGAAGTGCAGTCACGCGCTGCCTGATAACAGGTTCCGCTGCCCTGCCCCTGTTGGCAGCAGAGCAGCGATATTGGTCAGCCGTTGAGACGGTCCTTGATCGCCTTTGCGGGCGTGAACGTCAGCTTCTTGGACGCCTTGATCGCGATAGTTTCGCCGGTGGCCGGATTGCGGCCCTCGCGCGCCGCTGTGTCCTTCACCTTGAACTTGCCGAAGCCGTTCAGCGAAATTTCGTCGCCTTTGGCCGCCGCGTCGGCAATGACCCCAAACAGGGCGTCGACGAGTTTGCGTGCGTCAGCCTTGGTCAGTCCATGATCGACGCTGAGCGCTTCAGCCAGCTCGGAATTGTTCATAAAACGTCCTCCTGAAATTATGCAGCTGCCGTGTCTAGCGGCACGGCGCCGTGCCGTCACGCCCCAAACCGGTGCAAACGAAAGGAGAGGGGGAAGGAAGCGAATGCGCGGTTCGATGTGCGGGCCGCAGCTTTTGCGGAGTTTGTTGCATGACCAAGCCATCCATCCTCGTCCCGGCAACCCATCTCACCAAGTCGCCCGTCAATGTGCGCAAGCGGACCGATCCGCGCGCTGACGCTGAACTCGAAGCCAGCATCGCCGGACATGGGCTCATCCAGAATCTCGTCGGCGTGCCGGTCTCCCGTAAGAAAGGTCATTATCGCATCACGGCCGGTGGCCGCCGCCTCGATGCGATTCATCGCCTGATTGAGAAGGGAACGCTGCCTGCCGATTATGATGTCCCCGTCCTTGTTCTTGCCAAAGCGAAGGACGGCCGCGAAATCAGCCTTGCTGAAAATTATGACCGACTGCAGATGTCGCCTGCCGAAGATTGTCTGGCATTTCGCGATCTGATCGAGGTCGAGGGCCGCAGCACGGCGGAGATCGCCAAGCGCTTCGGCATCGAGGAACGCTTTGTCGTCGGGCGCTTGCGTCTCGCGAACCTCGCCCAGCCGATCTTCGATGCGCTCGAGGCTGACGAAATCACGCTCGATGTGGCCAAGGCCTATGCGACGACCGCGGACACCGCCCGTCAAACGGCGATATGGGAATCGCTGAGAGGCAGCTATTCCCGCGACAATGTGAATGAAATCCGGCGGGCGCTCAATGGCTACAGCTATCGCGCAACCGACCCCAAGGCCCTGCTGGTCGGGCGGGATTCCTACATCGCGGCAGGTGGCCGTGTCGAGGACGCCGACCTGTTCTCCACTGCAGCCGACGAGCGCTGGATCGACACTCATATTCTCGATGATCTGGCGGAGACGAAACTTGCCGCGCAGGCCGAGGCACTGCGTGAGCGCGAAGGCCTGGGGGAAGTGCGCATCGTCACCGGCGCGCGAATCCCCTATATGGAAACCTATGCGCTGCAACCGCTGACCGGCGTCGCCGAACCGCTCACGCAGGATCAGGAAGCGCGTAAACGGGAGATTGAGGAGGAGATTGCCGAGATCGAACTGCTTGCCGAAAACGAGGGCTATGAGCCGGAAGAGGATGAGGAACAGCGCTATGCTGCCCTCCACGCGGAACTCACGGCGATCACTGAGCGCGACGTTGTGATCGATCCTGAGCAGAAAGCGACCGCTCTTGGCTATGTGGTGCTCGGCCAAGACGGCACGCCGCAAATCCATCATCAACTCTATATCGCGCCGGTGTCTGACGAGGAGAGCGGCGAGGCCGATGATGACGGCGACGAGGGCGACGATAATACCAGCGTTGAAACGCAGGAGAACGATACCGCCAATGACGCTCGCCCGGTGATGAGCCAGCGCCTTCGTGAAATGCTGGCGATGATGAAGACAGAACTTCTTGCGGTCCACGTCGCCAGTGATCCCGCATTCGCGTTAGATCTGGGTACCTTCATCATGGTTGATCGTGAATCCCGCCTGGCGTCCTTCGACATGCCGAGCGATCTGCGGGCCTCGGTGCCTTCCCGTCTCTTGCCCGACTTCAAGCCGGAAACGGCGGCGGCGGGTGAATGGACGAAGCTCGACGAGGCGCTCGATCGGAGCTGGCTCCACCACCAGGCCGTTCCAGATCGTTATGATGCCTTCTGTGCGCTGCCCGACGATGCACGTGCGGCCTGGCTCGGATGGGCGATCGCGCGCACGCTTAATGCCGTTCCTGCCGGACGACGCGAGGCAGGCTTTCTCGATCATCTGGGGCGCAAGCTCGGGATCGATGTCGCGGCCTGGTGGCGGCCGACGGCGCTCACCTACTTCGACAAGCTGACCAAGCCTGGCATCCTCGCCTTGTTCGAGGAGATTGGCGGACTGGAACTTCGCATGCGTTATTCCGGGTCGAAGAAGCACGATCTGGCCGCGTCGGCCGAGCGGCTATTTGGTGGCGATGTCATCATCGAGCCGGAAATCCAGGAACGGGCGCTCGTCTGGCTACCCGATGAAATGCGGTTCGCTGCCCCTGATAGCGGCGAAGAGCCGACCTCGCCCGACAATAGAGAGCACGACCTGGCGGACATGGTGAACAAGGAAGGTGGCAACGAAGGCGACCAAAGCTTCGCGCAAGCCGCCTGAACATGGCCGGGGGCACGGCTTAGTCCCCGCCCCCGGTTTCGGCCTTGGATGGAACTGTGCAATGGTCTAAAATGAGCCGCTGCTCTTAAT
Source organism: Sphingobium sp. Z007 (assembly GCF_900013425.1). Lineage (GTDB taxonomy): Bacteria > Pseudomonadota > Alphaproteobacteria > Sphingomonadales > Sphingomonadaceae > Sphingobium. Next base: position 827,141 of record NZ_FBXK01000001.1, read on the forward strand.
CGCCAGGGATAATGGCCTATGCATATTTCCATATCTGATGCGGCAGGCCAACTCATCGACCTTGTTCGGCGCTCGGAAGCTGGGGAAGAAATCATCCTGACCCGTGAGGGGCACGCTGCTGTCCGTCTTGTTCCGGTCAATATGCCTACTGATAGGGCCAGCCGCCGCGTTTTGCTGGAAGAGAAGCGCTTGGCGGCCACACCCAAGACGACAACTGGCCCCAATGCGGCAAATAGCCAGGACTTTCTTTATGGCGATGAGGGCATGCCCGGATGATTGCGGTCGGCACGTGAAAGAGCGAACGTGTCTGCTGCTTTTGTCGGAGACGATTTCAGCCGGGGCGAATGTCGATCGCCGTTTAACTTCATCGGGTTGACGGGTTTGGAAGCGCGCACAGGAAGACCCAGCTGACGGTCATGCCGCGCCCGCAGTTGTCCGCGATCATTTAGTTCAAACCGCAGCACTTCTTGTACTTGACGCCCGACCCGCAGGGACATGGATCGTTACGCCCCGTCTTTTCGCGCTTGATGGTGACCGGTCGGTAGGGGTCATTTTCAATCCGCCACTGGTGCAGCATCTCGACCCAAATCGGGATCAGGTCAGGTGCTTCCCGATCCCATCGGTCTTCCGCAGTGAGAGTCAGCTTTTTCGTCCCATCGGCAAACGAGCGAAGTTCGCGAATACCCTCGATCGCGGCGCGGCAACCGGGATCATCGTCATTGAGGACACGCTGCCAGCCCGAAGGGGCAAGATCCATCGCCTGTCCAAAGCCCTCGATCCACATCTCCCACAATGTCTCGTCCGACCGTGTGTCGATCTCCAGCACGGGTTCGAAGCTGCCCGGCTGACCCAGGCAGGCCAGGATGACATGATAATGGTGCATGATGAGGTCTGTGAAATGCTGGAAACCGCCCATTTCACTAAACTGCAGCATGCCCGTGCCGTCATCACCAGCCCAGATCTTCTTCAGCCATTGGCTGGGTGCAAGCAGATCGGGGCTGACGAGGATGCCGGTGAGGAAGCCGTCCAGCTGCGACAGCAGCATGCAATCCTCGCCCTGGTCAAGCAGCAGCCGGTCGAGTTCGCCGAGATAGTCGAGTGGAAGAGCCATGCTCTTCCATAGCCTCGAGCCGATCCCCCGTCACCGGTTCTGATCTATCCTTCCTGCACGTCAGGGGCCGGAATGAAGGAGAGCGGGAAGGGGAGAGCCGGATTGTCCTATTCTCGCATGAGGTGCCCATGACCTTGCCCCAACTCGCTTTGTCGCAAACCCACGACGCGCCCGAACGCCTGTTCGAGGTTGCGCAGTCCCTTGCCCACCGCCTGCGCAATGGCGGCATCGTCAATCGCCAGTCCCTCAAGCGCATGATGACCCAGGCGTTCGGCGAAGATGATGCCGGCGGTCCATGGTCGATGCGCGATGCATATGATGCGCTAGAAACCGCGCAGGTCCTGCACCTCGCCGATCCGCAATGCGCGCTTCTGGCAGGAACACCTGCCGACATCTTCCAACGACTGCGGCAATTTGAGCGCGGATTGCCAACGCAGACCTACCGCTCTGAAAAGCAGGTCGAGCTCCAGCAGTTCAGCACGCCCCTCAGCCTCGCCTGGCTCGCAGCCATGGCGGCACGCTGTCGCTCGGACGATATCCTGCTCGAGCCCTCGGCCGGCACCGGCCTGCTGGCAGTCCATGGCGCACGCGCAGGCGCGCGGCTGCTGCTCAATGAGCATGATCCCGCCCGCGCCGACCTGCTGTCCCGAAGCTTGGGCGAGATCGTGACACGCCATGATGCCGAACATATTCAGGATATGCTGACCACCGAGCAGATTCCCACGCTGGTGCTGATCAATCCTCCCTTCAGTCGGAGCGTTGGCCGCGGGATCGATCGCCATGCCGGCGCGCGCCACCTGCGCGGCGCGCTTGCATCTCTCGCACAAGGCGGGCGATGCGTCGCCATCATGCCGACAAGCTTCTCGCCAGAAGGTTCGGCCGCGCTTGGCTACAATGTAGTCGTGGAGCTTGTGCCGCCCCGCATCGAAATCGCCATATCGGGTAGCCCCTATGCCAAACATGGAACGGGGATCGATGTGCGTCTGCTGATCTTCGACAAGGGATGGATCGGCGTGCCGGAGCGTCACGTCGCCCGCGACATCGAGGCAGCACTGGACCTTGTCCTCGCCATCCCTGATCGGCTGGATCCCCTGCAGCCTCCACCTCTCCTTCCTCCGCCAGCCGTTGGTCTTTTGCCTTCCCGACCAGCCACTAATGTCGCGCGAGGAAGCCTCTTTGGGCATATGAGCGGGCAAAGGCTTGCGCCGCCGTCGCGCGTTGCAGCGGTGGCAAAGGACGCGCGGCCAATCACATATGTGGTTCGGGAGGCGCCGCTTGCTCCCGGCGAGACCGTGGGCATCTATTCTGCCTGGCGGCCCGCACGGATCTCCATCGATGCTGCCTCCAGGCATCCCGATGTTCTTGTCGAATCCATTGCCATGGCCTCGGTGTCCCTGCCGGTGCCGCGCTATCAACCCCTGCTCCAGGACCGCGCGGCCAAGGCGCTGTCAGAGGCGCAGCTTGAAACCGTCATTTATGCCGGGGAAGCGCATACGCGCGATCTTGTCGGCCGCTTTTCATCTAACCTCGCCGGCGATCGCCTGATCGAGGACAGGGAAGGCAAAGCCTATCGGACCGGCTTTTTCATCGCTGACGGTACTGGTGTGGGCAAGGGTCGCGAGGCGGCGGGCATCATCCTTGATCAATGGAACCGGGCAAATCGCCGCGCGATCTGGATTTCCATGGCCGACCTCATCGAGGACGCCCGCCGCGACTGGACGGCGCTGGGCGGGCTTGCCATCGATATTCAGCCGATTTCAAACTTTCCCCTGGGTACGTCGATCACGATGGAAAGCGGCATTATCTTCCTCACTTACGCCGCCTTGCGCTCCGCGCGCCACGATACAGCCTCCCGCCTGCAACAACTACTGGACTGGACGGGCGAGGATTTCGTCGGCGTGATCGTCTTCGACGAGTCTCACGCGATGGCGCACGCAGGCGGGACCGAGACGGATTTTGGCAAAGCGCAAGGCTCGGAACAGGGGCTTGCCGGCGTTCGATTGCAAAATGCGCTTCCGCGCGCTCGCATTCTCTATATGTCCGCGACCGGCGCGGCCAGGCCGGACAATCTCTCCTATGCTGTTCGCCTGGGGCTCTGGGGACCGGGCACTGCCTTTGCCACACGCGACATGTTCATGAAGGCGATGGAAGAGGGTGGTATTGCAGCCCTTGAGGTTGTCTGCCGCGATCTCAAGGCAATGGGCCTCTACACGGCCCGGGCGTTGAGCTTTGCGGGCGTCGAATATGAGCCGTTGGAACATGCGCTGACGCCAGATCAGATTTCGATCTACGATGCTTATGCCGATAGCTGGAGTATTATTCATCGCGGATTGCGCGATGTGCTGGCCGAGATCGGCATAGTCGACAGGATATCCGGCAAGACCCAGAACGCCCGGGCGCGGGGATCAGCCCTCAGCGCCTTTGAATCCGCGAAATTGCGCTTCTTTTCCAGTCTTCTGGTCAGCATGAAAATGCCCTCGCTCATCAAGGCGATAGAGCAGGAACTGGCGTCGGACAACGCCGTGCTGGTACAACTCGCCAGCACGGGCGAGGCTATCATGGATCGGCGTCTCTCCGAACTCTCCGCCCAGGAACGGGCGACGATGGACGTTGAGGTTTCGCCAAAGGAAACCCTGATCGACTATTTGAAGAATGGCTTTCCTGTGCGCCAGATGCGGGTCTTTCGTGCCGACGATGGCGCGATGCGCGCCGAACCAATGACCGATGCGCAAGGCAATCCGGTGCTTTGTCGGCAGGCGATAGCCGCACGTGACGAACTGATCGAGGAACTATGTGCGCTGCCCGCGATCCCGACCGCGCTCGATGCACTTATCGCGCATTTCGGGACCGACCGCGTCGCCGAGATCACGGGGCGCTCGCGGCGCATCGTGACCGACACCATCGGGCGACAAAAGGTCGAGAGGCGCAGCGCTCGGGCCAATCTGTTCGAGGTTCAGGCGTTTCAGGATGGCCGCAAGCCCATCGCCGCCTTTTCCCTGGCCGGAAGTACCGGACGATCCATGCATTCTGATCGGAACTGTGCCAGCGCGCACAGGCGCCGCGCGCATTTTCTGCTGGAACTTGGGTTCCGCATCCTCTCGGCGGTACAGGGCTTTGGTCGTAGCCATCGGACGAACCAGCTGACGCCGCCCGTCTATCGCCCGCTCACCACCGATTGCCGGGGGGAGCGGCGCTTCCTCAGCACCATCATCCGCGGTCTGGAAGCGTTGGGCGCATTGACCAGGGGGCAACGCCAGACCGGATCGCAAAACCTGTTCGATCCTTCCGACAATCTGGAATCCGACTATGCCCGCGATGCGCTCGTTCAATGGTTCCATCTCCTCTATGAGGGCAAACTCCGCAGCGTCTCGCTCGCTGATTTCCAGGAGATGACGGGCCTTGAGCTTTGCGACGAAGGCGGGGAACTTTTGGAACGTCTGCCGCCCATTCATCGCTGGCTCAACCGCATATTGCCACTGCGGATCGCAACGCAGAATAGCATATTCGAGGAGTTTCTGGGGTTGGTCGAGGACCGCGTCGAAGCGGCGCGCGCTGCCGGCACGCTTGACCTGGGCATTGAAACCATCCGCGCCGAGAAAGTGGTTCTGCTTTCCGACAGTCTGCTGCGCACCGATCCTGTAATCGGCGCCGAGACACGGCTTTTGCGTCTGGAACTGCACCGGCGGCCACCGATTACCAACTGGGCTGCGTTGCAGCTTATTTGCAAGAACACGGACAATACTGCCTGGCTCCGCAATGCCCGGTCCGGCCGGGTCGCACTGTGCATGCCGACATGGCCGGGACAGGACGATGATGGCAAATGGATCGAACGCTGCTATCTCATTCGTCCCAGCGGTCAGCTCCGCATGGATAGAGCGGCCCTAAAAGCCAGCCATTGGAGCGAGATCGAACCCGATGTTTTCCAGGTCTTTTGGGAGCAGGAAGCGGCCGAAGCGACGAAAAATCTCATGGTCGAAACGATCACGATGGCCACCGGGCTGCTGCTGCCCGTATGGCATAAATTGCCGGAAGATGACGTGCGCGTCTGGCGGATCGACGATGGCGCTGGCGGTTCAATCCTGGGTCGCATCATCCATCCAGCGGCCGTGGAACGGATTCAAAGGGAGTTCGGCCTCGATGGCGCGACAGCTCTTGGTCCCGACGAAATCATCGATGGTGCGCGTTCGGTGGGCGGAGTATCGATCCCAGGTCTTGGTCCGGCCAGACTTGCCCGGGTTCATGTCAACGACAGTGCGCGCCTCGAAATACGAGACTATCGACCCGAGGATCGGACCTGGTTGAAGGCTTGCGGAGCATTCAGTGAGGTCGTCGCCTTCAAGACCAGGATTTTCCTGCCTCCTGACCGTGCGGGCGACATCCTTGCCAGGATTATGGCGGAGCGGAGCTAGTCTTCGCCGCGGTGCGCCCCATCGCGCGACCGATGACGCTCGCAAGGTCAGCGTTCAGACGAGATATGGGTTTGGATAAACCCATATCTCGTCGGTGACCATTATTCCGTAGATGTCGGTGCTGGAACAGGCGCTTTCTTCTGCTTTACACCGGATACCTGCCGCCCTGCGCCTTTCGGCTTCGTGGATGCTGGAGCTTTTGGCGTTGCAGTCTTTCCAACTGTCCTTTTCCCGGTGGCTGGCTTGGCAGGTTTGGCCTTTGCGGGCTCTGATACTGCGGGTTCCACCGGTTCCTTCAGGGCTGTTGCCGGGGCCTTTGCAGTTCTTACGCCCAGCTTCTTCCTGGCAGGCTTTATTGTCGCGGCCTCCGCTTTTGCGGGCACAGTCGCAGGTTCAGGCTTTGGCTCGGACGCCACGATTTCGGCCTGTTCGCTGGGTTTGGCAGCGGCCGCCTTACCACGGCCGCGCTTTGGCTTTGCTTCCGTCGGAATTGGCGGCGCGGCTTCGACAACCGGTGTCGCTTCGACAACTGGCGCCGCCTCTACTACGGGTGATGCTTCCACCACCGGAGCAGCATCCTGCGCTTTCGCGCCAACCCGCCGTCCAAGGCCGAGTTTTTGCGCGACGGTGCGCCGCTGTTCCGAATAGGCAGGCGCGACCATGGGATAATCCTTGGGAAGCTTATAGCGCTCGCGATATTCCGCGGGTGTCAGTCCATTGACCGCCAGATGCCGTTTGAGGGTCTTGTACGGCTTTCCATCGAGCATGCTGATGATGTGCTCGCGTGAACCAAGGCTCTTGCGGATCGATACAGCAGGAACATGCTCGGGTGCCGCTGGCACTTCCGCGTCAGCCTTCCGTTCAAGCGCGCCGCGGGTCGCTTCGATGATGCCAGCGATGTCGCCGGCTGGAACCTGATTGTTGGAGAAATAGGCGCTCAATAACTGCACCGTCATTGCGGTGAAATCAGGCTGCTCGGTATCGGCCACGAAAGGACTCCTGGTTGAGGAACGAATGGAGGATGCCGGTTATCGCCGGACTGGAACTGCGCTGTAGCTATGCGGGAATCTGCAGCTCATGCAAGACGGGAATGAGTGACGGTCATACGGTCCGGTAAAGGGGAGGGGGGGAGGATGGAGAGACCGACTGGAGTCCAGTAACTACGAAAGGCATATCATGGCCGACCGTGTATCCGCGCATATCATGATAGGCGGTGTGATTCCACGCTCGCAATATCCCGTTCTCGTTCAGGCGATCGGCAACGACAATGTGGCTGTCGACTGGGACGGAACGCCCTTCGATCCCGCCTATCTTCCTGGAAATTATCCTCTCACCTTGATGGATCACGAAGTGGCCAATGGATGCTTCGAGAGAATCGAAGAAAGATGTCGACGTCTTGGCTTTCATTATGTCCGATGGTCGGGCGGATATACGGGAAGCTTCCCCTCTGTCCGCGTCATTTACAGGGGCCATGGCGAACCGCGACACTATCTGACGACTGAAGATGACCAGCAGCTCTTCTCGATCGAACGCATTAGGGAACTGGGAAGCATCGTGGCAATCGAAAATGACTACCAGCTTGCACGCCAGAACCCGCCGCCGCTGGTGCTCATCGATGAAGAACCGATCGATGAAGCAATGATGGAGCCGGTCCATGGCTGACCATTATGTTCAAGCTTCCTTCGCCTTCACCTGCATGGCACGTGAAGCTGCGTTGATCGAGGAGGCGTGGCAGCACGCGTCCGATCTATTGGGTGATTTTGCCCCGGGGGAACCGAGCGCTGAATTCCTCGCCGCCTTCATGCCGACCGATCTCGCCAATCCGTTCAACGGCCTGCTCGAAATCTTCGATGATCCCGACTTCCCGCATTTCGGGGCTGAGATCGAGATTGCGGGTGCAGCCGAGTGCATCGTCGCCATTTATGGCACGACCGACTTCCAGCCTGGTCCGATTGCTGAACTCATTCGGCGCTGTTGCCAGGAGAGCTTGCAGACCGCGCCTGTCGGGTTCGACTGGAGCTATGGCTGTTCGCGCCCACGTCGTGACGCTTTTGGCGGAGGATGGTGCGCGATATTTGCCGATCATGTCGAATTTGCCAGCACCCAGGAGGAACTGGCGCGCCGGTTGGTCCGATCTGCAGTGGCGCCACCGGTGGAACCGCCTGATCCATGGATCGACTATCCACAATATCCCTCGGCCGATTGGCAGGCCGAGGTCGCCAACGGCGACACGCGTCTTGGCTATCTCGGCTGGGCTCTTGCCCGAAATGAAGCAGACCACAGCTTGCCTCCCTCAATGGAATCGCCGTTGGCCTGACGCACTCGCCCCTCCAAATCTGATCGAGCCATAAGGATGACATCATGACCGACGCTAACGCGCCGGGCGCGTCCGCGCGCCTGTATAGCCAGACCGACCATGACGAACGCGGCAATTTCCATTATGAAGGTGATCTCTATCGCGCCGGCGAAGCGCTGCCATCGCTCGCCTCCCGGATCGAACGCCATCTCGCCCGGCATTTTACTGGCACCAGCTTTGCGATCCGCACCGAGACATTTGCTGGCGGACGCAAGGTCATCGCGGAAATCCTCGATACACCTGACGACCTCACCGTCCGTGAAGCGCAGGACGCCTTTATTGGCGAGGTGCGCGATCAAATGGAACGGTTCGGGTTCACGCGGACCAATCCCTTGCAGGATTTTTGGTCATGCAGTTTCTACTGCGAGGTCCGCATCGGCCAGGCTTATTGGGCGGCATTGGCAAAACGTCAGGGTATCCGCAACCCCGTCGACCCAGTCATATCGTTGGCGGCGTTCAAGAAGCGCATCAAAGCGGGTGACCGGTTGAAGCTGATCGACGCGCCCGCCGGTCATCGTCTTCTCGGAACGACCCGCGAAATCACGAAAGTGCGCTCCGGCGACCTTATCCTCGAAGGTCGTTCCTACCTTTCGTTTCCCCGGGCATCTGCCTTTGCCTGCGATGGTCGCCTTGTCCGGATCGCCATCGGTTCGCAATATGGTCCCGACGATCACCTTCTCTACGAATGGCAAAAGGATTCATGAGCACACCGGCCCATATTCTGGGTGGATGGGATGCCCGGCTGGCCGTTCGTCGATGTCACGAGCCTCTGGCCGCGGCGGCGCCACATGCTACCAAGAAGGCAGGTCCGCCATCACCACCGCGAGATGCCGTTCCGCCATCGCGCGAAGCAAGGGCATCGCAGCGATCCATGCCGCGACAGCTGAGCCTCTTCTGACCTTCTCACGCCTCACATCATAGGAGATTGGCATGTCCCGACATGTCCATATCGACGCCCTGGGCCGGATACCGACTGGCACAACAATCATTACCCTGGCCATCTGCGGACCGCGCGGCGGCATGCGTGCGATCGAGGATATTTCGATCGATGAAGCCGAGAAAATGGTGACGCAGCTTCAGGCTGCGGTCGCTCACGTTCGAGCCGGGGCCGCCATCGCTCCAGTCGATCGCTTCATGCAGGACGTCATCGACCGGCTCGCCGATCCGGGACTCGCGCTCGATCCTTCTTTTCGTTCATGGTGCGCCGGCAATCATGGCCTGCTCAGTCCACGCCAGGCGGCTGAACGCTGGTGCTGCTGGCATGTTGCCTGACCGATCCTGGCGGTCGCGAGCATGGTCGGGTTCCCGCGCCTATGTGACGGGTCAATACAGGATGACGCCCGTCCCAGGAATGATCTGATCGAAAAAATCGAAATCGCGCCGGTTGCCTGTCAGCAGGTCACAGCCGGTCGCCGCAGCCTGTAGAAACAGCAGGGCATCGTTGAGAAGGGCGATTGAATGCGGTTGGCCGCAAAGCCGTGTGACCATGCCTGCCAGCATACCGGCCTCTCCGAACATGCGGGAGGAGGGGGCGCTCAGACGATGCTCCGGGATATCGTCGATTGTCCGTCCCAGCGTCTTGAGGACCGACGCGGTGCGTTTGTCGGCCGGATCGAGCGCGCCCATCAGGTGGGTCATCTCGGCAAGCGCCACGCAGGAATGATTGACGATCCTGTTTTCCAGCAAACAGTCTACTTCAACCGGTGTCTTGCCCTGGAGCACATCAATATAGACACACGTGTCGAGCAGAAGCTCGCGGCCTATGACAGCTGCCTTGTGAACGAGCGGCAATGCCTCTTCGGGTCGTCGCGCCAGCCTGGCAGCAGATCGCTGCGGCCTGATCCTGCGCAACGAGGCCTTGCGATCAAATCCCAAGCGCAATGTCCGCAGGGATCGCACCCTTCCGCCTCACAAGCCTGGTTCCGAAATCATCTTCGAGCGCCACTTTGGCGAGCGCATATTCGACAAGATCGGTGGTCGAGGCGATGCCGCTGCGCATCTTGGCGCGATCGATGAGTTCGCGTGGCACGCGGGCGCCGACCGCGCTGTTCGTGCCCGACAGCAAACCCGCCGCCTTGGCAGCGGCCACGACCGCTTCATGTCGCTGAGACAGATGATCCTCGTGCTTCGTCGCCATCACGACCTCCTTTCGTTGAACATATACGCCAATTTGTAAAACATACAAGCCGCCGTCGTACCTGCTGCCGCCGATCGGGGTCTCGTGAACCCATATCGCGATGCGCGAAAGGGAAGGGAGGGGCGGGAATGTGACAGGGGCCGTGAAGCACCTGTCGCTTTGCATCTCAAGGAGACGATTTCCATGGCGACCCTTGCCCCCATGAACGAAAACCCCTGCGTTACGGCGCCCTATCGGATCGATGTCTCGCGCGGACGCATGAGCAGCCGCGTATCGTCCGAGTGGTTCTCCCGTCCCGACGATGAGAAATATCTCTCGCTGACCAATCTTTATGATGCCGTGCGCGGCCGCGCGGACCGTGCGACCACGCGTATCGTTGAAAGCCGGTCGATCCGGGTCGAGGCGAAAAGCGACAATCCAGAGCGGCTGATGCTGGTGGCGCCGGGCGATGATCGACCGCTTGCACCCACTAACTGGTCCTTTGGCCAGGTAGCAAGTCTCGTCGGTGCCCCGGCCTCTTATCTGCGGCAGCTGCCTGCCGCGCTTGCCGGCATCAACCTGCAGCATGGGTTGATCAACCACCGGGGCGAGCAGGTCAAACTGCTCCAGACCGAGAATGGTCGCACCGAATTGCGGGCGGCGACTGGGTCGGAATATGGCAGGATCTTCGACTGGGAACTGGTCCAGGCGGTGATGGCCTTTGCCGGCGATGGCGTCGGCGACACGCGCTGGAAGGTGCCCGGAACCATCGATTGGGGCAGCATGACCTACAACCCTTATGTCGATATCACCAGGGAGACGACCACGCTCTACGCATCGGACCGGGACATTTTCCTGTTCCTCGTGGATGACACGCACCCTATCGAAGCCGGCAAGCTCCCTAATGGCGATCCCGACCTTTATTTTCGAGGGTTCTACGCCTGGAACAGTGAGGTCGGCTCTAAAACACTCGGGATCGCGACCTTCTATCTGCGCGGCGTGTGCGCCAACCGGTGCCTGTGGGGTGTCGAGAATTTCGAGGAGGTCAATATCCGCCACTCGAAATTCGCCGCCGCCCGTTTCGCGCATCAGGCCGCGCCCGCGCTTGAGCATTTCGCAAACTCCTCGCCGTCGCATTTCATCTCCGGCATCAAGGCCGCTCGCGAGCGGATCGTCGCGCGCAAGGAGGAAGAGCGCGAACCCTTCCTGCGCAAACGCGGCTTTTCCAAGGCCGAGACGGCAAAGATCATCCAGACCGTGCTGGCCGAGGAAGGCCGTCCGCCGGAATCCATCTATGACTTCGTCCAGGGCATAACGGCGCTGGCGCGCGCGAAGCCGCATCAGGACAGCCGCCTCGATCTGGAAAACAAGGCCAGAAAGCTGCTCGAACAGGCGCTTTGAGGCCCGACGCCGCCGCTCTCATGCCTTCTCCACCTCCCTCCTCGCCATCCCGGTCATTCGCCGGGGTGGCCATCGTCATGAAAGGATGCCGCCATGCGCGCCCAATCGTCCCTTACCCTGCCGCAATTTATCGTCGACATCGCCTTCTTCAGCGGCGGCGAATACTATGCCACCGAGACTTACACCGTTCCTGCATCCACCTGGTTTGCTGCGGAGCAACAGGCGCTGCAGATGTCGGTAAACAGCGTCTATGACGATGCGCGCATTCCTGACCTCAGCCGAACCGCCACTGTCCGCACGGCCTGATCATGCTCTGCGATCAATCTCGATGACAGAACTTCCGAGCCGGAATCCTGGGACGGGTGTGCCGATCCAGCCGCTGTCCGAACCGTGGGCGCTGTGCCACCTCCTCCTGGAGCCATCTCCATGACCCGCTACACATTATCCCATCTCGAAACCGCTGCTTGTCTTTGGGAAGCCGTCCTAGAACTGCGCGATCGTGCTGCGACCACTCCCGATGCAAGCAGTCTAGCGCTTGCCTTGCGCACATGCTTCGATACGCTCGGTACAGCGGCGCTGCGTCTGATCGTGGCAGGCTGGGTCGATGCGGTCGAGGCTGCATGGCGCACTGTCGACGGCGAATATCCGTTGTCGTTCGATTGGGATTTCGTGCCCCGTTGGATTGCCGACACGATCGACTGGTCAGATCCGCGCCGTCCGGTCATTCGCGCAACTGCGCCCGTTCGGTACGTCAGATCGACGTCGTTTCCACCTATAGGATATGACGCACCCCGCCAAACCGCGATCGGGACCAGCCATGAGGACCATCCGGCGATAGAGGTCCACACTGCCGTGATTGAACATCGGCATGGAATGAATATCCACGTCGCAGTCGATGCGATGGCTCTCGACGTGGAAATCGCTGCTTATTGCCGTGAATATTGGAGCGAGATCGACGACGCGCGCGACCCGAACGCTCTGTCCGACACCGAAGCTATATCAAGCTATTTCGAATGTCATCCGTCGGAAAGCTGCACGAAGGATCGCATGCGTATTGCGCCCGTCGCACACCCGTATCCCCTTGCTGCCGGATCGATCGAGCAAGGCCGCTATTGTGTATTATCGACCGCCCATCTGACGGTTCATACCGCCTCATGCCTCGATAAATGGGCGTCCTGGCCGCCCAGTGATCGACCGATCGACATCGCGGCTTCGGTCTATGGCTGGTTCGTGCCGACGCGCGCCATTGATGATGACCGCCGTGCGCAATTGCCGCAGGATCTACTGCGGCTCATCGCCTTCGGCCGCGCGCACGGCTTCCAGTTCCTGCTCTTCGACTGTGACGGCAGTGACGTCGACGGACTGCCGCTCCACCATTGGTAGGGAGGTTTCCAATCTGGCCGCCCCGGCATTCTCCGCGATTATCCGAATTTCCCCGCGACCTGATTCCAGAAGCCGATCTTGCGTCCATGCACCTTGCGAAGATCGGCCAGCCAGTCATCATGCGGTACGACATCGACATCGCCTGCGATACGGTCGGCCAAATCCGTCGCGGCTGCAAAGTCCCGCGCGGCATAGGGGTAGTATTTCGAACTCGCCCGGTCGAGCACGCCAGTCACCAGTCGGCGATATAGCAAGGTGGCCCCGCCCGGATCGGCCTGAGACAAAGCCTCGGCGGCAGGACGCAGAGTGTCATAGCTCCGGGCTTCCAGCTCTTCGAACCGCTCCCTGGTCAGCTTCCCAGCGCGTTTGAGATCAGGCCAGGCGATGAGGAGCGCCAGTGCCGATGTCGCTCGATCATAGGTCATGGCCTGATCGAGAGCCTGCCTTTCCGCAGCGACATCCTCGAAATCAGGCAAAGCCCTGAGCCATTCGCGTAGCGCCTGAGCGTCGAGCCAGCGGTCGAAGATCGCCTTGCGCTGCGCCTGCACATCGTCCCTGCGGCCCAGCGCCTCAAAGGCGCGTAATTTGAGATCGGCGAGTTCGCGCTCATTATGGCAGCGCTCAACCGGAGCGTCGATCCAGTCGAGAGCTTCTGCCGCACGATCCTGCGCGATCAGGCGGGCGGCAACCTGCGCATTGAGCAGCGTATTACGCCGTTCAGGATCGACTGTCGCAATATAGGCGTCCACATCGCCGTCGAGGTCGGCGAGCTTGGGCAACAGCCAGCCGACCTTATAATCGAATTGCCGTCGCTCCGGGCCGGTCAGCCCCGCCTGCCGCTCCAGCAGCATCCGTCGCAAGGCTGCGCGGCCTGTCTGTCCCAGAGCCGGGGAGGCTGCGTCCGGCAGGTCGTCGAACACGCCATAGCCATCCCCTTCGATCAGCGTTAAAATATCCCCGGCGAGCTGCTCGACATCGGGTACATCGGCTCGGGCCCACAGCCCGCCCAGATCTTCGCCGCCTTGCCGGAACACCGTGCCCAGCGAACCGCTGCTGTCGTCTGACCTTTCGAACACCGGTTCGGCAAGGCTCAGCAGCAGCTTCATGCAATCGACCGCCTGGCTCAGCGAGGTTTGGGCCAGTGGTCCTAATATGGTTTCCCGCAACTGGTCGAGTTCGCGCGCGAGCGGACCTACCTTGTCCCATTCGACGAACCCGCGCGAACGCCGAATGGTCTTCAGCCGCTTGTCGATTTCGTGGGCCAGGGCCCCGCTATCGTCCTTCGCCGCCAGCTCCATGCGGATCGCGCGGGCGAATATGGCGTCACGCTCCGCCTGGGCCAGGACAAGCCGGGCAAGGCGCGCGGGTCCCAGCGCTTGGAGCGCATCGAGCGTCACCCTGCCCGTGCCGCGTTTACCACTGCCAGAGGTCGCCATCAGATGTCTTCACCTCCCGACCGTCCTGTCCCCTTGACCAGCGCAAGCAGCATGGCGTGCAGCGCCTCTTCCGCGCGCTCACGCCGCGCCGGGTCGGCGGCGGAAATGTCCCGCCGCATCCAGTCCGGCAGGCGGCGCAGAAAGTCGGTGAGTTGCGAATCCAGATCCTGAGGCATTCCTTGTCCTTCGCAGTCCGGGACCGCTGCCGCAATATCGGATGCACAGTGCCATCCGCGGGCGGCATGGCCCTCGAAGACAAACGGAGGGAAGGAAGAGGGGAGGGGTGATGGGTTCCAGTCCGGAACCAGGGAGACCGTCATGCCCCTTCCCGCAACGATCCATAGCGCCGTCAGCCCGGACGCGATCCGCCGCGCTTCACGCCTTTTTTCAGGCGATAGCCGGGACTGCCTTCATGAGATGTTCCAGAATGCCAGACGCGCCGGCGCCACCTGCATCGCGGTCGATCTGACCGAACAGGAAGGCCGATCCCTTCTGCACATCCGGGATGATGGCTGCGGCATCGACGATCCAGCCGCCCTGCTGATGTTGGGACATTCAGGCTGGGGCGATGACATTGCCCGCAGCGAAGACCCGGCCGGCATGGGCATGTTCAGCCTGGCCGGCCGCGCGGTCGACATCCAGTCCTTCTCCCCCTCTGCGGGCGCGGCCTGGAAAGTCGAGATTCCGGCAGACGCATGGGACAGCGGCGCACCGCTGGCCCTTGGGCAGGGAATGATCGATCAGGGCACGCTGATCTCGATCGAAATGCCGGACGAATGGATACATGGCCTGCACGCCGCCGTTGCCGATGCCGCCCGCCATTTTCCCATACCGATTATGTTGAACGGCGCGATGCTGCTCCGAGAAGACTTTCTCAAGGACGCCATGTTTGTCGAAAACGCCTGCGGCTGCCGTATCGGTGTCTATGACCGGGATCCTGATTGGCCAAGAGACCAACGCATCAATTTTCACGGGCACCGCGTCAAATGCGCCTTGCCGACGGTTCGGGAAGAAAAAGACAATGGCAGTCTCTGGACGGTCCGGATCGATATTATGGATGCGCCGGAAATTCATATGGTTCTGCCGGCGCGCAAGGAGGTTATCGACAACGCGGCATTGAAGGCCCTTCGCGACGCTGCCGAGCAGATCCTGTACAAGGCCATCGCGACCCGACCGGACCATCGGCTGCCCTTTACTGCCTGGCAGCGGGCGTGCGAGCTGAGCGTCACGCTGCCGCAGGCGCGCTCAGGGCTGGCGATCTGGCGGCCGCAGACCGCCGACGACTGTCATGGGCGCAGCAGCCGCATGATCGCTCCTGAAGGCGCAATGCTGATCGTGCCGGCGCTGGAGTCCGATATCGCGCAGGCGCTTGCGCTGGCGCGGGGCAAACCGCCCATTGAGGATGTGCAACTCGTCGAGGCGGAAGACGCGCTGCAAGGCTACGCCTGGTATGATGATCTCCCGGTCATCCGGGATATTTCACTGCGCATCGACCGGGAAGGCTCCGTGCATCGCTATGACGACGACATGTGTCTCCCCGCCGATTTCGCTTGTGGCCTGGTCGACCGGATCGTCATCGAGCTGACGGTTTGTGAAACCGGTCGCACGGACGCGCCACGCAGCGTCCATTCCATCGAAATCCCGGCGCTCGTCTGCCGCAATGGCGGTTGGGATATTGCGGAGGCCATAATCCTGGCCACGCGCGATGATGGTATCACCCCGGACAGACTGAGCCGCATGATCTATGCGACGTTCTTCTGTGGGGCTGATGATGGCGACTGCGACAGCTGGGACACCCAGTCGCGATCCTTCGAACGCGAGGCGCGGCAGCACGCTACGCATATCCTCCTTGGGGAGGACGCTGCCACCCTCGAAGCCATCAACATGAGCGCATGGGATAATCTGAGCTGGCTGATCCCGCTCGATCGCAAGATCGTTATTCACGCCGAGCGCGGTGCCATCACGGTCGATTTCTTGCCGAATTGAAAGGGCGCCCGAGTTTGCTCGCCGCGCCTGTCGCCCCTGTCCCAACCCAATCAAGGAGACCGGCCATGCGCCGCTTCCCCGTCTGCGCCTGTTCGACAGCGCATCTTCCCCGCGCCGAGAATGACGCCATCGACCGGCTGATCCAGTACGCGCCGCGAAGGAGCGGCCGGATCATCGTCGATCATCCGATCTTGTCGATCGAGGCCCACCAATATGGCTTCTGGGTCCATCTTGGCTTCATCGATGACTGGCCAGAGCGTCCCGATGGGCTTTCGCCCCAATTCTGGGCTTTGCTGTCGGACGCCCGCAAGGCAGGCGCGAATTGGCTGAGCTTCGACCGTGATGAACCGCCTTCCGATCGGTTCCCGGTCTTCGCGGCCGGGCAGGGGGAGGCAACGGGCGACGCCGGGAAATCGGTCAATGCCGCAAACCCCGCTGCCAGGATCACGATCCGCTGTTCTGCATGTGGCAGCGCCGAGGTGATGCGCGATGCCTGGGCGCGCTGGGACGATGATGCCCAGGACTGGGCGCTTGGCGCTGTCTTCGACGCAGCTTTTTGCGAGGCCTGTGAAAAGGACGCCACGCTGTCCGAACAGTCGATCGAGTGATCGCAGCACAAGCATCCCTGATCGCCAGGCCGCCAGCCATTTATCGCCTCAAGCCCATTCCCTCGACCAGCATCTCCGGCCGCTCTGCGCGACGCCGGGTGAAGAAGGACATCAGATGACCATCGCCAACCATGATTTCACCCGTGACACGAAAGTCCCGCTCGGCCGCTCTTCGACGGGTCCGCTCGAACTGGATCTCGGCAAGCTGATGTCGGGGCGCTGTCTGATTCAGGGATCTTCGGGCGCGGGCAAAAGCCAGACGCTGCGCCGGATCATCGAAGAAGCCTTCGACTATCTCACGACCATCATCATAGACCCGGAAGGCGAGTTCGCCAACCTTGCTACCCATATCGGCGCAACGACGGTCATCGCACGCGAATATGCCAATGATGGTCTCACAGCGCTCGCGCTGCGAACGCGGCAGCATCGTATCGCCCTCCATCTCGACCTTACCGATCTGGAGCCCGATCATCGCATCGAGAAAGCGGCGGCCTTCTTTGCGGGCCTGCTTTCGACGCCGCGCGAACATTGGGCTCACACCGTGCTGGTATGTATCGACGAGGCGCATCTGCTCGCGCCACATATGGCAGCCTCGGCCCGCGACGCGGAGACCCGCCGTCTGGGCGTCGCCACCTTGACGGATATGTGCGCGCGGGGTCGCAAGCGCGGCATTGGCACGATAATCGCGACCCAGCGTCTCGCCAAGCTCGCAAGTTCGGTGGTTTCCGAACTGCACAATCATCTGATCGGCCTCAATGTCTTTGATCGCGACGTGGCACGTGCTGCCGATCTTCTCGGGTTCGGCAGCGATCAGGCGGCGCTGTTGCGCCAGCTTCCGCCCGGCGAATTCTTCGCCTTTGGCCCCGCGCTCGCGGCAACGCCGGTGCTGGCGAAGATCGATACCACGATCACTCCCCATATCGGGCGAACGCCAGATCTCGTCGCTGCCGCCGATCTTGATGCCGATGAGAGCCGAACCCTGCTTGATCTTGACGCCCTGCGCGAGGTCATGCCGACAAAGGGCGATCGGGTGACCATGCGAGGCCAACGTGCGCTCGACGCCTTCCTCCTCGATCCCGCCGCCCCCGCCGCAGCCCGCATTGTCGGCGCGCTGGGCAGCATAGCGCCCAACGCCACCACGGCGGACGATCTGGTGCGGCACCTTGCCCTGCCTGCGAACGATATCGATGCCGGGCTCGACCTGCTCGCCGCGATCGGTGCGTCCGACACCATGCCGCGCGGCGATACGCGGATCGCGCGGCTGTCTGCCCGGTTGCGCCTGCGTGTCGTCGATACGCCCGTTATCGGCCTGGTCTGAACGGAGAGTGCCATGAAAGAGACAAGCTTCGATCTCGACGCTGAAATCGTCGAACTCATCCCGTTCGTCCCTGACCAGCAAACGGGTACAACCGCGCCACTTGCCGAACTGGCTTTCCGTGCCGACGCATGGCTCCCCGATGAAACGCTGCGTTTGCGCGCCGCCTTCGCCGATGACTGCACGCTAGAGGAGATTGCCACAATGCTGGGCCGATCGCGTGCCAGCATCGCCACGCGTATCTATGATCTTGGCCTGCGCCGAAACTCGCGGCGATCCTGGATCGCGTGGGAGGATGAGGAACTGGCGCGCTGCTATATGCACGAACCAACCGCGACACTGGCTGCCCGCCTAGGCCGCGCTGTGAGCGCCCTCTATGCCCGTGCGCAACTGCTCGGACTCTCAGAACCGGGATCGCCGCCCTATAGCGGTTGGGAAGATGCACAGCTTCGCGCCGGGTACGCCAAGGGTGTTCCCGTCGCCCAGATTGCCAGCCTCATCGGCCGTCCCTTCGCTGGCGTCATCTCCCGCGCTTCGGCGCTGGGTCTGCGCCATGCCTGCCAGCCGGACGACTGGAGCGACGCGGAAATGGCTCGCGCACTCGCACTCGCGGCCACCGGCGCGCGCTATGTCGCCATCGCGCAGGCGCTTGCCGCCGAAGGTTTTCCGACCCGGAACAGTCGCAGCCTTGGCCAACGCCTTCGCAAACTGGGTTACGGCAGAGGGTGGGGCAGGCCGTGGATCATCGAGGAAGACGAGCTGCTGCGCCACGCCTACGCTACCGGGGCGAGCCTTACGCCCCTGCGGGAGCGGCTTGGCCGCAGCCCGCATTCCATCCGCTGGCGTGCAGAGGCGCTTGGCTTGCGCGGCACGCATGTCCGCCGCGACGGGTTTCGGCAGGGACCTGTCTGGACGGCCGGGGAAGAAGCTCGGTTGCGAGCGGATTATGGCAAGGTACCGACACGGGACATTGCCAAAGACCTTGGTCGCGGCGTGCGCGCTGTCCTTTATCATGCCAACCGCCTGGGGCTGGTGCATGGCTTCATGCGCGCATTCAGCGCGCATGAGGACCGGGCGATCCGCAATGCCTGGACCCATGGCGTCTCGATGGTCGATGTCGCCCAGGCGCTTGGCCGCGATCCCGCCGTCATCGGTAAGCATGCCGCGCGTATCGGTTGCCGGTTCAACGATCCGGCCAGGCCGTCCCGAGGCCCCAGGACCCGGCGGGCAAATCGCACACCCGTCACGCTCCAAAGTCTTCTTGCACTTAACGCCGCTGCGGCGGTCGATGTCGACCGGTCAATCGCTGCCTGAATCTATTCCTGCATGGAGGCCATGATGCCCTCGTCCGATCTGCCCGCCCGGTTGTCACTTTGCCGGCACCGCTTATGCTCATTCGATCACGCCTATAAAATCGCCCTCAACCTCCGGCGGGACACGGGTATCCCGCATTATGTCATTCGCGGGATCGTGCCCCTTCAGGCCTATCGGGTAACGACAAGGCCGCCGGTGTGGCCGGACCGCTGGCTGGCGATGGCCGCATGAGCGCGGGCAAGCGTGCGCCCGTCGTCGCGGCATGGGGGGCAGGCACCAACTCGACCGCGATGATCATCGAACTTGTCCGTCGGGGCGAAATCCCTGACATGACCTTGTTGGCGGCAATGCCCGAGCAGCCTCACACCCGCCGGCTTATCCCTGCCTTCCGTCAGTGGATGGACGATCATGGCGTTCCCAACGAGATCGTCGAATATCAGGCCCGGTTCTTCAAGCATTGGCCGCCCTATACCTCGCTGCTCGATGCCTGTTTGACGAATGGCACATTGCCCTCGATCGCATTTGGGCAGCATAGTTGTTCGGCACGGCATAAAATTTCGCCACAGGACAAATGGGTCAAGGCCTGGCCTCCGGCACAGCATGCCTGGGCCAATGGCCAGAAAGTTGTCCGGCTGATCGGTTACGACTGCTCGGCCCGGGACAATCAGCGTTACGCCCACCGCGTAGGACATAGCTCGGACCTCTATGAATACCGGTACCCGCTTCGGGATTGGGGCTTCACGCGTGAAGATTGCGAGCGTGTGATAGCCCAGCAGGGTTGCCGGCCTTTCATAAAAGCTCGTGCTTCTTTTGTACCGCCATGCAGGTGTCGGAGGTGCGCGCGCTGCCGCGCGAGGAATTGCGCCTTATCGTGCTGCTCGAATCCCGCGCGGCGCCCCGCCTGCGTACGATAGAGGGACTATGGCGCAAATCGACCCGAAAGCGGCCGGGATCGATGACGGCCTTCATCCGCGCCGAGGGCTTGCTCGATGGCACCGAGATCGACGAGATCATGGCGAATGCTCCGCTCGATCTTGTCGAGTTCCAGCGTGCAGCGGCAGCTGTCCCGATCGAGCAACGTTCCCACATCAACACATGGATCGAACGCTTCAATGCCGGGCGGGCCTGCGCTTCACGGCCTGGCAAGGACTGAGGTGGCCACGCCCGGATAAGGTGACGTCCTGGAATTTCCCTGCATGTCGCATACCCGCCATCACCAGGCCTGCCGCCACTACGGAGTTTGCCCGGCAAGACCATGTGGTTGGGCCGCAGGGCGTGATCCATGCTTGATAGGCACATAGGAGCCATGTGCTTGCTGTCGGTCCCGCAAGCGTCGCCAATCTGATCTATGTCCTGGCGTTTTCCCCAGCGGTCCGCGGCCATCAACCGCGCGATACTGGAAATGTACCGGTCGGTGCCGGTCATTACAACTCTGCCGGTTCGGCCTTTAGGAATCGCCCGGCCTCGCCTTGCGCACCACTACCGCTACTCCCCCGACCGTAGCGCCCGCGCGGCTACCGCCGCGCCTCCAACCTCGCGTCTCATCCACCCTCGCTGCCCCCGGCGGCCCTGCATTCGCGGCCCGTCTTGCCGGGGGTTTGCGCAGAATTGTGGGCCGGTCGCAGGGCTGCGGGTGGTGGAGGGGCGAGCGTCGCGCGGGAGGGATGGGGAGCGCTGTTCCTTCGACGGGCGGTGCGCGGGGCAAGGGCGGGACAGAGAGGAGAGAAGGGACGGGGAGGGTGTCGCCGGAAAATGGATTTCGAGCGACATTCGAAAGGTCAAGACGATGAACATCGGTGAAATCTTCAATCAGAACGGCCGCCTGACGGGCTCGATCGCCACCCGCACGATCGATCTCCCGCGCATTGGGCTGCGCAAGGTCATGAGCGAGAATGAGAAGGCTCCGGTCTACGAAATCCTGGCGCTCAACGTCGCGCGTCGCTGGGTTCAGGTCGGCGCATTGTGGGAGGCTGCGTCCAAGCGCACCGGCGAGGTCTTCCTTGCCGGCAATATCGACGATCCCAGCCTGCCTGAACCGCTGCCGATCGCGCTCTTCCCGGCCGATCATGGCGGCTACATGGTCGCATGGCGGCGCGACACCATGCGCTCCGACTTCGGGGGCAGCATGGGGACCAGCCGCACCAATTATGACGATCGCGGTTCGCGCGACGAAGGCGGCTTCGGCGACAGCACCGCAGGGGCTGACGGCGAGCTGGCCGGTGCAGGCGCGCCGTTTGGCGAGGAGGACCCGTTCTGATCACCCGTTGATCGGAACCCGTTCGGGGCCGGGGAGGCGTCAGGTTTCCCCGGCCCATTTCCTTTCTTCGCATGAGGAGACAGTCCATGCCGCTTCCTTCTTTTCATGACATCGCGCCGTTGTCCGATCTCTCGGCGCTCTGCGCCGCGATCATCGCCAGTCCCGCTATCCGGGATCTGCTGGCACCCCAAAACACGCTTGCGGTCCGCTCGCTGGAAATACCTGGCGGCGTTACATGCGGCGAGATCATCGCTGCTATCTATGACCTGCTCGAAGGCACGCCCTTTGCGCCCCATGCGGCGCAAATCGTCGATGCCGTCCTGACGCGCTCAACCGCTTTCGCCAGCGTACGGGCGAACATGCACTGATCGACATAATGGGGCGGGACGCTTTTGCGCGTTCGCGCCTCTTTTCCTTTTCCATGATGAGGAGAAGTCCCATGACCCACGACCATTCGCGGCGTATCAGCCACTTTGCAGACCTGCCGGCGCTGTTTGCGCAGATGACGGCGACACCGGAATTCAAGCGCGCCTTTGGCGACCCCATCCCGCTTTCGATCATCGCGCCGGGCGACGAGCCGGGCGAGCATGATATGCCCGAACCGCTCCACGCGCAGGCCGATTGCGCGGGTGTGATCGCCACCATCTTCGATCTTTTGACCGATACCCGCCTGGACGCGCTCGCGTCCGAGATCGCCTGGGGCATGGTCAACAGCTTCCACTTCGTCGCTGGCAAGCTTGAAAGACAGGAAGACATGCTGGCCAATGAGCTGCGCGACATGATCCGGCGGATCGAGCCTTCCGAGGTCTTCAACAGCGAACTGGAGGAGAAACAGCTCCTGTGCCAGTCGCTGACCGAACAGCGCGAGGCGGTCGAGTGTATGCGCGATTATGCCGCCGAAACTTTCCACGTGCTATCGGGTCGTCCCTGGTCGCCGGCGCGTGGATCGCGCGTCTCGAAGGCCGCTACCGCTACGCAGGTGTCGATACAGGATTTCCTGCGCGCCCGGGAACTGGCCGAACGCGAGCGGTATCGTCCCCGTGGACCGATCGTTATCGCCTCAGGCCATGCGGAATGGCATGACTGGCAATTGCTCTGGGATCGGCTCGACACGATCCTCGAACGTATCCCGCATATGACGCTGGTGACGACTGCGCAGCGCAAGGGCTTCGACGCGATCGTGGCCTCTTGGGCTGGCAATCGGGAGGTGCAACTTGTGATATATTCGCTGACGGGGTCGGGGCGCGGTGCGCCCTTCGCCCGCAATCGCAAGCTTGTGGACCTGAAACCCGTCGAAGCCTTGCTGGGTGAGGGATCGGGTATTCAGGCCAATCTTTATCAGGCCCTGCGCAAGGCCGGCGTTCCGATCCATGCCTTCCGCAAGGCCGATCAGGTTCCGGTCGAAAAGGTCGCTCCGCCCCAACGCAACCGACTTCGCCGCGCCGCCTGACATTACATCGCTCGCATTCCGTTCGGGGACAGCGCTACGCGCGCCGTCCCCGTTTTCATGGAACAGATGCTGACCCTGGCGATGAGGGCAAGCGTGGCTGGCGCTCTCCCGCAAGGGCAGCGCCTGGAGGCACCCATTTGCGAATCAGGGGCATCGAGCCCCAGATTCGCAACGCCTCTTCTCTCTCTCAAGAATTCCAAGGGTGGCACGGGACCGCGTCGGCCTCAAGGACGACGGGGCCCCACCATTTTTCGGGGCGGGTCAGGCATTGCGTCCAGCCTTCCACCCTTGTGGCCGCCCCAAAAAATCGTGACCCCCATCGCCGGCTGCGCCGGTCGCGTTCCGCGATCCTTGACCCCGCCGCTCGGAGCCCGTGCCCAAGGGGGAACCTCTTTCGCTTCAAAAGGAGGTTCTCATGACGAAGATCAACCACGCCGACCGCACGCCTTCCGACATTGCTACATTCATCACGCAGGAGACAGCGGCCACCACCGACGATTTCCATGCCGCCTTCGCGTCCGATCTAGATGGTGTCCGCATCGGACGAGGCGGTGAGGAGATGGCGACCGACATGCCCGATCCGAGGGAAGCCCAGCTCGCCGTCGAACTGATCGTCACGACACTTTTCGATGTCCTGCGAGACACGCGCTTGGAGCCCGCCGCGCAACGCCTGGCATGGGGTATCGTCAACAGCTTCCATCACGTTGCCGACCAGTGGGAGGGCCAGGCCGACAAGGCGACACGGCAGGTTCAGGACCTGCTGCGTCGCGCCGATGGCAGCGAAATCCACAGCGTCGAACTCGAGCAGGCACGCGACGAGCTCGAATATCTCGACGAAGCTACCGATGCGCTGCGGTGCATGCGCGACCATGCCGCCGACGTCTTTCACACCGAAACCGGGCGGCCATGGTCAGCGCCGAAGGGATCGCTGGTGTCGAGCAAGCGCACCGCGTCGGTGATTGCCGCCACCGATTTCCTCGCCGCCCGTCGCCAGCGCAAGACCGACGCGCACAATCCGCAAGGGCCCGTCGTGATCTTCTCAGGAGGAGCGGAATGCTGGTTCGACGACCGCCTCATCTGGGAGAAGCTCGATGAAGCCAAATCCCGAAATCCGATGATGGTGCTGGCGACGACCGCGCAGGACAAGGGGTGCGACGCCATGGCCGCAGTCTGGGCAGCGTCGCGCAAGGTGACGCTCATCACATTCCGCCTCAGCGCGAAGCTGGGCAAGCGGGCGGGGTTCGTACGCAACGAGCAGATGGTCGGATTACGTCCCGTCGAAGCGCTGGTGTGCGAAGGATCAGGATTGCAATCGCACCTTGCGCGACTGGTCAGGGAGAAGCGTATCCCGGCGCGGTTTGTCAGGCTCAGCGATCAGGAATGGGAGGCGCAATGAAGCCCCGAGAGGATCGGTCCGGTTTACCGGGCCGATCCTCATTTCTTTTTTCGAGCGCAGCACTCGCCCCCGCTCAGGGACCCGCGCGCGGGCCCGTCGCGGAGGCGATGCGGAACCGCCAGCGCGGTCCCGGCCTCCTGCGCGCGGCTTCGCCGTGCTCGTCGCAGGGACACCCTTCGGGTGCGGTTTGGGAGGGCGGGTCGTCGCGAAAATGTTCAGCGTGACCATCAGAGGAGGGAAGGGCCATAGCGGGGAATGCCTCCTATGGCTTTATCATCTGGAATGATCGGAGCAGGGGAAGTCTCGCCAATATCCGTCGATGTGCAGAACGGGGATGCTTCGTCCCTATCTGGTTTGCCCGGAAGACCGCATCGTCATCCTGTGCTCTGATACCGACAGGAATGGGCTTCTTATGCTCCACCCCTGCCGGTCATCTTCAGATTGCCGCTTCGCGGCGGGTCAGGTCACCGGCGGCAACTTTTTCAGGGCCGTCAGCGCTGCGCCGCCACCAACCCGGATCGCCTGCATCAGAAGCTCGCGAAACTCACGTTCCGTAAGCGTCTCTATCGGCAAGTCGTTCACCATGGCCGCATATTTGCCGCGCAGAGCGCGGCGAGCGGTTTCCAGATCTTCCGTCAGCTTGCGCTGACGTGTTTCGAGATCGGCAAGCCGATCCCTTTCGGTCATCTTTGGCATTTCCATCGTCCTTCCGCGATGGGCTGCCCGTCACACGCAACTGTGCCATATCGACGGGCCAAAGCAAGAGCGGCTCGCCGCTTCCTGCGGAATTGGCGGGGTGTACGGCGCGCCGACGGGACGGCGATGCTGGCATGCGAAGCCTGTCGTTAAATCCCCTGATGACGGTAATCACGCTATCGGGACCGGGCCTTATATCCGGCCTCCTTTTTTAGATTCTGGGAGAAAAAGCTCATGAGTTCTACCCTCAAACCACCCCGATATCGGCCCCCGAAAATCAGCAGAAAGGTTGCCCCGCGCCTACCGGCACGAGGCAGCGCAGCGCGAGCGCGCTGCGTAAGGCGGGACGCACGGCGCAAGGCCGTTTTGTAATGGACCCTACGCACGGGTGCTGCGGCCACATTATACCCTGAAAACATTAAGATAAGTCTGTATTACATGTCTCACGGCGATCCGGCGCGCTGTCGTACGCGGAACACAGGGTTCACACGGGGCCACATATCGTATTGAAACGACTTCGGGAATTTTGTGATACGCGTCGTACACCATTGCGGATTCCAGAATGCTGTGTCGCCGGAACCATCGGGGCGACGCCCGTTGAATCCTGGCCGAATTCATGGTCTTTTTTGTCGCGGCAGAAAGGACAGCACCATGACGGAATTGAACGAGGACTATATCAGCGACCTCCGCCAGGCGGTGGTCAAGGCCATCTGCGAAGTGTCGGCGCAAAGGCAACACGCCCCGGAAGCGGGCAAGGGGGATACCCTCTATATCGGCTCAGCCGAAGTCTGTCAGATGCTCACGATTTTGCTGGCCGAGTTTCTGGAGGGCGTCCCTGGTCTCGATACGCCTAGTGAGGTGCGGCGCATGTCGGAGGTCGTGGCCAAGAAGATCAGACTGGGGATCGGCGAAATCCGTCGACACCGCGGGGAGACAGGCGGAACGCCGCCGCCTTCCATCATCATCAGAGGCAACTGACAGAGTCCGCTCAGCCTGTTTTCCTGTCGGCACTTATTCTCAACGCTAAATCTCTGGATCAACCTGGTGATAGGGCGGCTTGCACCAACATTGCCGTTCCGGTAATATGTGTTCGCTTCATGATATTTTCGAAGGTCTCCGGATAAGGAGACCCTTCGCTTGCCCAAGCTTAATTTTCGCCTCGATGAATCGCTGCATGCCGCCTTGATGCGCCGTGCGCTCGGTGCGAACCTGTCCTTATCGGGGTTCATCCGTCAGCTACTTGAGCAGGCGGTCGATGAGCGCAAACGCTATGTCTTCTCCTCCCAGGATGAGATCCTCGCCACCTCGATCCAGATCCTGTCAATCGTCGCGACGTCCGTCGGCGAGCAATCTCCCAGCGCGCTCGAGCAGGGCATGGCGCAGGCCCGAATGATCCTTGCCGAACGCGGACTGCTTGGCAGGGAGGATGTCCCATGAGCATCTTTCGCAACGACACACTGGGCTCCTGGACGCGCGGCGGACAGGCGATCGTCCACAATGTCCGCATGACGACCCAGGTCTTTTACCAGACCATATTGGCCGGTTGCATCATCTGGATCATCGGCACGCTCTGGTATGCGTTCGAGAAGTCGACCGAATATGAGCGGTTCGTTCTGATCAAATTGGCTGAGGCCACGATCAAGGTGGATGCGGCCGCCGGGACCAATGATCCGGTGCAGTTTCGCACCCCCGACGGCCAGGCCTACTGGACCTCGGCGGACTGGCTGGTTGCCTCCACCCTTGCGAAAAAGACCCTGCATGCATTTGAAGTCTATCTGCTGCATGGCGCACTGCTCTCTGGCCTGTTCACCCTTGTTATGCTTGCCTGGGCCTGGTTCTACTTCACCCGGACGGGTAGGGGCCTGGGCTCCAACGAATATCTGCGAGGGGCAAGGTTCGGCACGATCCGCCAGGTGAAACGCGCGCTATGGCGACAGACCAAGGGACCTCTGGTGATCGGCAATGTGCCGGTGCCTGAGGCCTATGAGCCTGAGCATATCCTGCTGTGCGGTGCGCCTGGCACGGGCAAGACAAACCTCATCGTCGGCATGCTCGACGGCATCCGCAAATCGGGTCGGCGCGCCATCGTCTATGATACCGCCGGTACCTTCGTCGAGAAATTCTATCGGCAGGGCACTGACATGTTGCTCAACCCGCTCGACCAGCGCGCGGCGCGCTGGTCGCCCTGGGTCGATGTGCCACGCGATTATCATTATGATCAGATCGCGGAATCGACCATTCCCGACAAGCATGGCGATCCCTTCTGGGCGAAGGCGGCGCGGGGGACGCTGGTTGCAGTCATGCGCAAGCTGGCGCGCCAGAAACATACCTATGTCTCGGTCCTCCTCGACCGTCTGCTGCGCTCGAAACTGAAAGACCTTGCCGCCTTCGTGACCGGCACCGATGCCGCCGCCTTCATCAGCACCGAAGGCGAAAGGACATCCGCCGGCATCCAGGCCGAACTTGCATCGGTCATGCGCAGTTTTGGTTATCTCGATGATACCGAGGACGGCTTCTCGATCCGCGACTGGGTGGATAAGGGCGCAGACGGGAGCTGGCTCTTCATCACCGTGAAGGCCGACCAGCTTCCCTCGCTACGCCCGCTTATCACCGTCTGGCTCGACATCGCAATCAGCGCCATCATGAGCCTGACGCCCGATCGCGACCGACGGCTTTATTGCGTGATCGACGAACTGCCGACGCTGCATAAGCTGCCGTCGCTCTCGGACTTTCTCGCCCGTGCCCGCAAATATGGCGGCTGCGGCATATTGGGTTTCCAGTCTTATCCCCAGCTCAAGGCGACCTACGGCAAGGACGATGCGGCTGCGATCACTGGCTATTGCTCGACTTGGGTGGCGCTGCGCGCGAACGACACCGATACCGCCGAGCATGTCTCGATCAACCTCGGTCAGGCAGAACAGGTCGAGGCCAATGAGGGCATGTCCTATGGCGTCAACGATATGCGCGACGGTGTCAATTTGTCGCGCATGCAGGTGACGCGGCCACTGGTCATGTCGACCGAGGTCACCAACCTGCCCAACCTGGTGGGCTTCCTGCGCTTTGGCCGCAATTTGCCCGTGGTGCGGTTCGATAGCCGGTTCAACGAGGCACCCTCTTTGGGACCAGCCTTTCTCGAACGCACGACACCCCCCATTCAGATCGACAAGGCCGGGATGCTCGTTCGCATCGCCCACGCCGAAGCGCGTGTTCGTGAAGCGATGGAGCGGGAAGCCACGCAGTCATCTCCGCCAGCGACACATGGCGAGATCAAGCCAGCGAAGCCTTCGACATCTTCAGAACCCGCCCCGACGCCACCACCCCAGCCGGATCTGTTTACGCCTCCATCGCCGAACATCGACCCGCAGCGTGTGGAAGATATATTGCTCAATAACGAGAATGCCGAGCTTCCCGCGCCCGCGCGCACCCTTTGGACGATCCTTGCTGGCAGGCAGGGAGAAATCCGGTCCGATCTTGTCCAGCATGGCCGCGATGACGGACCGCGTGAGCGGGCGAGGCCAGCATGATTCAGCCGCAACGCCTCCATGGCACACCAGCCAATATCGCCCGCTACTACACGGTTGGCGATTACTACACCAAGGGCGGCAATGAACCGTCTGCATGGGGTGGGCAGCTTGCAGCCGATCTCGGCATCTTCGGCGCTGTTGATCCGAAGCTGCTGCGCGACCTTCTTGCTGGAAAAGTCGGCGATCAACAACTCGGGCGGCACCGCGCGGATGGCGAAATTCAGCATCACCCCGGTTGGGATTTTGCGGTCAATGCGCCAAAGTCGGTTTCGATCATGGGGCTGGTGGCAGGTGACGAACGCGTGCTCGCCGCCCATGAGCGCGCGGTGACCGCGGCTATCTCCTATCTGGAAGAGCAGGCGCAGTTGCGCCGCCGTGATGAAGGGAAGATCGTCCACGAAACAACGGGCCGGATCCTGGTTGCTCGTTTCACCGAGCATGGCAGCCGGGAACTCGATCCACATCTGCATACGCATCTCGTCGTGCTCAACATGACGAACCACGAGAATGGCGATCCCATGGCAAGCCTGGAAAGCCGGGTCATGTATGGCGAACAGCGCGTGGCCGGGCAGATCTATCGCAACGCGCTGGCCTTCGGTTTGCGCGAAGCGGGCTATGAAATCGATACTGATCCGCGTTCCGGATTGTTCGAGATACAAGGCGTGCCGAAGGACCTGATCGACCAATTCTCGCAGCGCGCCGAAGCGATCGAGGATCATGCGCGCGAGCATGGTCTGGTGGGCCAGAAAGCCCAGCGCGCTTCTTTCTATGCCACCCGCAAGGCGAAGGTGAAGGTCGGCGAGGCCGAACTCAGCGCGCAATGGCATCAGCGGACAGGCAAGCGTCTCGAAACGCTGCAGGAGGTTGCTGCGCTGGCGCGGGGTCGGGAAGGGGAGCATCCGGCGCCCACGGAACGCGATGCGTCGCGTGCGGCTCTTTTCGGCTTGCGGCAACTGGAGACATCCGAGGCGGTCAACAATTTAGGCGATATATTGCGCACTGGTCTTGCTGCCTATGTCGGTGAAGTCCGGCTCGACCATATCCGTCCCCGGATCGCAGCGCATGAGGTCCTGCGCAAATTGCTGCCGACCCATGCGCAGACCGGTGACAGGTTGTTGACCCGTGGCCGCACCAGCCGGAAGTCCTGGCGCCTGGAACTGGCATTGACTCAGCATATCGCGCTGGGTCTCAATGACGCGCGTCCAATCGCCACCAGCGATCGCTTGCTGGCCGTGCTCGACGGGACGTTGCTCAACACGCAGCAGCAGCGCGCACTTGTCGAGACGGCGCTGACGCGGGATCGGGTCACGGCGATTCACGGTGTTGCCGGTTCTGGAAAATCGACGCTGGTGAGAGTTCTCGCTGAGGCTGCCGAGCCGGGAACGGCATTGATTGCATTAGCACCCACATCATCGGCCGCTGCGGAACTGGGAAGCAAGGCGAACATCATGTCCCATACTGTCGCCAGCTTCGTCGCGCGCGGCGGGCAGGGGATCACGGACCGCCATGTGCTGGTTCTCGATGAAGCAGGGCAGCTCAGCAACCGCCAAGCCCAGCGGATGCTCGAGATCAGCAGGACGACCGGGGCACGGCTGCTTTTCCTCGGAGACGAGAAACAGACCGGGGCTATCGAGCAGGGCAAACCCTTCTGGTTGATGCGGAGGCTGGGCTTGCCGACGGTCGAGTTGACGCAAGCTGTGCGGCAGGAAACGAAATCGATCAAGGCGGCCGTTACTGCCGCGCGGACGGGGAACTTTGCCGAGGCATTGGCGAAGCTCGATAGCGTCAGCATCGTTGACGACAATGAAAAGATGGCGGAGCAGGTCGTCAATGCCTGGATACGGCTCAAGCCGGACTCGCGGGCCGGGACCAATATCCTTGTTCTCGACAATGCGACCCGGCTGATCGTCAACAGTAAGATTCGCGAAGCGCTGAAAAACGAGAATGGGCTGGCCGCCGAGGATAGTAGGTTTTCCATCCTGGCCCCAGCGGGCTCGACCGATATCCAGAAGCATATGGCCCGCTTCTACGGGGCAGGACAGGTGGTGCGTTTCGAGCGGGACATTGCAGACCTCGGTATCGCACGGCACGCCGACTATCGGGTCGCTGGACTAGGCCGGGAGGCCAATGGGCGCCAGGTTGTGCGTTTTGTCGACGATCAGGGGCGCGTCATACGCTGGGATCCGCAGACGACGAAGGCCCGCCACATCAATGTGTTCAATCCTGAAGAACGGGATATTGCGGAGGGTGACCGTATGCAGTGGCGGCTCGTCAATCGCGAACTCGGGCTACGCAATGCGGAGCGCGGCACCGCAGAAAAACTTGATGGGCCGGTAGCGACGATCCGCTGGGATCGAGATGGGCGCGTGCAGCAGGTTAATCTGTCGGAACACCGGACCTGGGATCATGGTTATGCAGAGACGGTCTATTCCGCCCAGTCCAAAACCTATCCGCGCGTTTTCGTGCTGGCGCCGGTCGAATCGCCGCTGGTCAACGCCCAGAATTTCTACACTGCCATTACCCGCGCGGCATTCGGTGCCAGGCTATGGACCAACAACGTCAAGGAACTGATTGGCAAGCTCGAGCGCCAATCAGGAGAGAAGACGTCTTCGTCGGAAGGGTTGGGCCGGTTAAAGACTGACCGCGTAGATGCCTTCTCGAAACGCCGGGAAGGCCATCTGGAAAATTTGAGGGCCGAGCAGGAGCGAGACCGAAACGAGCGGCGCGATCGGGCGCTCGAGCGACAACTCCACTATCGTGACCGCTCACCCCGTGGCGCGGCTGAGCATCTTGCCGACGGTGCCCGGAACATCGCGCGGGTGCTCGACAGGTTTCTCGCAGGCATTCTCGACCATGCGCGCGCCGAATGGACAGCGCCGAAAACCGGCATCGACCGGGAAAGCGAATCTCCTGCGCATCGACCCGAACCCTCCCATGGCCCCGAACGATAAGGTAACTGCCTATGCTTCGCTGTAAGTTTGCCGTTCAGCTGACCCAGGGAAAGCGCTTCGCAGGCGCTGTCCCACCTCTGCATGGGTTTGAATTCCGTACGTCGCGCCTGACCGGAAGGTGTAGAGTTTCCTTCAGACGCATTGGATGGACCGGGCCTGACAGCTGGACTTCTTTCGCTCGTAGCGCCGCCGCCGAGATCAGTTCGGGGAGAGCGCTCTATGCATTTCTGAAAGGTGGCCCAGTTGCGGCGCTGTCACTTTACAGTGATCCGACCAATACGATCACTACGCCTGGAACCGCTATCAGGAGGGTCGGATGAGGTCATACGGCATCCCCAGGCTGCTATGCACTGCCGTCATCACTATGGCATTGTACACCGCCCCCACACTTTCGAAGTCTTCTGACGAGGGGGACTTGCGGATCTCCGCCTGTATTCGGCGAGCCTCGCTTGGTCAGCCCTGGCTCGAGAAAACGCTTTGGGGATTGCGCGATCAGGAAGCGGGCTGGATCGGCGCTGAGGTTCGTAACATCAATGGCTCTTACGATCTTGGTCCCTTGCAGATCAACAGTTGGTGGATACCTCGCATCGCTGCGCTTGTTGGGCGTGCACCTGTTCAGGTTCGACATTGGCTGCGGTTTGATCCCTGCTTCAACGCGGAGGCTGCAAGGTGGATATTCTTATCTGCCCTGCGCTCGAACGGCAATTACTGGAAGGCGATTGGCGTCTATCACAGCCCGACGACGTGGCGGCAGAGACGCTATCGTAGTTCGGTAGCTCAGCATATGCGGACGAGATACGGAGATGCTGTCTTTCGCCCGTGAGTGACCTTGATTTGCCAGACCGAGTGCACAGAGTGTTTCGTGAGTAGCATGTGCTTTCACCCGCAGCTGGCGCAGCGGAGTCGATCCCCAAGTCGCTGTGTGGATGAACCATGCTACGTGGCGCTGCTAAGATAATGCGCCTCACGTCGCGTTGAAATCACTCGCCTTTTATAAAATTATCTAGATACTATGATGGCTTAGAGTCTTCTCTGATTGGGGCCCTTTGGGTCAAGCTGCTTCCTCGATTACGTGATCGTTCCCATGGATCACTCGCTTCTCTCCGCGGTCGGCGCAAGGCCCCCGCATATTGGGGTCATGGAGAGCAAGGCGTCTCAATCTGTTTCGCGACCTTCAGCTGGGCTGATGTTCCGGACTCTAAGCGAGATCGTCTTGCCCTTCGTCCCCATGGGAACGACGCTACCCGTCTTCTCAGGCAGGATCTTGTTCGGGCCTCCTCATGCTATCTGGCCTGCTGGAACCTTCCCCTAGCGAAACTCGGTCTGATCGCTGCACATGCGATGCAGAATCACCGCGAGCTTGCGGGCGACAGCGACGCGGGCCTTTGCCATCCCCCGCCGCTTGGCAATGCCCATGCCCCAGGCCTTGAGCGCCGACCATTTCTTGCATCGGGTCAGTAACGTATGGGCCGCCTCGTAAAGCAATGTGCGCGCGAGTTCGTCTCCGCACCGGCTGACGCGTCCCTGCATATCTGTTTCACCCGATTGATATCGCCTTGGAGTCAGGCCCAGATGGGCGCCGACATCGCGAGATCGTCGGAAGCGTTCAGGTCGATCCACGGTCGCGCGAAAGGCGACGTCAGCGGCCCCACGCCGGGCACAGTCATCAACTGTCGGCAGATCGGTTCAACTCGAACGGCCTCAAGAACACGGCGTGTCAGTCGTTCAAGTTGACAGTGCATGGCGGCGATGATGGCCAGTAAGGGTTCTGTAATATCCGCCAGCGAAGGGTCGGTTTCAGCGAGTTCGCGCACCCGCGTGGCGAACAGCTTGCGCCCTGGAGTTCCAACTTTTAGCCCACTTTCGCGTAGTACAGCACGCACCGCATTCTCCATGTCCCGCACTTTACAGAGCACCGTCCGGCACGCCACAAGTAAAGAGCGAGACATCCGTGACGGGGCACTCTTGACGTGAACCTGCCGATACCAGCCCGTGCGGATAATTTGCGCTAATCCCCGCGCGTCATTGCGGTCAGTCTTGTTCGGCATTGCTCCCATGGCCGCTTTTGCCTATCGTATTTCAATGCACAACACCGGCAAGCCGGACCGAGCCATGCCCTGGTGAAGCCACGCCGATTGCGAACAGGCCTCCAGTCCGATCCGCACCATCGGCAAAGCAACGCCGCTATCAAGCTTTCAGGATCGCTGGGCGCGCGTAGCTCGCGTACGATCGCGCCCGTCTCATCGACAATACAGATGGCCGTCTCTTCCAACGAAACATCCAATCCGGCATAGTAGTTCACGGTTGCTTCTCCTCATGGTTGTGGCCGCTCGATACGGACCACGTTCTACCATTTGCGAGGAGCAGCCACATCTCCGACTCGGTGACGAGCCCCAATCACCCCATCTGATTCATAATTATCCTTCGTGATTTCATATCCTTGCGATGCGCCGTGCGAAGAGCTGGATTGAGGCAATGAACAGCCATGCGGTTGCAGAAGCGATGGTTTGCTCGAAGTCCTTGGCGAGGCGGCGGTTTCGATTGAGCCAAGCCAGTGTGCGTTCTACGACCCAACGGCGCGGGAGAACCACGAAGCCTTTTGCGGCATCGGATCGCTTGATGATTTCGATGGTCCATTTTCCGATCCGGCGCAGCGCGTCCTTGAGCTTGTCACCGGCATAGCCGCCATCGGCGAAGACGTGCCGCAGCCACGGGAAGCGCTTGATGATCTCAGCCAGCACCAGCGGAGCGCCATCACGATCCTGGATGTCGGCGGTGTGGACAACGGCATGGACGAGATTGCCGTCGGTGTCGGTCAGGATGTGGCGTTTGCGGCCCTTGGTCTTCTTGCCCGCGTCATAACCCCGTGGCCCGCCACTTTCCGTGGTTTTGACGCTCTGGCTGTCGATCACCCCGGCGCTGGGCGAGGCCTCGCGGCCTGCCGCTTCGCGCCCGATCAACAGAAGGGCATGGTTCAATGACAACCACAGCCTGTTGTCCCGCCAAAGGTAGAACCAGCGTCGCACCGTCGAGACCGGCGGAAAACACGGAGGAAGCATCCGCCACGGCAGACCCCCGCGCAGCAGATACAGGATCGCCTCGACAATCCGCCTGAGCGGCCACTTGCGCGGACGCCCCACAAACGATGCTGGCGGGAAAAACGGTTCCAAGAGCGCCCATTCGTCATCGGTCAAATCGCTTGGCAAAGCCAAGTCCGCACGGGCATACTGCGCCCGAGTGGTGTCGGTCCACATCGTTGATCTCCGGAAGTTTTCGCAAAAACCCCTGAATCAATGACTTGGGATAGCGTCAAGCTAACCCGCTGATACCACTCAACTTAATTTCGGATCAGGCTCTTATAAAAAATATTTTAGCTCGCACACCAAATAATAAAACAACATTTATGACTATAAATAATTCAATTATTTACAATATTATTTGCTTCTTACTCTGTAAGAATACTTGATAATTGCAGTTATCATATGTTCATATTTGACCTCTCTTTATAAGGTGCGCTACACATTGCGCCGATGGATCACCCCGCGCACCTCGACGACAACGTCTTGATCGCGGCGAAAACGGCGGTAGCTCCTATGGCGGCGGCCGACGATCTCTCCTGGGCGGTGGTGAAGATGCACGCGGTCGAGCGCATCGTCGTCAACGAGCCGCTGATCGCCGCCTACCAAGCGGCGTCGTCGCCCCACAGCATCCGCGCGCTCAAGTCCGACCTCAAGGCGTTCGACTTCTGGTGCCGCCGCCACAATCGCATATCGCTTCCGGCAACCTCGGAGACCGTGGCGGACTATCTTGATGCACGCGCGGAAAAGGGCAGCAAGCCAGCCTCGCTCGGCCGCTACAAGGCGTCGATCGCCAAGATCCACCTGTTACTCGAACTCAAGGATCCAACGCCGGCCTCGCTGGTGAAGTTGCGGCTGCAGGCGATCCGTCGGCGGCTTGGCACAGTACAGAAGCAGGCGCGGCCCCTCCGGTTCAAGGGCCCGGTGCGCAACGTCGAGCGTGACGAGCCCCGTGGATTGAATTTGCGGGCGCTGCTCGAAAGCTGCGCGGAAGATTCCCGGGCCTGCGCGATCGCGCGCTGTTGTCGGCCGGCTATGACACCGGGCTGCGCGCCTCGGAGCTGGTCGCGATCGCGGTCGAGCACATTATCGAGGCGATCGATCCGGATGCGCGGCTGCTCAGCATAGCGCGCAGCAAGGGTGATCAGGACGGGGAGGGGGCAACCGCCTATCTCAGCCCACGTACCGTTCGGGCGATCGCCGCCTGGCTGGAGGCGGCCGGCATTGCCGCGGGGCCGGTGTTTCGGCGTGTGAACGTGCGACGCTACAAGGCCAAGGCAGCGGTGCGGGGCCGGTCGATCGACAGCATTTCTGGGCGCGAGAGCTGGGATCTGCGCAAGACGCTGCCCAAGAAAGCGGTGCCAGCGCGGGTCGAATATGATGTGGGGGAGGGGGCGCTGCATCCGGCGTCGGTCGGGCCGATCTATCGCGCGATGATCCAACGGGCATTCGACGCTGGCGCGTTGTCAGACCTGACGATGGACGATTTGGCAAAGTTGCTCAAAGGGATCAGCGCGCATTCGACGCGGGTCGGGCTCAACCAGGACCTGTTCACGAGCGGTGAGGATCTCGCCGGTATCATGGATGCTTTGCGCTGGAAGTCGCCGCGAATGCCGCTCGCGTACAATCGCAATTTGGCGGCTGAATCCGGGGCGGCCGGTCGCCTGTTGCGCGTTCTCGAATGATCTTGGCCGATCAATGTGCACGTCGTCGTCGTGCTCGAAATGCGGCGACTTTTTTTGAACGCCATTGAATGAACGCTCAAATGACCGCATAACATGGCCCTAACATGGTATGTTCGGTCATAATAGTGGACTTTGCAAGATGTATGAGTTTTCGGCAGCGAAAGAAGATCGTGGAGAGTCTTGTCATAGCTACCCAATTATCCGTCTCAGATAGACTAAAATCAGCCATATCTTTTATTTCATCGAAATTGGCATCTCAGAAAGGAAATACTATGTTTCGTTTTTTATTTACAGCTGTAACCGTGTTCTTCTGTATTCCCGCAACTGTTTGTGCAAAAGACATTATTATCGAAATGAAAAATAATGGCATAGATGGCGTTATGGTGTTTGAGCCCTCCTATATCAAGGCACGGCCTGGCGACCGGATTATTTTCAAGCCTACTGATAAAGGGCACAATGCAGAGACCATTCCAGCATTCTATCCAAAGGGTGCAACGCCATTAAGGGGCGCGATTAACAAGGAAATCGTGTTCACTACCAAACTCCAAGGCCTTTATGGCATCAGATGCCTGCCCCACTTTGGAATGGGCATGATTGCATTAATACAGATTGGGTCGGTTAAGTCGGCGGATGTAGATGCCGCTAAGGCTGTCAAATTGCCGCCTCTTGCTAAAAAGAGGATGATTGCGGCAATTGCAAGGATCAGGTAGGCGTTCAGCGCGCAGAACAATTCGATGTCCGGCCATCGTTAGCGATCAGCCAAGAACCCCTCCCGGTGGTCATTGCGTCGCAGCTGAAACTTTAAATAATGCTAGCGGCGCTTCCGCAAATGTCTCAGGTGAAAATAGCAATGAATTTTCGAGATAGAAATTTGCCATTGGTGGGGTAGGAGTGCGTAATAGCCGAATCTGATTATCGACTATCGGGAAAAAGCTTATCCTCAATCTGGAGCCGCGCTTGCAGTAAGAAGGGAATTCGTTCCAGGAGCGCGGTTAGTGTTGGCAGGGGATCTATGATACTGACTGAGATCGCAGCATGAGCCTTCCCTATCCGATCGACAATCGGAACAGCTAAGCACATTAGGTGCGGCGATGTTTCCTCGATTTCGGCCGCCCAGCCCCGCTCACGAGCTTGAGCTAGTTGTTCCCTAATATCTCGTGGTTCTATAATGGTGGCGGAGGTGAGCCGAATGAATGGCGCACTTGTGAGATAAGCGTTCTGCTCGGATGGCTCGAGGTGCGCCAGCAACATCTTGCCGATCGCGGTGCAATAGGCCTCGAGTTGGATATTTTCTGCTGAATGTATGTCGCCTCGACCGTAACGTTGTTTTACGAGATAGGTAACCATGTCGCCATCTAGGACGGCAAGATGCGCATGCGCTCTCGCAGCGCGGGCTAGACTCATGAGGGGACGGCGCCCTACGGGACTGTCAGGATTTCCGTGTGTGACCGGGCATAATGGGCAACAAGGAGTCCCACTATGTCACGACGTAAAGAACCCGTTATTCCCAATGCGCTTCTCGACCAGCTTTTGGCCGGAGGCGCTGCCAGTGCCGCATTTGAACAAGGTGGCTTGCTGGATTCGCTGAAGAAGGCGCTCACGGAGCGCGCGTTAAACGCGGAGATGGATCACCATCTTGCGACAGGGGAAGGCGTCGGCAACACGCGCAACGGCTATGGCCGGAAGACCGTAATGACCGAGACCGGCAAGCTGGAGATTGATGTCCCGCGCGACCGCCAGTGCAGCTTCGACCCGCAGCTGATAGCCAAGTATCAGCGCCGCTTTCCCGGCTTCGATGAGAAGATTGTTTCGATGTATGCGCGGGGCATGAGCACCCGGGAGATTGCCGGGCATCTGCAGGATCTGTACGGCATCGATGTGTCGCCCGATCTCATCAGCACGGTGACGGACGCGGTGCTCGATGAAGTCGCCGTCTGGCAGCAACGCCCGCTCGATGCGATCTATCCGCTGGTCTTTTTCGATGCGATCCGGGTAAAAATCCGAGACGAAGGCATGGTCCGCAATAAAGCGATCCATATCGCCCTTGGCGTCCGCGCCGATGGCGCCAAGGAAGTGCTCGGGCTGTGGCTTGAGCAAAACGAGGGTGCCAAGTTCTGGCTGCGGGTCATGAACGAGCTGCGCAACCGTGGCACAGAGGATATCCTGCTCGCTGTCGTCGATGGCCTCAAAGGCGTATCGCTCCGGTGAGGGCCGCCTTGCGGTGATCGGCTGATATTTCGAGATGGCACCGGTGCAAGCGCTGGTGTTTGCACCGGTACTAGGGACGGTGCGATGAGTCAGATCACGGTAATTTCAGGCCCGGAGCGGCGGCGGGTGTGGACCGACCAGCAGAAGCGTGAGTTGGTCGCGGCTGTTTCGGCGCCCGGCGCGAACGTGGCGGAGATTGCCCGCCGTGCTGATCTTCGGCCGAACCAGATCTACAGATGGCGGCGGCAGATGGATCAGGCAGCGCAGGGCTTTGCAGAGGTGCAGGTGCAGCCCGATCCAGTGCCGGTGATCGGATCGGCGATCATCGTGGAGTTCGAGCGGGCGATCGTACGCATCCCCGCTGGCGCATCGCCTGGGTTGGTGTCGGCAGTGTTGCGGTCGGTCAAGCCGTGATCCCAGTTCCCTCCGGCGTCCGGATATGGATCGCGACCGGGCATACCGATATGAGGAACTATGCGCTGACCATGATTATGCGGAGCTCCACATAAGCGCAAGGGTTTTGACGGCCTTGCCGTGATGACGCAGCAGGTCCTGGAGCAAAGCCCGCATTCCGGCGCGCTATTCGCCTTTCGCGGCAAGCGCGGCGATCTGGTGAAGCTGCTCTGGTATGACGGCCAGGGCATGTGCCTGTTCTCCAAGCGGATGGACCGAGGGCGCTTTGTGTGGCCGTCGACCAAGACGGGGTCGGTGGTGATGACGGCGGCCCAGCTTTCAATGCTATTGGAAGGCATCGACTGGCGGCGACCGGAACGCACTTTCACCCCTTCATTGGCGGGGTAAAACGCCCATTTTCTGGCACTTTTATTAGCATTGCGACCGCCGATCTGCTATATAATCGCGGTGTCGGACGCAGGCCTTTTCACTCCTGACAAAGATGCTCGGATCGCCGAGCTTGAAGCTGCATTGGCCGCCGCCCATGCCGATATTTCCGCCCGCGATATCCTGATTGATACGCTGCGCGTGCAGATCGCACGCCTCAAGCGGATGCAGTTCGGCAAGTCGTCCGAGAAGCTCGATACCCAGATCGCTCAGCTTGAGCTGGCGCTCGAAGAACTTGAAGGCGAGGCCATCGCCGCCGCCGCACGTCGAGGCGATCCGGCCGTCGATCGGCCGTCGCCGGTTCGAGCGCTGCCCGCCCATCTGCCGCGCGAGGAACAGCGGATCGAGCCTGAGCAGGGTAACTGCACCTGTCCCGACTGCGGCGGCGAGCTGCGGCCGCTGGGACAAGATAGCGATGAGATGCTCGATGCTGTGCCTGTGCAGTGGCGTGTCGTTCGGACCATCCGCCCCAAGTATAGCTGCCGGTCCTGCGAGAAGATCGTGCAGGCGCCCGCGCCGGTAAAGGCGATAGCGCGGGGCAAGGCGACCTTCGGCACGCTGGCCCATGTCGTCGTCTCCAAGTTCGACCATCATCTGCCGCTTTACCGTCAGGCCGAGATCATGGCCGCCCAAGGCATCGAGATCGACCGCTCGACGCTGGCAGGGTGGGTCGGGCAAGCATCTGTCCTGCTCGATCCGATCATCAGCCGCATCCGGGAGGTTGGGCTGACCGCTTCAAAGATCCACACCGACGATACGCCGGTGCCTATGCTCGATCCAGGACGTGGCAAGACGGCGACTGGCAGGCTCTGGACCTATGCCGTCGATGATCGCGGCTCTGGTGCGACCTCGCCGCCGTTGGTCTGGTATGAGTTCACCACCGACCGCACCGGCGCGCATCCCCAACGACAGCTAGCCAACTTCACCGGCTATCTCCAGGCCGATGGCTATGCCGGATACGACAAGCTCTACGACACCAACCGCGTCACCGAGGTCGCCTGCTGGGCGCATTTTCGTCGCAAGATCTTCGACATCCACGCCACCAAGCCGACACCGCTCACCACTGATCTGCTGGAACGCATCGGCCAACTCTATGAGATCGAGGCAGAGGTTCGCGGCCATCAGCCCGATATCCGACGACGAAGCCGGCAGGAACGCACCAAGCCATTGATCGACGAACTGCACGAGGCGCTCGACGATGCCCTGCGCCGTCTTTCGCCCAAGTCGGAGATGGCCAAGGCGATCGCTTATGGCCGCAAGCGCTGGATCGCGCTCACGCGCTTCCTCGACGATGGCCGACTGGAGATTGACAATAACATAGCCGAGCGCGCCATGCGCTGCGTGGCAACGACCGATTCATACTACACCTCCTCTTCAAATGTCCGGAAACAGGGACTTTTGGTTTTCCATTTTGATGCGACACGGGCCTCTGTGACGCGGGAACTGGGTCACTTCGTCCTTTTCCAGGTCCGTGGCTCGGATTTGGTGCGGCGCATCGGGTACAACTTGGTCGGTAGGGAGCACGCCCTCCTTGATCAGTCGACGGACCCGATGGGCAGTAACCCCAAGCTTTTTGGCGGCTTCGGTCAGCGTGAGCCACTCTCCATTCTTTTCGGCGGATCGGTAGCCGTGGATTTTGTGGACAGTGCGCAGCGAGCCGACACGGCGCGCTGTCCAGGTCATGCCTTGTCCGGTTTGCATTCCCATCCGGTTGAGAGTGGCGGCAATGTCTGCATCGGACCACCGGGTGGCCATGGATCGAATGATGGCAAGGGCGGCTTCGGGCGTACTCTGGCCATGTTCGCCGGCCCTGGGTTTGCGAATGCGCAGCTGGGAGTGCTGGCCACCTTTCCAGTGGATCGTCAAAATGACTTCACGTTGCTCTTCATCGACGTCAGCGATAATATCAGTCACGAGGGCGCGAAGGAGCTGCTGACGACAACGCATGTCAACGGTAGGCGCGCGCCAAGCGCTCTCCAGGTCGGTGGCAATGCCAGCAAAATCGGGTGTCGGCGCGGTCAGATCGATTTGTCGCGCTTGGGCCAAACCCGCTTCACAGGCTTCCACACGCCTGAGCGCTGCTTCCCAGCTATTCTCGAGTTGGGCAGCGATCAGGCGGTTATCAGGGTCGCAGGCAGCATAGCGACGTTCAGCGAGAGATGCCTCGTATCGGGCTTGCTGCAAGTCCAGCTCCACCATGCGGTGCCGTTCTTCCAGATTATCCCGATGCGCCCGATCAGCTTCCATTGCGGCCTCGATCGCCATCGGCGTCACGGCTCTCAATATCTCTTTGCCTATGGCAGGGTCGATGCGAGATGCGCCAAAAGTCATGCATCGTGGCTTGGCCAGCATCTGGTTGATACGTTCGCAGCGGTAATAGGGATGACCCGGAGGCCGGCCCGAATAGACAACGCCCAACCGATCGATGGCCCGATCAGTGTCGTGCAGATCACGCACGAACTGCGTGGCGAAGCAATCGACACCATCGCCGTCGTTTCAAGTGCGCCGGAAAAATTCAACATATCCGACTTCGCACCGGGCACCACGCTCCATCACCGCGATGAGCTTGATTTGGTGCAGCGGCGTTTTCGTGAAAAGAGCGGCGTATCCGTCATCGTCTACGAACAGACTTGTGCGACGGAACTCCGCCGGCGGCGGGGCAAGAAGCTGGCTGTCGATCCGGCGCGACGCGTGATCATCAACGACCGCGTCTGTGAGGGCTGCGGTGATTGTTCGGTGCAGTCGAACTGTCTTTCGGTTCAACCGCTCGAAACCGAGTTCGGGCGCAAGCGGACAATCGACCAATCGGCCTGCAACAAGGACTTTTCGTGCGTCAAGGGCTTCTGTCCGTCATTCGTAACAGTCGAAGGCGGGGAACGCGCCAGACCAGCAGGCATCGACTATGAGAATGCCCTTTTCGACAGTCTGCCCGAGCCTGCCGTGCGCGGGACCGAAAAATCGTTCGGCGTGATGGTTACCGGCATCGGGGGAACCGGCGTGGTCACCATCTCAAACCTCATCGGCGCGGCAGCGCAGGCGGAGGGAAAATCGGTTCAGGCACTTGACCTCACCGGTCTCGCACAGAAGTTCGGCGCAGTGTATTGTCATCTCAAAGTCGCCGACAACGCTGATCAGTTGCGCGCAACCCGACTTTCGGTGGGCCAGTGTGACCTGTTGATCGGCGCCGACCTTGTGACAGCAGCGTCCGACGAGTCGCTCTCGCGTCTGCGTTCCGGTGCCACCGTTGCGGTCGTCAATGATCATGCCACTGTCACCGGTGCTTTCACACGGGACCGTGACTTCACTGTGCCGGTTTTCGCGCAACGTGCCGCAATCGAACGATTCTGCGGTGCTGGACGGGTTACCTTCATAGAGGCGACCGAACTAGCCGAACAAC
Organism: Sphingobium sp. Z007; assembly: GCF_900013425.1. Classification (GTDB taxonomy): domain Bacteria; phylum Pseudomonadota; class Alphaproteobacteria; order Sphingomonadales; family Sphingomonadaceae; genus Sphingobium. The sequence goes on from NZ_FBXK01000001.1 coordinate 870,057, forward strand.
TGACAGGCAACACAATCGGTGCCAACATAATGCTGTTAGGCTTCACCTGCCAAATGGGCTGGCTTCCAGTTGGGCATGGAGAGGTGGCCGGGTTTGTCTGAACAGGGATCGGCAACGGATAAGTGGATCGTCTGCCGGTTGTTTCGTCGAATTGCCGATATGGGCCGTCATTCCGGTCGGGCTACGCCCTCCCTGCATGACGGCCCATATCGGCGGCCAAATTCATGCTGCCAGCATCAGCGGCAGGTTGTCAAAGTAGGTTTGATCCGGCGTCTTCGCGGCCAGGCTCGAATGCGGCCTGCGGCTATTGTAAAAGTTCAGATACCGACCGATCGAGCCCCGTGCTTCGCTGACCGCGCCATAGGCGTGCAGGTACACCTCCTCATATTTTACTGAACGCCACAGACGCTCGACGATGACGTTGTCGCGCCAGGCGCCTCTGCCGTCCATGCTGATGGCAATTTCCTCCCGGAGCAGCACGCTGGTGAAGGCCATGCTGGTGAACTGGCTGCCCTGGTCGGTGTTGAAAATCTCTGGCTTGCCATAGCGGGCCAGCGCTTCTTCCAGAGCCTCGACACAAAAGTCGGCCTCCATCGTGATCGACACCCGCCAGGCCAGCACCTTGCGGCTGAACCAGTCAACGATGGCAACGAGATAGACGAAGCCCTTGGCCATCGGGATGTAGCTGATATCGGTTGCCCAGACATGGTTGGGCCGCACGATCGCCAGTTTGCGCAGCAAATAGGGGTAGATCTTGTGCCCCGGCGCAGGCTTCGAGGTGTTCGGGCGGCGGTAGATCGCCTCGATCGCCATCTTCTTCATCAGCGTTGTAACGTGCAGACGCCCGACCTTGATGCCCTCCTGCAACAGCAGATCGCGGAGCATCCGGCTGCCCGCAAACGGAAACTCCATGTGCAGCTCGTCGATCCGGCGCACGGTGCCCAAGTCGGCGACCGACACCGGCTTGGGCAGGTAATAGACGCTGCCCCGGCTCATCCCCAACTCCCGTGCCTGCCGCGTCAGCGGCAGCGCGTGCGAGCGGTCGATCATCGCTTTGCGCTCGGCAACAGTCCCGCCTTCCCGAGCGCGCCGGCCAAAAAATCGTTCACAAGCGTCAACTCGCCAATCTTGGCGTGCAGCGTCTTTACATCGATCGCTGGTTCCGCCGCTTCGCTGGCGCCTTCCACGCCGAAAACACCCGCAGCCCCTTCCAACAACTGCGTCCGCCATGTCGTGATCTGGTTCGCGTGAACGTCGAACTGCTGCGACAACTCCGCCAGCGTCTTCTCGCCCTTCACGGCAGCCAATGCCACCTTCGCCTTGAAGGCCGGGCTGTGGTTCCGGCGTGGTCTTCTGCTCATCTGCTCTCCTGTCATGCAGCCCCTGTGGCCGCTGTCAGGCAGAATATCCACTTATCCCCATGTGCAGTTTTGCCAGGCCACCTCTTGGATCGCTCGAGCAGGCCATCGAGTCCAACGGTGTCGCCGTGCCCGCCAATCTCCAGGCGTTCGCACTGGGACGCATGTTGGCTCACGATCCGGCCGCGGTCACGAAGTTGGCTGAGGCCGGCAAGCCGCGTCGCGATAGTTTGGCAATGTCAGAAACGGTCGATGAACTTGTCGAGCGGAGGCGAGTCGATCTTGTGGCCTATCAGGGCGAAGCCTTGGCGGCTCGCTTCCTGTCACTAGTAGAATCGGCACGGCAGGCCGAGAAATTAATTGCGCCTTTGTCGTCCAGCTTGACCGAGGCAGTCGCGCGCAATTTTTACAAACTGCTCGCCTATAAGGACGAATATGAGGTGGCCAGGCTGTTCAGCGACGGAACCTTCCTCGATACGCTAAAGCAAGGGTTCAGCGGTGACTACACGCTCCGCTTCCATATGGCGCCGCCAATCTTTTCGAAACTTGATCCGGCGACCAGTCGCCCCAAAAAGCGCGAATTCAAGCCATGGATGCTGTACGGGCTGCGCTTTTTGTCTAAGTTCAACGGCCTGCGCGGTACTGTTTTAGATCCGTTCGGTTACAGCGAAGAGCGCCGTGCTGAGCGTGCGTTAATCGAACGATATGAAATGTTCATGCGTGACATACTCGGTCAGTTGTCAGTCGTGAAATTCGATCATGCTCTCGCTCTGGCGCGCTGGCCACAAATGATCCGGGGGTATGGCCCGGTGAAGACCGAACGTATGATCAAAGCAGACTTAGCGTTGCCCTCGCTACGGGCAGCTTTTGACGCCAATCCAAGTGATTATACGAGCCATCCCCCTAAAGTTGCGACCGCATAAGCGCAGCGCAACTCTTCAACGCCAAGATCTCGGGTGGGCATTCGCTGGGCAGCACCCTTTATCACGCGAAGGGTGGCAGCGGTCGGGCCATGGCCGACATGCCGCTGGTCATAGCGGGATTATGCACTCGTACGGCGCGCAAATGGCGACGATAAGTCGTGCGCCGCTTGCTCCCTAGACGGTAAAGATTTGGGCCTGGCGAGTCGCGGCAAATAGCAGCGCTAACTAACCTCCAAATCGTTCATCCAGCGTTGGGAATCTGGAAAACAGTCCGAGACAGTCGCCCGGGAGCCTGCGCCTGTCTCGGCAGAAGCAGCTTGCGGGCCTCAATTTTTTTGCATATAGTGCATCGCATTGCCTAAAATGATCGCCCTTGTTGTGCGAGCTTGATGAGCTTTGCGGAGAGAAGAATGACCGGAAATCCCAGCCTTGTCGACACTGTCGAATCGACCCAATCGCGCGAAATTTTCTGGGACAAAGACGTATACAATCTCGAACTGGAGCGGATTTTCGGACGGTCATGGCTGTTCCTGGGCCACGAATCTCTTCTGCCAAAACCCGGTGACTTCATCACTACGTATATGGCCGAAGACAAAGTCATCCTGTCGCATCAGCCCGATGGTTCATTCCGGGCGTTCATCAATTCATGTACCCATCGCGGCAACCAGATTTGCCACGCCGACAGCGGCAATGCGAAGGCTTTCGTCTGCAACTATCACGGTTGGGTTTACGGGCAGGACGGCAGCCTCGTGGATGTGCCGCTCGAATCGCGATGCTATCACGGCCAACTTGATAAAGCGCGACTGGGCGCCAAACATGTCCGGGTAGAAACCTACAAGGGTTTCATTTTCGGCTGCGGCGATGCTGACGCACCAAGCCTCGAGGAATATCTGGGCGAATTCTGCTGGTATCTTGATACGATTTGGGAAGGCGCCGGCGGCGGGCTGGAATTGCTCGGCCCTCCGATGAAAAGCATTCTGGCTTGTAACTGGAAGGTGCCGACCGAAAATTTCGTCGGTGACGGATATCATGTTGGCTGGACCCACGCCGGTGCCTTGCATGGGATTGGCGGAGAACTCGCCGGTTTGGCTGGCAATCGCGCTGAAATGCCGTTCGAAGATCTCGGTCTTCAATTCACAACTCGGCACGGCCACGGATTTGGCGTGATCGACAATGCCGCCCCCGCTATCCACGTCAAGCGAGATGGTTGGGCAAAATATCTGGCCGACACGCGCGGTGAAGTGCTGCGGAAATTCGGGCCAGAGCGTGAGCGTCTTTATGTCGGTCACTGGAATTGCTCGATCTTCCCGAGTTGTTCGTTCCTTTATGGCACCAACACATTCAAAGTCTGGCATCCGCGGGGACCGCATGAGATTGAGGTTTGGACTTATACGATGGTGCCGCGCGACGCAGACCGGGAAACCAAGAGCATCATTCAGCGCGAAGCGAGCCGGAGTTTCGGAACGGCCGGAACGCTGGAAAGCGACGATGGCGAGAACATGTCGTCAGCCACATTTGTCAATCGCGGAAACATCACTCGCGACGGGCGGATGGACTCCAGCATGGGCGTTGGCTTCGAAGGGCCGCATCCGGTCTATCCAGGGATCGTCGGTTCCAGCTTTATCGGGGAGACGTCCCATCGGGGTTTCTATCGCTTCTGGAAGGAATTGCTGGATGCACCCAATTGGGATGCCGTGAAAGCGAACGACAGCGTATGGGACTCAGTTTTCCTCAATCGCGACTACTGGACGGCAAAGCTCGACGCGGCCGAGTAGTCGGTCACGAGCCCTAAAGCTTTTTCATAACTTACCGAAACCGGAGTGTTTATGTCGGTTGAACGAGTTCTGGCGGGATTAGACGTCCAGTACGCCATAGATATGCACTACCGCGCCGAAGTTCGATTATGGCAGACCGGACAATATCGCGAGTGGTTGAATAATATGGTAGCCGAGGACATCCATTACTGGATGCCGATCTACGAACAGCGATTTCTTAGGGACCGTCGTCCTGACCCGACGCCTGACGACGCCGCGATATATAATGACGATTATGGCGAACTTGATCAACGCGTTCAGCGACTTTATACGGGTACCGTGTGGATGGAGGATCCGCCTTCCAAAATCCGTTACTTCGTCAGCAATATCGAAGCGTTCGACACGGGGAACGGAGAATTCGACGTCTATTCGAACGTGCTCGTTTATCGGAATCGCCGCCAGCTTGAGATGACTGTGCATACACTCGGGCGCGAAGACAAGCTGCGCCGCGTTGACGACGGGTTTAAGGTCTTCCGACGTAAGCTACTGCTCGATGCAAGGGTTACCCAAGACAAGAACCTGTATTTTTTCTGTTGAACGTGCGCCGCAGAGCGCTGGAGAGGGAGACTCGATATGGAAGCTTATGCCGCGATCATCGAACGCAAGGGGGGTGAGTTCGTTCTTGATGCGATCGACATCGAGGAACCCCGCGACAACGAAGTGCTTGTCAAGATCGCTGCGGCCGGGATGTGCCACACTGATCTGACTGTACGAGACCAATACTATCCAACGCCGCTTCCTGCCGTCTTGGGCCATGAAGGATCAGGAATTGTCGAAAAGGTCGGGCGCGGCGTCACCACAGTTAAAGCTGGCGACAAGGTAGTGTTGTCGTTTAGCTATTGCGGAACCTGCCCGTCATGCATGAAAGGTCACCAGGCTTATTGCCCAAGCCTTTTTCCACTCAATTTCATGGGGCGCAGGCTGGACGGAACGACCCCGATCCGGCGCAATGGAGAAGAGTTGAATGCATGCTTCTTCGGTCAGTCCTCGTTCGCAACCTACTCAATCGCGAATGAAAACAACTGCGTAAAGGTCGCCGACTCCGCCCAGATCGAGTTGCTTGGTCCATTGGGTTGCGGAATTCAAACCGGTGCAGGCGCTGTCCTAAACGCCCTGCAGCCCGCCCCGGGTTCGTCGATCGCAATCTTTGGCGTCGGCTCAGTCGGGCTCAGTGCTGTGATGGCCGCTAAGGCTTCCGGTTGCCTTAAGATTATTGCAGTCGATCGCAATCCAACGCGGCTTCAATTGGCTCGTGAACTAGGCGCGACTGATCTTGTCGATGCAACGACCACCAATGCCCAAGAGGCGATTATTGCCCGAACCAATGGCGGCGCGGACTATGCGATCGATACCACTGCCATACCTCAAGTTCTGCGAAGCGCAGTGGACAGTACGCATACGATGGGGGAAACAGCCGTCGTCGGCGGTGCGGCGTTGGGCACCGAATTCACGCTTGATATGAACAACATGCTTTTCGGTCGCAAGCTACGTGGGGTGGTCGAAGGCTCAAGCACTCCCCAAGTCTTTATTCCGCAACTAATTGCCATGCGAGAGGCCGGCCTTTTTCCGTTCGAGCGGCTATGTACGTTCTACGATTTTGACCAGATTAATCAGGCTGTCGAAGACACAGAAAAAACAGGTAATGCGATTAAGGCCATTCTCAAGATGTGATTTGGCGATACAGCCGTGTTTGATCGATCTTGGCATCAGAGCGGGTGAGATTGATTATTTAACCGTATTTTAGATATACTACAAAGGCAGCCTATCCATTACAGGGATGATTGTAGTTATTGATGTAACTCATTAGGATATTTGCACCTATTGATGTGAAAACATACTCCGTCATTGGCCTGTTTCGAGAATTAGTCTATATCTCGTTAAATGTGGTCTGCGGTCGTCTAGAGAGGGGTATTGTGTTTATGTGACTGCCTCAGTGCCAACTGCATATCGTCCTATGCGCTTTTATGCGGGTGCCTGGTAAACTTTTGACGTACGCGCGATGACCTTAATTGATTGGATTTCGTAACATGCCTTCAGTCAGTTCCGAAGCTAAAATTAAAGGCGGTTAGTCGGTCGAAATACACCGTGCCGATCTCGGGTTACGACCAAGTTGTTTAGTCCTATCTGTTTACGCAATGCGGCTTTCAATTGAAGACTTGGTAAAGTTTAAAATGAATCAGGATGATTACAAGTCACAAAGTAGCAGACGGATGAATTCGATCGATAAACGGGGCACCAGCGTCTGGTCAAACTGTTCAGACACCTCTCCAGTTGGAAACGGACTTCGAGATGCCCGGCGATATTGGGCGGCTCTCTCGATCTGGTGTGCGATAATTCTAACCATTATTGACGCATCGATCGCTAGTGTTGCACTGCCCTTCATCTCCAAAGGGCTTCAACTGACCGCCGCGAAGTCGGTGTGGGTGATCAACGCCTATCAGATAGCAATCGTAATGGCCCTTTTGCCGATGGCAAAGGTGAGCGATATACTCGGCTACAAGAAAGTCTATCTGTCAGGCATTTTGCTTTTCATGATCGCCGCCTCTGGCAGTATCTTCGCTGGTAGCCTGACTATGCTCGCTGTCGCGCGTTTTGTGCAGGGAATTGGTGCGGCCGCGGTAATGGTAACCAGCGGAGCTTTGGTCCGGTCAATTTATCCTCCCGAACTCGTCCCGCGTGGAATTGGCTACAATACCATTGCCGTTTCCTTCGCCTCTGCATCGGGGCCAGCGGCATGCGCAGTGGTCCTCTCGTTTGCAAATTGGCATGCGGTGTTTGCCGTGGGCCTTCCGTTTGGTCTGGTTGCGCTAGCGCTCGGATGGTGGGCTCTCCCTTCCACGGCGTCTGCGAAACGCTCTTTTGACACGATTTCGGCACTAATGTGCTGTCTGGGTTTCGCTGCAGGTTTTTCTATTCTCAGTGATTTGGCCCAAAACTCCTCCTCAGAATGGACATTCATTAAAGTCGGCGTTGCGGTTTCTGCTATATTTTTCCTCCGGAAGCGTACTTCTATCAGCCATGAGTCGATGGTACCACTGGATTTGCTGAAGATGGGCTCTCTTCGTTTAGCATATGGCATGTCCGCTTCAGCTTATGCAGTTATGATACTGATAACACTATCATTTCCTTTCGTTCTACAACAACGGTTGCATTTCGGGCCTGAATTGATCGGCATGCTCATGGTTCCGCTGCCGATCGGCATCATGATTGCCGCATTCGTTGCCGGCCGCCTAGTTAATCGCTTTTCGTCGGCCGGGTTGTGTAGTTCGGGATTAATCTCACTTGCGGGAGGAGCAATTTGCCTTTCGTTTATACATCCGGGCAGCTCAGTGTTCTTGATAATTGCAGCGGTGGCCATTTGCGGTTTGGGTTTTGGGATTTTCCAAGTCCCGAACAACCATAGTATGTTGGCTACCGCACCCCATTCTCGCGCTGGAGCGGCTTCTGCAATGCTTTCCTTGTCACGGTTGATCGGCCAAACGCTAGGAGCATTACTGGCGGCGTCGCTCTTTCGCATGATCGGCGCGCAGAGTGATGCGCCAATTGTAGTTGCTGCTTTCATCGCTTTGACAGTGGCGAGCATAACGTTACTAATAAGATATCGAACAATAGTCTCGATAGGCTGAATAATAGAGGTTGAGGCGTGGTATGTCCGTGCCCGGGGGCATTTCCCCAACGATGATGCTGCCACCAAACTGCTATATCTGATCTTGAACCGATCGGAGAAAGAGTGGAAAATGCCCCCGCGTGAGTGGAACATGGCGAAGGCGCAATTTGCCGTGCTCTTCGGCGAACGTTTCATCAGGGCCATGACGGCCTGATGGTCAACCGCCTCGCCGCACACGAAATTCCTGACAGTCCCGCGGCCAGCGAAGCCCCGGCTGGGCGGCAACGCGCCGATCGCCCCCGCAAAACCAACCGGGGCTCTCTGCCTGCGCATTTGGAACGGATCGAGCAGGTCATCGATATCGACGATAAGGCCTGTCCCTGCTGCGCCGGCACTCTCCACCAGATCGGCGAGGATGTGGCCGAGCGGCTCGACGTCGTTCCTATTACTTTTCGTGTGCTGTTCACAAGCCGCCCGCGCTACGGCGGCCGTTCCTGCGAGAGCGCTGTCGTTCAGGCGCCGGCACCGGCGCGCATCATTGAAGGCGGCATCCCGACCGAAGCGCTGATCGCGCAGGTGCTGGTCGCTAAATATGCCGACCATTTGCCGCTCTATCGACAGGCCCAGATCTACGCCCGGCGGGGTATCCACCTGGACCGCTCGACGCTGGCAGATTGGGTCGGCCGGGCTGCATGGTATCTGCGCCCTTTGCGAGAGCGTATTCTTGCCGAGTTGCGGCAAGCCGAGCGGCTGTTCGCTGATGAGACGACTGCCCCGGTGCTCGATCCGGGACGCGGACGAACTAAGACGGGTCAGCTATGGGCCTACGCCCGTGACGATCGACCATGGGTGGCGGCGACCCGCCAATGGTCGCCTATGTCTACGCCCCAGATCGCAAAGCGGAACGGCCCGAGGCGCATCTCGGCACCTTTGCGGGCATCCTGCAGGTCGACGGCTATAGTGGCTATGCCGCACTTGCGCGGCGGCGCCAGCAGGTGCAACTCGCCTGTTGCGCGACGATCTGGGGTTCTTCCGCATCTTTGGTGCAAGTTGAGGGATTCACACGCGAATCGGGTGAGTGCATAGAGTCGGGATTACGGTCAGCGATGGTATTTGCTCGTGGTCCAGATGTCTTCGGTTTCTCCCGTTCCTGCAGGTTTGACGATTGTCAGTCGCGACGAAACAGCGGACGGGAGGCTCCATTTGGATGTGAGGCCAGTTCAGCGTTCCTCCTCGTGCCCCGGTTGCGGACGGCACTCGAGCAGCGTGCATAGCCATTACCAGCGCCATCTCTCGGATTTGCCCTGGCATGGACGGATTGTGGCGATGCGCCTCACGGCGCGGCGCTTTCGCTGCAGGACGCCTGATTGCAGGGTGCAGATATTCACGGAGCGATTGCCCGGGGTCGCCGCTTCGAGGGCGCAACGCTCCGATCGGCTTGCAGAGAGCCAGCGCGCTATGGCTCTTGTAGCGGGCGGTGAGCCGGGCTCCCGCCTCGCCCATAGGTTGGCGATGCCGGTGAGCGGCGATACATTGCTGCGGATGATCCGGTCGGCGCCTGTGCCGGGTTTCGTTGCCCCTACGATCGTGGGCATCGACGATTGGGCGTGGCGGCGCGGACAGCGCTACGGAACGATCATCTGCGACCTGGAGCGTATCCATCCGGCGAGACGCGCCTTGTCGTGAGGTAGGGGCCTGCTCTTAAGAACGCTCTCGATAGCACGCTTAGAACAGTGGATGCGGCAGATAACGGTAATGACCGGGCCGGAACGGCGGCGGCGTTGGAGCGACGAGGAACGACTGCAGATTTTGGCAGAAGCCTTTGCGCCTGGGGCCAGCGTTTTGGCTGTGGCACGGCGGCACGACATTTCCACGGCGCGGATTTACACATGGCGCAGCAAGCTGCGACAACCGCCCGCCCTGACCGAGTTCGCCGAGGCGGTGGTAGACGATGGCGCCCAGCAAGGCGGGCAACAGGCGGGGATGCCGGTGATCATCATCGATCTCGGCGCCAAGGGACGCGTGAACGTATCAGCTGCGGCATCACCTGCATTGGTGTCGGCGGCGCTGAAGGCCTTGCGATGATCCCAGCAGGAGCACGGGTGTGGATCGCAATGGGCCATACCGATATGCGTCGCGGCATGCAGAGCCTCGCGGCGATGGTGCAGCAGAGTTTTTCGCAAGACCCATTTGCCGGCGATCTTTGAGTCTTTCGCGGGCGTAACGGGTCGCTGGTGAAGATAATCTGGCACGACGGTCTCGGGATGTCGCTTTATTCGAAGCGGTTGGAACGGGGGAAGTTTATTTGGCCCTCCGCGAAGGACGGCGTAGTCTCGCTGACGAGCTCACAGCTGGCCTGTTTGCTCGACGGCGTGGACTGGCGGAACCCGCAATATAGCTGGCGCCCGCAGAGCGCGGGATAAGCGCGGCTTTTCTTCATCAAGGCCGCATTTTCCGCTTCAACCGGGTGGCTTTCTATGATTCCATCCTGGTTGTGGACGCCGCCGTTTCGCCCCTGCCTGACGACATCGAAGCGCTCAAGGCGCTGGTCCGGCTCAGCACGCAGCGCGCAGATGAAGCCGAACAGCGGGCCACGAGTGCCGAGGCTGAACTGGCCAATGCCCGTGCCCGGGAGAGCGCCACCGAGGCCTTGATCTCCCACTACAAGTTGCAGATCGCCAAGCTCAAGCGTGAACAGTATGGCCCCAGTGCCGAACGCACCCGCCGGCTGCTCGCGCAGATGGAGTTTGAGCTCGAAGATCTGGAGGCTGACGCCGCCGAAGATGATCTTGCCGCCGAGACCGCCGCCGCAAAGGCAACAAACGTCACGGCCTTTGAACGCAAGAGGCCGGTCAGGAAGCCGTTCCCCGACCACTTGCCCCGTGAACGCGTCGTCGTCCCGGCGCCTTGTTCTTGCCCGTCCTGCGGTGGCATGCGCCTCTCGAAGCTGGGCGAGGATGTGACCGAGACGCTGGAGGTGATCCCGCGCGCCTGGAAGATCATCCAGACCGTGCGCGAGAAGTTCTCCTGCCGTGACTGCGAGAAGATCACGCAGCCGCCCGCGCCATTCCATGTCGTGCCGCGTGGCTGGGCGGGTCCAAGCTTCCTCGCCATGCTGCTGTTCGAGAAGTATGGGCAGCACCAGCCTCTCAACCGCCAGGCCGAGCGTTTCACCCGTGAAGGCGTGCCGCTGAGCGTTTCCACGCTCGCTGACCAGGTCGGCGCGGCTTCCTTCGCCTTGATGCCGATCTTCCGGCTGATTGAGGCCCATGTCTTTGCCGCCGAACGCGTACATGGCGACGACACTACCGTGCCGGTCATGGCCAAGGGCAAGACCGATACCGGTCGATTATGGGATTATGTCCGGGACGACCGCCCGTTTGGCGGCGCCGATCCGCCAGCGGTCGTTTTCTATTATTCGCGCGACCGGCGCGGCGAACATCCCCAGGCGCATCTCGCGTCCTGGTCCGGGATTCTGCAGGCAGATGCTTATGCGGGCTATTTCGAGCTGTACGCTCCAGACCGCCAGCCTGGTCTCATCCTGGAGGCAGGATGCTTTGCCCATGCACGCAGGAAGTTCTTCGAACTCGCCGACGTCGAGGGCGCAGCGCGCAAGAAGAGCCGCGGCGAGCGAGCCAGTCCCATCTATCCGATTGCGCTGGAGGCGGTGCAGAAGCTGGACGCCCTGTTCGACGTTGAGCGCGGTATCAACGGCAAGACACCAGCGGAGCGGCTTGCCGCCCGTCAGGAGTTGAGCGCGCCGCTGATCGCCGAACTGCACGACTGGTTGAACGCCCAACTCGCCAAGCTGTCGCGTAACCATGATCTCGCCAAGGCCATCAACTATATGCTCCGGCGCTGGGACGCCTTCACCCGCTTCCTCATCGATGGGAGGGTATGCCTCACGAACAACGCAGCGGAACGGGCGCTGCGTTGTGTGCCACTCGGGCGGAAAGCATGGCTATTTTGCGGCTCCGATCGCGGCGGTCAGCGCGCCGCCATCATGTTTTCACTCATTCAGAGCTGTCGCCTCAACGACGTCGATCCCCAGGCTTGGCTCGCTGACGTCCTCGCCCGCATCGCCGGTCATCCGGCTAATCGGCTTGGCGATCTACTCCCATGGAATTGGAAACCAACAGCGTTGAAGCTGGAGCCGTGATCTCATAGCATCACGGCATGGAATTTGGCCCGCAACCCGAACTCATTGAATCCTCTCTTTGCCGGTCCATCGAACAGGCGGGCGTACGGCTGACCATCAACATCGTGCGGATCGCCACCGAACGCGGTTGGTCCCTCGAGGTCGTCAACGAGCACGGCACCTCGACGGTCTGGGACAATCTATTCCCCACCGACCGCGATGCCGATGCTGCATTCCGCGATGTGCTCGCTCAAGAAGGCGTCGAGGTGAAGCGCCCCGGGTTTCCAGGAGGCTCCAACTTGTGAGAAGGAGCATCCGTTATGAGCAAGACAACCAACAAATTTTCACCTGAAGTCCGCGAGCGGGCGGTTCGTATGGTGGTGGAGCAGCGGGCCGAGTACGGCTCGGAATGGGAAGTGATGAAGTCGATCGCGGCGAAGATCGGCTGCTCGCTGGAGACGCTGCGCCGGTGGTGCCGCGAGGAGGCGAGCCGACGAGCGGGGCCAGCGGCGCTGGCGGCGGATGACCGGGAATGGACTTGTAACGGATTTGCGCCGGTCACCTGAGCGATTAGAGTTCGCAACAGGAGACCGACGAGATGATCAAGCCCACAGAAGAGTTCAAGCAGGAGGCGGTGCGGATTGCGCTGACCAGCGGATTGCCCCGCGCCCGGGTCGCATCGGATTTGGGGATAGGGAAGTCGACGCTGGGCAAGTGGGTATCACAGTATCGGCCCAGTGATCTGGTTTCAGCGCCGCAGGCAGATCTGGCGCGTGAGAATGAACGCCTTCGCCTTGAGAACCGTGTACTGCGGGAGGAGAGGGAAGTATTAAAAAACCGTCGCCGGCTGAGCCCGCCTGTGCGCGGTAGAAACGGGTCGTGCTATGGTGCGGCCGGGAGGGTCGCGGCCGATGGCTTATTGGAGGCATGATACCCCGTAAAAAAACGTGGCCCGTGGGTGTTTGCGTACTTGAGAGTGGTGACGCCGTTTTGCGGCGATCCCGATTAGGAAGATGACGTTTAGCATCGCCCATACCCTCCTGTTTTGAAGGAGGACTTGGAATGGAACGATCAAAATCTGGCGCGTTGTCTATGGTCAATCCACGCGCCGCTGCCATCGACATCGGGTCGACCATGCATATGGCGGCCATAAATCCGGACGCCGATGATAATCCGGTACGAGCGTTTGGCACATTCACCGGCGATCTCCATGATATGGCCCGCTGGTTCAAGACGTATGGCGTCACGACTGTCGCGATGGAATCGACCGGTGTTTACTGGATTCCGGCCTATGAAGTGCTTGAAGGACACGGCTTTGAAGTGATCCTGGTCAATGCGCGATATGCCAAGAATGTACCGGGTCGCAAAACCGACGTCAGCGACGCTGCATGGTTGCAACGCCTGCACAGCTACGGGCTGCTGCGGGGGAGTTTCCGTCCCGAGGCGGGCGTGGCGACCATGCGTGCCTATCTGCGGCAGCGCGAGCGGCTGATCGAATATGCCGCCTCACATATTCAGCACATGCAGAAGGCGCTGATGGAAATGAATGTGCAACTCCATCATGTCGTCTCCGACATCACCGGCGTGACGGGCATGCGGATCATCAGGGCCATTGTGAGCGGGGAACGTACGCCCAACACGCTGGCGCAAATGCGCGACGTCCGCTGTCATGCGACTATTGAGACCATTTGTGCGGCATTATCGGGGAACTGGCGGGACGAGCATATCTTCGCCCTTGGCCAATCCCTGGCCCTATTCGACTTCTACCAAACCAAAGTTCTCGAATGTGATCGAAAGCTTGAGGTCGCGCTCCAGGCGCTCGAAATCGACGAGGGACATGATGTTCGCCAGCTCCCAAAAGTCCGAACCAAAAGGCGGCAGGTGAACACGCCTGACTTCGAGGTCCGGTCTGCACTCTATCGCGTGCTGGGAGTAGACCTGACGCAGATCCACGGAATCGGCCCGTCGCTCGCGCTCAAGCTGGTTGGCGAGTGCGGGACCGATCTTGCCGCATGGCCCAGTTCAAAGCATTTTACCTCCTGGCTGTGCCTGGCGCCGGGCAACAAGATATCCGGCGGTAAATTGCTGTCGTCCAAAACCCGACGCTCCTCAAGCCGCGCAGCTGCACTTCTACGCCTGGCAGCAACCACCATTGGCCGAAGCGACACCGCACTTGGGGCGTTCTACCGTCGATTGTCGGCACGCGCTGGAAAAGCCAAGGCAGTGACCGCGACCGCACGCAAAATCGCGGTGCTGTTCTATAACAGCCTGCGCCACGGCATGGCCTATCATGATCCCGGCGCCTCACAATATGAGGAACGCTACCGCAGCCGGGTGATCGGAAATCTGCAGCGCCGTGCCAAGGCCTTCGGCTTCATCCTGCATGAAATGCCTGCGGAGCCTGATATGGCTGTTTCTTAGGAAGGCCACGCAGTTCTTCGCGAGCCAAAGGCCGTGAAGTTTGCTTTTGTGCATAGCTGGCGGCACCGGTGGCCCGTTGAACTGCTCTGCCGTGTCATGCTTGTCAGTGAGCGCGGCTATCGATCCTGGCGCTCGAGACCGATCAGCCAACGTGCGCGCACGGATATGAAAGTGCTGGCACATATCCGGGAACAGTATCGCCTCAGCCTTGGCAGCTATGGTCGTCCGAGGATGACAATGGAACTCAAGGAGGTCGGCCTCGCCGTTGGCGAGCGCCGGGTCGGTCGGCTGATGAAGATCAACGGGATCAAGCCTGTCCGCACCCGCAGGCACAAGGTGACAACGGACAGCCATCATCGCCTGGGGGTCGCAGCGAACTGGCTGGACGGCGACTTCGCCGCCGATGCGCCCAACCGTAAATGGGCAGGCGACATCACCTATATCTGGACGTCGGAGGGCTGGCTCTATCTTGCCGTCATTCTCGACCTGCATAGCCGTCGCGTCGTTGGCTGGGCAGTCAGCGACAGGATGAAGAAGGATCTGGCGATCAGGGCGCTGGATATGGCGGTGCGCCTGCGCCAGCCTCCAGAAGGCTGCCTTTTTCATTCGGATCGCGGCAGCCAATATTGTTCTTACGACTATCAGAAAAAGCTGCAGGCCTATGGCCTGCGTCCATCGATGAGCGGCAAGGGAAATTGTTACGACAATGCCTCCGTCGAGACCTTCTTCAAATCCCTGAAGGCGGAACTCATCTGGCGGCAGAGCTGGCCAACGCGGCGTCAGGCGGAAGCTGCCATCTTCCAGTACATCAATGGATTCTACAACACCCGTCGCCGCCATTCATATCTGGGCGGCATCAGCCCGCTCGCATTCGAAGCCAGGGTGGCATAATGAGATAGGTGACCGGCGCAAATCCGTTACAAGTCCAGAACGCCTGAGGTTGCTGGAGCGCGAAGTGAAGGAACTACGCCGGGCCAACGAGATTTTGCGCAAGGCATCTGCGTATTTTGCGATGGCGGAGCTCGACCGCCCCGGGAGATGATGATGGCGTTCATCGACGTCCATCGCGAGGATTTGGGTATCGAGCCGATCTGCCGGGAACTGGCAATCGCCCCATCCTCCTACCATGAACACGCCGCGCGTCGTGCCGATCCCGGCAGGCGTCCAGCACGTGCGCAGCGTGATGACGAGATCAGGGAGCAGATCAAGCGGGTCCATGAGGCCAGCTTCGGTCTCTATGGCGCACGCAAGGTCTGGCACCAGATGCGGCGTGAAGGCATCATGGTGGCGAAATGCACGGTGGAACGATTAATGCGCGCCATGGGGCTGGCAGGCGTCCGTCGTGGGAAGAAGACGATCACCACCATCAGCAACCCGAAGGCGCCGTGTCCGCTGGACAAGGTCAATCGGGCATTTCGCGTCAGCCGGCCAAACGCCCTGTGGGTCGTCGATTTCACCTACGTGCATACTTGGGCAGGCTTCGTCTATGTCGCCTTCGTGATTGATGCTTTTGCCCGGCGGATTGTCGGATGGAAGGTCAGCACGTCAGCCACTGCCAGCTTCGTTCTGGATGCCCTGGAGCAGGCGATTCATGCCCGCAGGCCAGATCCCGATGATGGACTGATCCACCATAGCGATAGGGGAGTTCAATATCTTGCGATGAACTATACCCAGCGCTTGGCCGAGGCCAAACTCGTCCCCTCGGTCGGTAGCGTCGGTGATTCCTACGACAACGCCTTAGCCGAGACGATCAACGGCCTTTACAAGGCCGAGGTCATCTGGCGGCAGCGATCATGGCCAAGCGTTTCGGCCGTGGAAATGGCAACGCTGCGCTGGGTCGATTGGTACAATAATCACCGGCTCTTCGGCCCTATCGGGCACATCCCGCCCGCTGAGGCCGAAGACAATTACTATGCAGCCCTCGAGAACCTCGATATGGCTGCATAGCCAAATGAAAACTGCCTCCTGAAAACCCGGGGCGCTTCAGGGTGTTACTCCTGACCAACTCGTCTGGACAAGATCGGCCTATATCGCACCCGACAACTACAAAGCCGCGCTGGCACGGATCATCGATGCCCATCACGCGCTGCCGATCGCGGCGGTATGGGGTCAGGGCACGACGTCCTCATCGGACGGCCAGTTCTTCCGCTCGGGTAAGCGCGGCAGCGGCGCCGGGGACTTCAACGCCAAATACGGCGTCGATCCGGGCTTTTCCTTTTACACGCACGTCTCCGATCAGCACGGCCCCTATCATGTCACTGTCATCTCGGCCGCAACACACGAGGCACCCTATGTACTCGACGGCCTGCTTCACCATAGCACCGGGCTGGGGATCGACACGCATTACACCGACACCGGTGGCGCGACCGATCACGTTTTCGCACTGTGTCGGATGCTCGGATTCCGCTTCTGCCCGCGCCTGCGTGACTTTCCCGATCGCCGGATGGCGTGCGTCGATGCCCCTGGACAGTATCCCTTGCTGAAACCACTAATGGGTAACCGGGTGAAGGTCGATGTCATCCGCCAGCATTGGGACGAAATCGTCCGTCTCGTCGCCTCGATGAAAGCGGGTGCCGTCCTGCCCTTGGCAATGCTGCGCAAACTCGCCGCCTATGAGCGCCAGAACCAGCTCGACCTCGCACTCCGTGAGATCGGCCGCGTCGAGCGCACGATCTTCATGCTCGATTGGCTGGAAAGCCCCGCATTGCGCCGACGCTGTCAGGCCGGCCTCAACAAGTCCGAACAGCGCCACTTCCTCACGCAGGCAATCTGCACTTTCAAACAGGGCCGCATCGCCGATCGCTCCCACGAGGCCCAGCAATTCCGCGCCTCGGGCCTTAATCTCATCATTGCCGCGATTGTCTATTGGAACTCGACCTACATCGCGGATGCGGTCGCGCCTCTTCGCACGATCGGCGAAGACGTGTCGGACGAACTGTTGGCGCACACCTCGCCCGTTGGCTGGGGGCATATCGCCTTCTCAGGCGACTTCCTATGGGATCGCGCGGCCGCGATGCCAGCTAAACGGCGACCGCTCAACCTGGCACGGACGAGCGGGGCCACTTGATGCAAGCACATGTTTCGCTATCTGTACTCGCTTAGCGCAATTCAGATAACATCCGTTGCGACAAACTCATAATGGAAACTACAGCCTGTCGCCTGAATGGTCGCGAAGCGGCGCAACCCGCACTAAAGACCAAAACCGATGGCTTTTCAGTCTTCTACACCCACCCGCGCACAGGTCTCATAAGACTGGTCTTTCAACTCGTTGACCAAGCGGGGACCGAGCGGATGAGTATGCGTGTTGCTTCACCCGCGATCATGCGCAATAATACGGCCCTGCTGTAATTCCAGCTTGGGTATGCTGGAGCCATGTCAGATGATGTTCAGATCGCTACATAACTCAAATCGGATTATCATGGACCACCAAAAAAAAGTAATAGATTCGACTGAAGATAAATTCGAAGACAATGATAGTCCGAGAAAGTCGATTCAATCGGTTGAAATTGGAGTAAGAGTCCTCCTGGCTTTGATGAAGAAGGGGGAGGGGGCGTATCTCCGAGAAGTCGCTGAGAATTCCGGCCTATCTCGTAGCCAAGCTCATCGTTATTTGCTGTCTTTTGTCAATACCGAAGTGGTCGAGCAGGACCAAAAGAGCGGACGATATTCGCTAGGGAGCTTCGCAGTACGTCTGGGCTTGGCGGCGATGGCCCGACTGGACACCGTACGGATAGCTAACATGCATTTGGAAAATCTGCTGGCAGAATTGAAGGCCACGGGCTTGCTCTGCGTTTGGGGCGACTACGGTCCGACGGTCATTCGGTGGGTCGATGGAGGAATGCCGCTGTCTACATCGCTGCACACGGGGTCAGTCCTTCCGTTGCAGACGTCATCGACCGGCATCCTCTTCTTGGCGTATTGTCCCCGAGCACAGACTTGGGAACGGGTCAAACTGGAACGGGCGGAAGGCATTATTGTTGATGACCTCAGGCTTGAGGCCCTGATTGACGAGGCGAGGCAACTTGGTTTCGCGCGTACTTTCGGAACTTTCGTGCCGGGACTATCAGCCGTGTCAGCGCCGATCCTAGACTCGCAAAATCGCTTGGTTGCGACGGTAAGTGTCCTAGCCCGCTCTCAACATAAAGCGGTTTTCAGCGAGGCCAAGATGGCAAAAATTATCGAGGCAGCGCAAGGCGCAAGCAGGGCGCTCGGCTGGCAGGGCTAGCCCGGTCGCAGAAGGGTAATCTGGGATTCCTGTTGAGATGAGGCAACGGCATGGTCATGAGAAGCAAATCAGGTGAGGCAATGCGCAGTTCACCTACTAGTGCTAACTGTAATGCTTGGTTCGATAAATCCGATAAATCCCGAGACTTAACTTTTATGTTCCATATCACGTGCTCTCTCGCACAATTTTTGCTCCGAGCGACGCTAGGCGCGCCTCCAACCGAGCGAGGAGCGATGCACGCACCGGCTTTCCAGCTATCAGCTTACGCCACGTATTGTAACTTATGCCGAACTGCGCGTTGAGCGCCTCATCGGTGAGATGGGTTACCATCGCTTGCATCTGCCGCACCAGATGAGGATCGACAGCTCTGCACCCGTTAGAGCTACCGACTTTGGGAAAACTATGGTCCTGCATAGAATCTCTCTCTCTTACGGCTCTTTCGTTGTCTGAATCGCAGTGGCTGGTTTTGAGGGCTTTCCGCGCATGATGTGAGCATAAATTTCATCAATTTCCGCTTCGCTTAATTCCGTTGGACGAAATGGCGGCATCTCGATTAATCCCTGCCGCACAACCGCGCGCAAATATTCAAGCTCAAGATCTTTCCGACCGATCAGTGCTGGCACTGGTCGCCCTGCTTGCTGAAGTAACATGGTTGCCGGGTGTCCTGGGCCAGGATCGTGGCATCCGGCGCACATCAACGCATAGTTTTCCGCGCCGTCAGCCTTCTGATCTTTCGCTTCGGCGATGCAGCCGCTCAGCGTAACTAGAAGCGACATGGCAAAGACTATTTTCATTATGCCTCCAACTCGATTGATCGCCCTCCAAATCAGGCGGATGCAAATAGCCCCGTGGGGTCGAGAGCCTTCTTAACCTTATCGTGCAGTATCGATAGTCCACCCTCAGCGAACGTCTTGTCGACGGTTGCACGCAGACCCGGTTCGGTGAACACTTGACCAAACCCGGCGGTCGCCTGCATCGCAATTAAAGCTTCGGCACATTGGCGACTGCGCTCAACACTATTTTTGTCCCCGCCAGCGGAAGGTAGAAACTGGCGGTGATTGGCGGACCGCCAGATGGCAACAGTTTCGCTGAGGAGGTCGAAACCGTGTTGCGCGCAGGCGTCACGTGAAAGCGCGTAGAGCCGCATCACTTCTTCCCCATCGACCGGGCTCACCGGATTCACTGTGAGCGCTTGGCCGCCGCTCCATCCCGCGACCTGCGTCGGTGGGCTTGCCACAGCACCGGTCATCGTGCCCATCCTCCATGACCAAAGCCTGGGATCGACACCCTCTCCGTTTGCAATGACTTTCGCTCCAGGAACTGAACCAAAGGCACTCTTTACGCTATCCCACAGAAGCGAAACGTTGTCCGGCAAACCGTAAAGCGCGCCATAGAGGTTCCAGTATCCTAGCCCCATCAACTGGCCGGCCGCCTTGACGGCGCTTGCCGCCATGGGACCTTGACCGGCAAAGTCGCGACGCTTTCTGCCGAGCAAAGCGGCTTCATGCAAGGCATTACCTACGGCTACGCCATTGGCGACGACCATGTTGAGCTTGAGCGGTCCGAGCACGTCAAACATCGGCGCAAGCCCTTCCTCGTCGGAGACAGTGACCATGAATGTCTTGGAAGCTGGCGGTACTGGCATCAACCAGGTCCCAACCTTGGTCGGCACGGCAAAATCAGATTGCGTGAACAGCCCGTCAATCCAAGGGCCGTAGCCGAACTTGAACAGCTGCCAGCAGGTGCTCTTGGGCATGGCACCCATGCCGGTGCGAACCATCTTGCCATCGGCAAGCATGACCTCGAGTCCGCACTGCATCAGGAAATGATCAGAATAGGGCGTGTACCCTGCGCTACGGCTAACGAAGCTGGCAGCCACGCTCGCGTCGGGATTGCCGGTAAAATCGATCCACAGCTTAATTCCCTTGCCTTTGATATAGGCGTCAAGCTCGCGAAAGGTGACGCCGGGTTCCACCAGGCAATACGCCAGTGACTCATTCACCTCGAGGACTCGGTTCATGCGCTGCAAATCAAGCACTATGACCTGATCCAGGCCAACTTTTTCAAGTCCGTGCGCACCATTACAGACGGGCTGCAGCACAGCACCGGCCTTTTTTGCTGTGGCAAGTGCCGCCGTCAGCTGTCCCACATCGCTAGGCATCACGACACCGATTGGAGTCGCAAGCGCTGTAGCGTAACGAGACAGTATTTTTGCAGATCGTTCTACCGCTGCGGTACCCAAGACGGCTTCGAGCGCTGCAAGCGCAGCCTTCTGGCGGGCTTGATCTGTCATCGTGTCTTCCTCACTTGCCAACTTGCTGAAGAATCTTGGGATAGCGATCTAGATTTGCCGCATCGACAGCGAAGTCCGCCGAACGCGCACCAACCCCAATGGTGCTAGCGGGCTCGCTGTCGCGCCATGAGAAACAGCATGTAATACAGCGAAAGATCGTCCAAACGACGGTGTCGTCCTGCCGCCCTTGATAGTCTACTATCGCGTTAGCTCTCGAACAGCGTGGACACAGCATATCGCTCATTGTGCAACTCCTTGCTGAAGTACCCGGATGGCTTTGCTCAGGGCATCGATTTCCAGGCCGGTTGGCGGGTTGACAAGATGCGCTTCGCCAATGGGGTCGGGACGCAGATAGCTTGTCGCGTCGATGATCAGGCGATGGCCCTTGCCCGGAACGACCGCCGACGGATCGATCGGCACGGCCGGCATGTTCGGCAGCACGATGATATCGTCGGCGCGGGTGCGGGTTGAAAGCGCCCACATGACCTGATTTAGGTCAAAGGGATCTACATCGGCATCGACCATGATCAGATTCTTGAGGTACATCACACCGTGAGGGGTGCTCAGCGCGCGTAGGGCAACGGTCTTGGCAAAACCAGCCATCCGGTTCTTGACAGAAATAATTCCTGTCAACCCATGTTGGTAGAGCGCATTGACTGCGGTTACTTCTGGAAAGTCCTTGCGCAACTGTGCGTAAATCGGCGCCGACGTGTGCAGCCCGATGAGCGTATCATGTTCGGTCCATCCACGACCGATGTAGATATTTTCGAAGATCGGGTCTCGACGATGTGAGACAGCGGTGACTTTGAAGAGTGGCGCCTTCCGGACGCCGCTATAGGAGCCAGGGAATTCGCCGAATGGTCCTTCCAAGACTCGTTCGCCCAATTGCATTTCAGCTTCTATAACGATTTCGCTGTCCGCGAGAATATCGACACCGTTTCCCGACTTGGTCAGTCTGATCGGCGCACCCATCATCGCGGATGCGTAGGAGTATTCGGATTCCTCATAACCTATGGGAGTGGCTGCGAAGACGGCAAGCCCCGGGTGATTACCGAGCATTACCGCAATTTTGAGCGGCAGACCGGTACGTTCAGCGGCCATGATCTGCCGACCCATGTCGTGCGACGGAATGGTCATTAGGCTGAAGCAATCCGGGCCTTGCAGCTGCAGCCGGTAGATGCCGACATTCTGTTTGCCAAAATTGTCGGGATCTTCCGGATCGCGCGATGCGACTGATGCCTTTCCGAGGTAAAAGCCGCCATCATATTCATTGATACGGTATACTGGCAGAATATCATAGAGATTAATTCCGCTTTCTACCCGACACTCGTGGACCGGAGCTTGCTCCTCCGGAACAAAGCTGATCTGCGCCTCGGCGTCGCCCCACCGACCGGCTATCTCAAAAAAGAGTTCGCGTATCGTCGTGCCTTTCGGACGCCCTAAAAGTAGCGCGATATTGTCCCACGAACCGTGTACGCCGACCACGGTCCGCTTGCCAGGATAGCCCGCAATGTTGTCGAATATGATGGCAGGCGCGCCGCTGGCATCGCGCGAAGCTGCAACAGCGATGTTTCGCAGGTCTGGTTCCGGCATCACCCGATCACTCCAGGTGATCGCTTGGCCTGCATCTTTAAGCAGTTCCAGAAAATCGCGCAAAGAGGAAATGCCGCGCGCCCTATCGGCCAAATCGTTCATGTCCCGTTCCTTCCGCTGCCGTTCAGTGGCTGCTGGCAATAGCCGTTGCAGATTGGATTGTTACCCATTTCCATTCGGTCATGATCTCAAGATCTGCTTCGGTTCCTTCCCGTCCGAACCCGGAAGCTTTGGTTCCCCCGAATGGAACATGCGGTTCATCGTACAGGGTTGGGGCGTTGATGTGCACCATTCCGCTCTCGGCTTCCCTGGCAAAGCGCAAGGCTTTGTCGAGGTCGCGCGTGAATATCGCGGCAGAGAGGCCATAGTCGGTCTCGTTGGCCAGTTTGATCGCTTCTTCGAGCGTATCGAACGGATAGAGCGACGTTACAGGCCCAAAGGTTTCTTCTGCAAACACGGTCATATCAGCAGTAACGCCGCTGAGCACCGTGGCAGCGCAGCAGTTGCCATTCCATTCACCGCCGGCGAGCACTTCAGCGCCCTTGGCGCGGGCATCATCGACATGGCTGCGCACACGATCACGCTGGCGGCTGGAAATGATCGGCCCTAACATGGTGGTTGGATCGCGAAGGTCGCCCGTTCTGGCGCCAGTGGCTGCGGCGGCGAAGGCTTTGGCAAAAGCTTCGAATACGGGGCGTTCAACGTAAATACGAGAAGCGCCCATACATACCTGACCTTGATACATAAAAATACTGAACAGCGCTGCGCTAACAGCTTTGTCCAGATCGGCGTCGGCACAGACGATCAGGGGGCTCTTGCCACCCAGTTCAAGCGTATATTTCTTAAGGTTCCTCGCTGCGATTTCGGCAATGTGCTTGCCCACGCGGGACGAACCGGTGAATGTTATCGCGGCAACATTGGCGTGGCCGGTAAGAGCATCTCCGATCTCCGCGCCATTTCCGTAGACGATGTTGAACAAGCCATCGGGTACGCCCGCCTCACGCCACAGCCCGGCGAGTAGATCGGCAAGGCGCGGCGCAGCTTCCGAAGGAAGCAGTACAAAAGCGTTGCCGGTCGCCAGCGCCATGGCCGACTGCTTTATACCCTTGATGAGAGGCACGTTGAACGGGGTTATGCCTGCCACGACGCCCACGGGCAGGCGCAAGCTCATGCTGAAACGACCTGGGGTGTCGGACGGGATTGTTTCGCCTCGGACGCGGCGAGGAACGCCTGCGGCTGCGCGCAAAAAACCGATACCAAATCGGGTCTCAAACCCTGCCTTGGCGACAGGCGAGCCGACCTCGTCGATCAATACGTCCTGGAACTTGGCGATATCCCTTTCCAGTATCTCTGCTGCCTTGACCATCCAGCCTTCGCGAACTGCGGCCGGCAGATCACGGTGGAGGCGAAATGCAACAGTTCCTGCCTGTACCGCGCGATCGACATCGTCGACAGTGCCAGCCGCTACTCTTGCATATACACTGTCGTCGATCGGGTTGAGATCGTTGAAGTAGGCGTTGCCACCCGGCGCTACCGGGGCTCCGCCGATCCAGTGGTCCAAATTCTTCATTGCTCTTCGATCCTTGATTTGGGCGCGGAACCCGCGGCTTCGATCATGACAGCGCGCGCATCGCTTTGGGCCAGATGCCCTGCTTGCCCGGTGAGAGGATGCCATTTGGGTCCATTACATCCTTGATGCGATGGTGAACGTCCCACAGCGCGCCGTCATTATGCTTATAGGTCTTGGCGATCTGATCCATGAAAGCGAGGTGGGTGCGGTACTCTCCAAAGCCGCCTTCCGCCGCCTCATTGACCAGCAAACCAAACAGATCGTAGGCACCTTTGCG
Source organism: Sphingobium sp. Z007 (assembly GCF_900013425.1). GTDB lineage: Bacteria > Pseudomonadota > Alphaproteobacteria > Sphingomonadales > Sphingomonadaceae > Sphingobium. The sequence continues at coordinate 894,276 of NZ_FBXK01000001.1, forward strand.
CATAGCCTCATCAGCCCGGTCGTACATGATCATCAGGATGTGATGCATGTCGCGCCAACCGACGAGAAACTCGCCGATATAATCGAACCCATGGTCATGGCAGCGCCGCTTGATGAGATTATATTGCGCAAGAGCTTCCGAGCCACTTGGCGCGGATATCGGTGAGAAGTTAATATGCCCGCCGCCACCAACCCAGTTCATGATGCTAAATTCAGTCATATTTGGCTCCCCGCGCATCAGTCGCACGCGGTAGTCCCAGGCCGGGTCGTTCTCACGGTTGAGATACAATTTGGCCCCCGGGATGCTCATCAGCGCGTCCTCGACGATCTTCCAGTTGTTCGCGATCACAGGAAGTGGTCCATACAGCGCCCCATAGTAATTCCACATCCCCAAATGCAGGTCCGAGGCGATCCGAGTGCGGATTGAAGGTGGCAGGGGGCCCTTGCCATCGAAGTAATGACGACGCGTCGTCTTGGCAGACGCTTCCCACAAAAGATCAACTGCGACAGCGGCGTTGGGGATTATCTGATTAACCTTGAGCGGGCGCGTGATCTCGAAGATAGCCTCGAGGTCCTCTTCCCGCTGGTAAGTTATCATGAAAGGTTTGTAGCCGGGGGGTTCAGGCATCAGCCAGATGCCCATTTTGGTAACTACGCCGAAGTTTGATTGGGTGAACATGCCGTCGAACTGAGGCCCAGAGGCGTGCTTGGTCGCCTGCCAATGTTTCGAGCCTGCAAGAGCCCCCTGGCCGGTCCGTATCACGTCGCCGTCAGCGAGCACCACTTCCATGCCGCACTGCATGATGAAATGGTCGCCATAAGGCGTATAGCCTGCCCCATGCTCCAGCGCGTTGCCCATCACGCCGCCCCATGCCGGTGCAGCTGGATCAACCCACAACTTACTGCCAATTGCGCGCAGGTGCCGGTATAACTGCATGTACGATACACCCGGTTCGACAAGAGCGTAACCGTATTTTTCGTTGACTTCGAGAATTCTGTTCATGCGTCGCAGGTCGAGGATGACGTAGCCGGACTTGCGGGGGGCAGGGCCGCCATAGGCAAGATTTCGACCGGTGCCGATCGTCCAGAGCGGGATTTTGTATGCGTTGGCGATCGCCAGGATCTTCTGAATCTGTTCGACCCCGTCAGGTGCAACCGCTGCGGACGGCAGCATGGCATCATCGGCTAGTGGCGAATAAGCGTCGCGATAACTCGAAAGAGGTTGTTCATCAATGAACACCCACGCTTTGCCTACCACCCCGACGAGCTCGTCAAGCGCCTTTTCGAAGTCGGCAGGTGCAATTCCCTGGGGAAGAATAGGGCTCATGACCGGTGTCCTTCCAATTCATAAACCCACGAAGTCAGCATACCCGGGCTGCTGTCGGGCAGCGAGCACTCGGCTGATGTGCAGATGTTCGCCGATGGCTCAGATCTGCCATCAACGGCGTCACGCAACTTTTGCGCGACCGCCACTGGCCAGTCGTGCGCTGCGGCCTCGAGGAGGCGAGCTTCGCCCACGGTCCGATGAACCCACCTACTGTCTGTATAATGATGTTGCCAAAGAAGACGCGAATAAGCGCCACGATGGCTCAACACCATGCCGGCGATCATCGCGGCGGGGTCAGAGGTTAGCCCAACAATCATGCCTACTGGCGCTTCGAGCTCTTCGAGCAACCCGTTGAGCGAGCGGTCGATACGGATTACTTTATCTACTGATCCGCCAACAGCCCACGCGGAGGCGAACTGGCGGCTTTCGGGGACGGCGCTTTCCTCAACCAACGTGACGCCATAGTGCGCTCTTGGCATTCTAAGAAGAAAGCTTCCCAAGCCTGTTGCTGCAGCTCCGGCCGCGCAGGCCCCTAACACATCCCTACGTCTGATCATCCAATCCATCATCACTGCCTTTCGGGTTGGAGTGGGGTCGAAGTTTCGGCGCGTTCGCCGGTAAGGCCCTGCCAGCGATCCTGTATGTTACCATGTACGCCAAACTGATCGAGCACCCGCATACAGCTATGATCGACGATGTCGCACAGGTCGATGGGGCGGCTATAAAATGCAGGAACCGGAGGAAAAATCACCGCTCCCATTTCAGTGCATGCGATCATGTTGCGCAGGTGTGCGAGGTTTAGCGGTGTTTCACGCGTCATCATCACCAATTTGCGCCTTTCCTTGAGCATGACGTCAGCTGCGCGTGTGATCAAATTGTCGGATAGCCCGTTGGCAACCGCGGCGAGCGTCCTCATCGAACATGGAGCGATCACCATACCCTCGCACAGGAAAGAACCGCTCGCGATGCTTGCGCCAACATTGCGAATGCTGTGAAGAACATCGGCGGCATCCTCGATCTGCTGACGACCGTTAACAAGTTCCTCGCGGATGTTAAGCAAGGCGGCTTGCGACATGATGAGATGGGTTTCCCAGCCTCCATGATCTCTCAGCATTGATAATAGACGCTGCCCATATATCGCACCTGTCGCTCCGGTTATGGCGACGACAATACGTTTCATGGGTGGGTCGCAGCCAAAACCGATTGTTTTAGACAGTCAGTGAAGAGAACTGCGATCGTCATTGTTCTGCCGCCTTCATGTTGCCAAGTACCAGGGACGGCGTGTGTCACCGCCCCTGGCCCCAATGATCAATACTTGTAGCCTACTTTGAGGAACCATTCGCGTGGTCGGGAATAAGTGGCGCCTGCCGCACCGCCAACGTCCAAATCGACATATCCGCCTTGGATGTAGCGCTTGTCAGCCAAATTGGTTACACCAGCAGTTACGGTGAAATGTTCCCCCGGCAGCGCGTAAGATGCGTTCGCACCAAAGACGCTGTAGCCTGATTGGTACAGCTGCGGGCTGTTGACTGCATCCTTGAAGGTGCCGCTTTGATAGTACCAATCACCTCGGATTGACAGCTTACCATTGTCGTTGTCGAATGCGGTAATGTTGGCTGCCACCGTCGTCGTCCACTCGGGCACGAAGGCGAATTTCGAACCCAAATTGACGGGAAACGCTGACGGATCAACTGTGCGATATTTGGCGTCGAGATAACCTAGGCCATAATCAATCCGCAGCCAATCGGTTGGAGCTGCCTGTCCTTCGACCTCGAAGCCTTTGATCCGTCCCTTGCCGGCGTTGCGTACCTTCGGCGCGATCCCCTCGTTCACGACGATCTGGATGTCGGAGTAATCCGATTGAAACAACGCCAGGTTCAAGCGAAGGCGCCGATCGAACAGTTCGGTTTTAAGGCCGATTTCATACGATGTCACGAATTCCGGTGTAAACGAGGGCGTGACTTGTTCGGCCGGGAAGATGCGCTGGCTGAAGCCACCATTTTTAAAGCCCTTCGAGTAGGAGGCATACCCCATGATGTCATCCGTGAACTGGTAGTTCGCCGCGACCGACGGTGTCCATTCCTTCGCCTTTGCATTAACCTCGACGGCAGGCATGGTATGGTTGCCGCCGGGATTGACCGCCGCAGGCACACACGCCGGGTCAGGGAACCCATTTGGCAGAAGCTGCGGTACCGCCTGTCCGACAATGCAGCGACTATACTGTATAAATACGCCATCAGGATATGGCGGAAGTACGCCTTGCGTATAATCACGCGTAATGACCTGCGCCGAAGGATCGAAGCGTTTGGTCTCATCTGTGTAGCGAATACCGGGAGTTATTGACAGGCGATCTGTAACGTCGAACGTTGCCTGAAGATAAGCGGCGTAGCTGTCATTGTTAATTTTGCCACCGCTGAAGAAATTAGCAAAGCCGAATCGTAATGGTTCGATGTCCTCACCTTTCTCCTTAAGGTAAAAGGCACCCAAGGTGAATTTAAGCCGGTCATCTAGTACGCTTCCTATCAGTTGAAGCTCCTGTGACGCCTGCCAGAGATCGATATTGTTGGTAAGACCCAGCACCTCAAGCGGGGTCACGTCAAAATCAAATTCAATAGTCGACTTCTGGTCGCGATAGGCGCTGATCGACTTAAGCGTCACATCTCCCATGTCGTATTCCAGCGTCAAGTTCGTTCCCCAGAGGTCGAAATCGGATCGGTTGGGGCCACCGGCCCAGGTCTCGTCGATGTCGTCGGTTAGCCAACGAGAGGAGACGCAATTGGGATTACTAACTGGAGCAAGCTCTCCAGGTGCGCCGCACTGCCCAGCACCGCCGCCAAGTTTGTTATATCCGAAGTTGGAGCTGGGAAATGCCACCGTCCGACCGTTAATGTTCACGATCTGCAATAGGTCGGGCGAGTCCCGATTCTCAACGAGCGTGTAGGCTGCTGATGCTTCTCGGCGGATGTTCACGTCGCCCGCGAGGGTCGCGGTGAAAGCATCGCTAGGTTCCCACTTAAACGTTACACGTCCTGAAAAGCTGTCCTTGTCGCCTTGCCGGCCGCCGTCGAACAAGCGACGTTGGTACCCGTCTCGCGTTTCGTAGGAGGCAACTGCGCGCATGGCGAGTGTATCGCTGATGGGTATATTCACAATGCCCTTAACGTCGGCTCGGTTGAACCGTCCGGTTGTCGCCTCAAGCTGCAACTCGAATTTGTCCGTCGGCTGTTTGCTGTTGACAATGATTGCGCCGCCGATCGTATTCTTGCCAAACAGTGTGCCCTGCGGCCCGCGCAGAATCTGCACACTGCCGATATCGGCCATGTCGAGCAGACCGCCGACCGAACGCGCAACATAGACGCCATCAACATAGATTCCGACACCAGGATCTACTGTGATATTGAAGTCGGTTTGACCGACACCGCGGATGAAGGCTGTGAGCGACGCGCTAGACCCAGAGATATTGCCTACCGGCTGAATATTGACGTTTGGTGCGTAGGATGCGACCTGCGCCACGTTAGCGATCTGCCGGTCTTCAATCATACTGCCGCTCATTGCCGTGATGGCAATTGGCGTGTCCTGCGCATTCTCCTCGCGTTTGCGTGCGGTTACGACAATATCGTCGAGACCTCGCCTGCTCTGCTCACTAGCGGCTTGGGGAGCTGCCGCATCCTGGGCCCAGGCCGAGGTCGACGATGCGACTATATATCCAATCGCTAAGCTGCTGCCCGCCAAAAAGAATGCCCGCTTCCTAGCAATGCGCAAAATAGTGTTCATTTTTCTCTCCCTGATAGAATAAAGTGAAATTTCCACCACATTTATCCTTTATATTATTATTATAAGTACTTAAAGTAATCGTTTATCAAGTGAAACAACCTAGATACAACTAGTAACAATTCTTCCGTCTGGAAAATTGACTAAATGTCATGTCCATGAACGATTTTATTTATAAGGCCGATCTTTGAACGAGGTTATTAGCCTTCCGAAAAACTGCTTGAAGATCTGGGTTAATGAGCGTTGCTCAAAGACTTGAACAGTGCCACCGATAGATGAATCCCTTGATGCCAGTTCCTGATCGGGAACAATAGCGTCACATTTGTCGAGCCTTGCGAAATCAGCATGGCAATCGCCATTTCTCGCTGCAATATTGTGCGCCCATGCAGAAAACTCTCCAAAGATCAGCTTAGCGGCCATAGAGTCAACGGACGGCTCTGTTTGTTCTTCGATCAACATAAACACGATTCCAAATCAAAATAGACTATCGGCTATTGATCAAGTACGATTCAAGAAAATCGAGCCGATCGTTGCCCCAAAATATCTGTTCATCGACAAACATTAGCGGTGCGCCAAACACACCCCTCTGGTAAGCTTGACTCCGCACTTTACGAAATTCGTTCCGGCCAATGGACGAATTAACAAACTGTAACAATGCATCAGCATCAAGCCCTACGTCGTGGGCGCACCGACGCAGCTCACTGGCATTGCCTGGATCGATGCCAATCCCCCAGATCTGATGGTACGCTGCCGTTACAAATGCCTCGGCCTTACCTTGGCTGCGAGCGTAGAGCACCGCGCAATTCCAGTCCGCACAGGCGAAACTGGCGGGGAACTTCAATGGCGCTGCATATTTGATAGCCCACCGCTGCAGATCGGCCATCATGACCTTGATCTTCGGCACCACTTCCCGGTTGGAGGGCCCATAATTGCCGGCAGCAATTTTCGCTTCTGGAATGTCAATCGGCCAATATTCGAGCGTGCAACCTGTCTTGCGTGCCAAGTCTGGAAGCTTTAGCTGCGCAAGATAGCTAAAGGGACTAATAAAATCGAAATAGAAATCGATCGTTTTGTTCATGAATTGAACTCGTATCCAACCAGCTTCTCATAGTTGTGCCAAAATCCGATAATTGCGCCCTCGGTGACCAGATGATCGGCGTCATCCGGGCTACCGCCACCCATGGCGATGTAGGATGTCGCGTCATTCTCGCCAATAATGGATCGCTGCACGATCTCGACCGCTTCGCCATCTTCCATCGAGATCAGCCCGGCAGGCCCGATCAGATTCGCCTGTTTTTGCCGGATCGATTGCATCTCGGCGTCATCGTCCGCGTACCCGAAATGGGTCCAGACAAGTTCAAACGCATTGGTGCCCTGCGTCACAATTTGCCGGACCGCCAGCGTGTTCTGAATCTGCTGGAGAACCAGGTTTGGGAACACGGCGAGGATGACGAGGGAAACTCCGTCATCGAATTCCTGCCGACCCTTCAGGAGCGACATATCCTGAAGCTTGAACTCAGTATCGAAAGTTCGTGAGTCGCCATAGGCCTTTTTGTCTGACGCATCGTCGTTACTCGCAGCAATCGAGTAAAGCAGCGAATGGCGCTTGCTCGCGTCCATGACACTCTTGCCAGTCTGGGTAGAGCGGTAGAGCCCAAAAGTATTATGAAACAGATGGAGCAAGCTCGCATGATAGGGGTCGCGGGTGTTTTCCGCATAAAGCTTCCAGTTGCCGTGAACCTTCTGCCGTTGATCTCCAAGAACCTTGATTGGCTTGCACATGATGCGCGCGATTTGCTCGACCACAATCGGACCTAAGAAGTCCGTTAGAGGTTCAACAGTCTCTGAAAAAGTTGCAAACACAAGGCCATCTACCGAGCCAGCGCGCAACTTCTTAAGACCATGCTGCTTCATGTCGAAGTCGCTTGGCATGCCGCCTTGACCCTTGAGCCCGCGGCGGAACGGAACCCCGACGAGATTACCTTCCAAATCGTAAGCCCACTGATGATACACGCATTCAAGGTTGGGCCGGTTGCCGCGAACCTCGCGGCAGACCATTGCACCGCGGTGGGCGCAGCGGTTCACCATAACATGAACTCGGCCGTCGCTTGCGCGGGTTACTATCACCGGCGTTTCACCGATGAACGTGGACTTAAAGTCACCCGCCTCAGGCACCTCTGCTTCCAGAGCGACGAACGACCAGGTCTCACCCTGGAAGATTTGCTCTTGTTCGCGCCGGTAATAGGCCGGATCAGTGAATACCCGATAAGGAACACGGTAGCCAGCTGTGCCCGTCGTTTCCGAAGCCACTTTGTCTTTAAGCGCTGTTTCTACCATGGCTAAACTCCCAAAAAAAGCGTCAGATTGGACGAACCATCATCGTGTCCATGACATTGGTATCGAATACAGCGATCTTTGAAATAAAACGCGATTGATCTTCGTCGCATTCTATCTCGTCAATATACTTTCCAGAATTGTATATTGTCGTGTGCCCGTCGGTTCGCGTCATAAGAACGACGTAATTGGTTTGTGCGGTAACCGTTAATCCCCGTTCCGAAACGATGCGTGTTGGACCAAGAATATGGCGGTAGTTGTGAACGGGAAAGATATTCGCCTTGCGCAGTGACACGATGCGGTCAAGCAGCATGCCCCTGCTGTCGCAGAATATCGCGGCTAACGTCAAATTGCGGTCAAAGTTTTCACGCGCTATGACCCTGTAGGTGCAATTGGATACAAAGAGTTCGGCCCATTCCTCCAGCCGATCTTCATCAATAAATTCAGCATGGGTTGCGTTTAAGTCGCTCGCAAATTGCTGCAGCCGAAGTCGATCAAATGTCGCGCTGGTCATTTTCAGCTTGGCTCCCCCGGCTTGTCGATCCAAACCCAGCCCTCGTCGATTGCCACGGTGTAGGTCTTGATCGGTACTTGGCAGGGAAATGCCTTGGCTGCACCGGTGGCAATATCGAACGAGCCGCCATGAAACGGACATTCAATGATACCTCCATCCTGGTATCCGTCGGTCAGCATTGCGTTTCCATGGGTACACATATTATCGGTGACATATATATCCCCGCTGACGTAGTAGACAGCCAGTGCTGGCAAGTGCTCGAGGAACACGCCTACGGGCTCGCCCTCCTTCACATCGGCAACCGGGCAAAGGCGTACCTTATTTGACATCGTGCTATGTAATCCTCTTGCATTCTAGTTTGACAGCCGATCTCAAGCCCTCTTACATGAGAGGAACATCCATACCATATCCCTGGGCTTCATTTCCGTGACCGAAAATATCGCGGGTGTAGAATTCCTGCTGTTTGGGGGCTTTGCGGGCACCCCATCCGAACTCCCACAACCACCCTGAAGGATTGGCGCAATAGAACGTAAGAGCTTGGTCGTTAGCATGCTTACCGAGCTGTAACGCAACATCGATTTGCCGCTCCCGCACGATATCGTGTGCAAGACCTACGTCGTCGAGATGGGTATATTCAAACATCAGGTGATTGATGCGCTTTTCCATCGGGCCGAGGCCGAAGGCGATCGAATGCTGGCGATCATTACAATGCATGAAGTAGGGCGACGCAACCATGCCGTTGGGCAGATGCAGATGGTATTCGACCGAACCGCGCAGGCCCAGCAAACCATAAAAGCTGGCTGCTGCGGCGACATCATCTTGGCGCAATATACAATGGCCGAGGCCCTCCGAACCGGTCAAGAAGCGCCCGAACATTGCCCGACCGGGGTGGAAAGGTTTATGAGCATCCACTTGAGGACCGTAAAAGATTTCGGTTGGGTTACCGCCTGGATCCACGAGTTTTGCCAGCGCCAGGACGCGGCGCTCACGCGCTTCGGCATCGCTCGCAACGGTAACTGCGATACCCGCAGCCGATAACTTGCCAACCATAGCCTCAAACTCGACTGGATCGCCAACCCGCCATCCGAGGTAGGCGAGGTCGTCGACCTCGCCCGCGTGTAGCACAATGCGATGGTGCCACGCGTCCATCCGGAGGTAGATGCGATCGCCCTCTCCGTCATCGACGACTTCCATCCCGGCAACCTCGGCTGCGTAGGTCCGCCACGCAGCAAGATTTGTCACCGAAAGGCCGAGATATCCAAGCTCTGTGACCGATGGCATTGGCAGCTTCTCCCCTTAATCTTTGTTCCGGACGCTCTTTTTCGAGAAAGAGTCGCAGGCAGTCGCGCAATCGAGCACGGTCGCATGAAAGCGTCTAGCCCCATATTTCATAGTGTGCAATACATTGCACGACAAAAATTATCCGTGTACTAGGCTCAACGCAAGTCCGGGTTTCGAGTCGTTCCTTAGCACGAGGTGCGCGTTCCCTGTTTTTCCGGTGGATTTTGGGGAATCGTGGCTTGGCAGTTTGGGATCGTCATTATCGGCGGCTGACTGAGGTTCAATAAGTGCGGGAGAGATCAAACATGAATGCTATGGAAGATCTGGCGGGCCGTATACAAAATCTGCAAGTCCTTCGGGGGCGTCTGCAATCCTGGCTGTCCAAGGATCCGGCGCGTGGTATATATCAGGTTGATCGCGCAGCTTTTACTGACCCCGATATTTTCGAGCTTGAGCTTAAGTATGTCTTCGAACGCAACTGGGTATTCGTTGCGCACGAGAGTCAGGTCGCCAAGCCGCACGATTTCGTCACGACGAAAATCGGGCGGGTGCCCATCATCATCTCGCGCGACAGGGCGGGTGTTATCCGCGGCATGATTAATGCCTGCGCGCATAGGGGGGCACGGGTATGTCGGGAGAAGGCTGGCAGCAAGAAGGTTTTCATGTGCCCGTTCCACGGATGGACATATTCGTCTGCAGGGGACCTTCTGGATGTAACGGAAGAAGCGGCTGGCGGCTATGCTCCCGCCTTCAACAAAGCCGATTTCGGCTTACCGCAAATTGCGCGCGTCGAAAGCTATCGCGGCTTCATCTTCGCCAGCCTTACCGAAGACGTCTTACCGCTTGAGGATTATTTATCCGGTTCTAAAGCCTTCATTGATCTGCTGGTCGACCAATCAAAGAACGGCGAACTGGAGGTAATTCCTGGCGCAACGCGTTACCGTTATCGGGGTAACTGGAAAATGCAGGTTGAGAATGGGCTGGATGGGTACCACGTCAGCACGGTACACGCGAACTACTTCATGACCGTTCAAAGGCGTGTCCTAGGTGAATCGAAGAACGATACAAAAGCTATCGACTTTGCGAATTTCAATCGGCAGGATGGCGGCTCGTTTTCTTTCAAGAATGGCCATACTGTATTATGGGCTGACTACGCGAATTTCAGCGACCGGCCTAACTTTGAGGCGCTTGAGTGGCTCACTGCCAGTCATGGCGATGAGAAAGCATTATGGATGAACAAGCGCATCCGCAATCTGCAACTGTTTCCTAATGTGTTTCTGATGGACCAGACCAGTAGTCAAATCAGGATCATTCAACCTGTGTCCGTCGATGAAACCGAAGTTACGACATATTGCATTGCGCCCGTTGGCGAAAGTGCCAAAGCCCGTGCTTTGCGGATTCGCCAGTATGAAGACTTCTTCAACGCTAGCGGCATGGCCACGCCTGACGATCTAACTGAGTTTAATAATTGCCAGATCGCTTTTGCTGCCGGAGAAGGCCGGATGAACGACATGTCGCGCGGTGCCCCAAGGTGGGAACGGGGAGCCGGCCAATTCGGTGTGGGGTTGGGCGTAGACGCAGTTCTTAGCAGTCCCGCCGTGGCTGACGAAGGCCTTTACGTGGCGATTCACGATGAGTGGGTGAACCGGATGCACTTGGCGATTGATCGTGAAAGCGCTGAACTAATGGCTTTTGGGGACAAGGAATTGATTTCTTGACGGACGTAGATGCAAGATGGGTAACGGTTTGCCGTTTTTTGGGCCGGGAGGCTCAAGCGCTCGATGAAAAAGACTGGGATTCCTGGCTCGCACTCTATGCCGAGGACGCTGAATATTGGGTGCCTGCCTGGGATGACCGCGAACGCCTGACGGTCGATCCGCAACGTGAAATTTCCCTGATTTATTACCATAATCGGGGCGGGCTGGAAGATAGGATCTTTCGCATCCGGACTGGTCGGTCTTCGGCTAGTACGCCTCCTCCTCGTACACAGCATATATTTAGCCTGCTATCTCTGGAGGACACGGACGATGCGTTGCATGCGCGCACGTCATGGTCCGTGACATCGGTGCTTGAAGGGGATGTTACCGTCTACAGCGGAACCGCGCACTATGATCTCTCTCCGGCAGGCAATTCCTTCGTAATCAGGCGCAAGAAGACGATTGTTATCAACGACGTCGCGAAGACCATGCTCGATGTCTACAGCATCTAACCGACTGATGGTCTCGTCAGGCCCTAGGCCGGTTGTTGGTACGCTGATAGGTGACCCAGCGGGTATCGGTCCGGAGGTTGTAGTCAAGGCCCTTGCAAGCGGTCGCGTTCACGACGAATCGGTCCCTGTTCTGGTCGGATCGGCCGCTGCCGTAGAGCGGGCTGTCGACTTCACAGGCGTGAAAGCGCGCGTTCGTATCATGAGATCGTTCGAGATGCCAAGCGACGATCGGGGCGTTATCGACGTGATTGATACCGGGGCCTTGCCCGCTGGGTTTCTACCGCTGGGCGAAGATACCGAGGCCGCGGGTCACGCCACCGCGGAATGGCTCGATCAACTGGACGCGCTAGCGCGAGACGGGTCCTTCGCGGCGACGATCATGGGTCCGATCAGTACCGGCTCTCTCAAGATGGCAGGGAAGCTGGACAAAGTCATCAGCCCCACACCTGGTGAGAGCTATCTTGTTCTTTTGACCGGACCTTTACGAGTCGCGCATTTGACTGATCATATGCCCCTACGCCAAGTGATCGACGTCATAACGGCTGACTTGGTGGCTAGTGCTATCGGGCAGGTCAACGACGCCATGCGGTCCTGGGGCATTACCCACCCGAGGATTGTGGTTGCCGGGCTCAATCCCCATGCCATGGGCGACGAAGAGCGGCTCTCCATTGCGCCGGGTGTCGAGCAGGCGAAGGCCATGGGGATCGCCGTTGAAGGACCCGTCGCACCGGACTCGGTCTTCCGCCAGTGTATTGAGGGTCGCTACGACATGGTTTTGGCCATGTTCCACGACCAGGGGCATATTGCCGTCAAGACGTGGGGATTTTCCGGCAACTGCGTGATCATGATGGGGCCGCCCTATCTCCACATGTCGGTTGCCCATGGCACTGCCTATGACATCGTCGGCACTGGCAAGGCGGACTCTTCAATGATGCTCAGCGCGATGCGCATCTGCGGACAACTCGCATCGGGACAGGGCTTTGGAGGAGAAACGAAATGAATTCCATCGGACGGGTAGAGGCTGAACGATCCACTCCGACGGCGATCGACTACAGGGTCTACCACGAGCCGGACGTCTTCGCCGCTGAGCAGCGAAACGTCTTCAAAGGTCGAACCTGGTGCTACCTGGGGCTCGATGCGGAAGTCCCCAATGCTGGCGATTTTCGAGCGACGCATGTCGGCGAAACACCCGTGGTTTTGGTGCGTGGACGAGAGGGCCAGATTCATGCCTGGGTTAACCGATGCGCGCACAAAGGAGCAACGGTGTGCCGGTCGCTACGCGGCAACCAGGCAGATGGCGCGTTCGTCTGTGTATATCACCAGTGGGCATACGATGCCGAAGGTAAGCTGGTTGGCGTGCCGTTCCGGCGTGGCATGAAGGGCGTCGGGGGGTATGACAAGGATTTCGACCCGGCCAATCACTCGCTCGAAACGCTACGGGTTGAAAGCTACAAGGGGATGGTGTTCGGAACGTTTTCGTTGGAGATGGAGCCGCTTGAGGATTTCCTGGGTCCTGTGATGCGCAAATATATTGATAGGGTTTTCCATCGTCCAGTCAAAGTGCTGGGCTATGCACGTCAGTACATGTCCGGCAACTGGAAGCTCTATTCCGAAAACAGTCGGGATAGCTATCATGGTGCCTTGCTGCACCTGTTCTATCCAACCTTCGGCATCTATCGCCAAAGCCAGGACAGCGCCGGGGAGCTTGCCGAGCAAGGCTTCCATAACGTCTTTACCGTCTCAAAGCCTAAGGGTGACATCGATTATACGTCATTTGGTGACGAGGCCAATCGGGAGATGCAGGGGGCCACGAAATTGCAGGATGAAAGTCTACTCCAGTTCCGGCCGGAGATTGCAGATGATATCGGGCTGCATATTCAGTCGCTGTTTCCATCCGTTGTGCTGCAGCAGATCCAAAACACGCTGGCGACGCGACAGATCGTGACACATAGCGTTGACAAGACCGAACTGGTCTGGACCTATTTTGGTTACGCCGATGACGATGAGGAAACGACCCGACACCGGCTGCGCAACCTGAATTTGGTGGGACCTTCCGGGCTGATATCGATGGAGGACGGCGAGGCGGTTGAACTGTGCCAGCAAGGTACCGTTGGAGCGGAAGGCAAATACAACTTCATCGAAATGGGCGGGGATGACGTGCGCGGATACTACGCGCCGATGGGCATGGATGAGAACGCCGTACGCGGGTTCTGGAAAGGATATCTGGAGCTGATGGACGATGCTTTAGCCCCTTCGACCGCGGAGGTGCTCGCGTGAGCCTGGTTGATCCCGTTCTACAGGGTCTTGTCGATTCTTTGAACGCTGCTTATGGTCTTTGCTTGGATGACGGACGGCTCGAGGAGTGGCCGGAGTTCTTCGTGGATGACTGTTTATATCAAGTGATAGCCCGCGAGAACGTGGACAACGGCTTTCCGGCTGCGGTCATGTATTGCGACAGCAAAGGCATGCTCGCCGACCGCGTGGTCGCGTTGCGTCGAGCCAACGTCTTTCCTGAACACTTCAGTCGCCACTTGATCTCGCGAGCGGTCCTAACGGCGGTCGATGCTCACGTGGTTACTGCTGAGGCGAGCTATGCCGTGCTGCAAACCCGTAACGACGGTGAGACGCGCATTTACAACGCGGGGAAGTATGTTGATCGGTTTCTTGTTGAGGACGGCGCTGCAATGCTCATGAGCCGAACGTGCGTCTACGATACCCACCGCATTGCCACCCTGCTGGCGACGCCGATCTGACAGTAGAGATTTTTCTGCGGTCGTTTTTACTGAAAGATGCAAGAGGAGAACCACAATGCAGTTGTTCATCAGCCCCGGTGCCTGCTCGCTCGCTCCACATATTGCCCTTCTCGAAATTGGTGCGGATTTTGAAGCGGTAAAGGTCGATCTCGCCACCCGCAAGACCGACGCAGGCGACAATTTTTTGATGGTCAATTCCTCCGGGAAAGTCCCGGCCCTTGTCTTGGACAGTGGCCAAATTTTGACGGAAAATCCGGCTATTTTGCTTTATGTCGCTGATCAGAGTCCGTTATCTGGGCTGGCACCAAGCGAGGGGAGCCTTGAGCGCTATCAGTTTTTGAGCCGTCTCAACTTCCTAAGCTCTGAATTCCACAAGGCCTTTGTGCCCCTATTTGCTCCCGGAACGTCTGACGATCTCAAGGCGGCAGCAGCAGTATCGGTCCAGAATCACCTTTCTCTGCTCGAAAAGGAGCTAACCGGTCGAGATTATTACGCCGGCAATGCGTTCAGCGTTGCGGATATTTACCTGTTCGTGATGCTGGGATGGACGCGATATGTGGGGATCGATATGTCCGGCTATCCCGCGCTTGGCGCTTATTCCGGCAAGATCGGTCAGCGTCCCGCAGTGGGGGCCGCGTTCAAAGCTGAGGGATTGGACTGAGCCTTCGCAAAATGCGTCTCGCAGGCACATAATCCGCGACATGCATTCCCCATTTGCAAATGCGTTCTCTTTAGTGCAATAATGAGTAAGTCGTTTGAAGCGTTCTAAGCAATGCATTTCCCATTTTAGCGACAGAAAATAGCGGCGCAGGAGTGTAGAAAATGATAGATTGGGAGAGCTAAGGTGGCCGTAATGAAAGATGTCGCGCGCCCCGAGATCGGCACGTCGCTGGTTGTCGATGGCAGTGTAACCAACTATCATGATGTGGGAGAGGGCGCTCCGGTTCTGCTGATCCACGGATCCGGTCCCGGAGTAACCGCTTGGGCTAATTGGCGGCTAAACATGCCTGAACTTGCCAAGCGTTTCCGCGTTATCGCACCGGATATGTTTGGGTTCGGCTATTCCGATTCCAAGGGCAGGATCGAAGACAAGCAGGTCTGGGTCAGCCAGTTAGTCACCTTGCTTGACGAAATGGGTATCGACAAGGTGTCAATGGTCGGCAACTCGTTCGGCGGCGGTATTACCCTCGCTTTCATGATCGCCCATCCAGATCGCGTGGAACGGGCTGTGCTAATGGGGCCGGCGGGCATTAATTTTCCGATCACACCGGCACTGGATCAAGTCTGGGGCTATGAACCATCGGTAGAGGCCATGCGCTCTTCTCTAAAGTTTCTGGCTTGGGATCAGAGCAGGCTGACGGAAGACCTGATCCAGTCCCGGTACGAAGCGAGCGCGCGACCGGACGCGCATGAGCCCTATCACGCGACCTTTGGCGGCGAAGACCGTCAGCGCAATGTAGCGATGTTGGCAAGCCGCGAAGAAGATATTGCCGCGTTGAAGCATGAGACACTGATCCTGCACGGTCGTTTCGATCAGGTCATTCCGTTGGACTCGAGTGTGCGCATGGCAAATCTGCTGCCCCGCGCCGACTTGCAGGTGTTCGGCGAGTGCGGCCATTGGGTCCAGATCGAACGGATGGCCAGTTTCAATCGAATTGTGTCTGAATTTTTCACCAACGGCCTGAAGGCCTGATTGGACTAGGAGAACTAGAATGGCTTTGACCGGTGTACTCCGCCCTGGATATGTGCAGTTGCGGGTTCTGGACCTTGAAGAGTCCATCCTTCATTATCGCGACCGGATCGGTCTCAATCTCGTCAGCGTTGAAGGCGGTCGCGCCTTTTTCCAGGCTTTCGATGAGTTTGACCGCCACAGCATCATCCTGCGCGAGGCGGATTCGGCCGGTCTGGACAGAATGGGGTTCAAGGTCGCGAAGGATTCGGACTTGGATCATTTTGCCGAGCGCCTGCTCGATGCGGGCGTGCATGTCGAT
Organism: Sphingobium sp. Z007; assembly: GCF_900013425.1. Classification (GTDB taxonomy): domain Bacteria; phylum Pseudomonadota; class Alphaproteobacteria; order Sphingomonadales; family Sphingomonadaceae; genus Sphingobium. The sequence continues at coordinate 910,455 of NZ_FBXK01000001.1, forward strand.
GTCATTCCGGCCGGTGAGGAACCCGGGGTTGGGCGGAAGATCCGTTTCAATACGCCAACCGGACATATGTTCGACCTTTTTGCGGAAATGGAGCTGTCCGAAACCGGACCTGCAGTCCGAAATCCCGATGTCTGGATTGCCGAACCGCGAGGAATGCGCGCGACGCGTTTTGATCATTGCGCACTCAACGGCGTGGACATTTCAGCAAGCGCCAAGATTTTCGTCGAAGCTCTGGACTTCTCAGTAACCGAGGAATTGGTCGACGAAGCCTCCGGTCAACGCCTCGGAATATTCCTGTCGTGCAGCAACAAGGCCCACGACGTCGCTTTTCTGGGATATCCGGAAGACGGCCGTATTCACCACACCTCTTTCTGCCTTGAATCCTGGCATGACGTCGGGCACGCAGCTGACATTATCAGCCGTTACGATATCTCGCTCGATATCGGGCCGACGCGCCATGGTATCACCCGCGGCCAGACGATCTATTTCTTCGACCCGTCCGGCAATCGCAACGAGACGTTCAGCGGCGGTTATTTCTACTATCCGGACAACCCACGCCGCATGTGGCAGGCCGAGAATGCCGGCAAGGCGATCTTCTATTATGAAAAGGCACTGAACGACCGCTTCATGACGGTCAATACCTGACCATGGACGGCCTGGTGACCATCCGGACAATCGGACACGCCCTTGCCGCTCAAGCGGTTTCGGCTTCGGTTGCCAAGGGACAGGAAGCCGGCTGCGCGGTCGTTGCCGCAGTCATCGGGGGAGGGGGCGATTTGGTGGCAATGCTGCGCGCGAGCGGCGCACCATTCCCCTCGTCGCAGATCGCTCAGGACAAGGCTTATACCGCTGCCAGCTTCAGGGTTTCGACCCTTGAAGTGTACCAGATGGTAGCGGGCAATCCAGCTCTGAGCACCGGTCTGGCGATTCAACCGGGAATTGTAATGTTCGGCGGAGGACTGCCGATCGTAATCGACGGCGAATTCGTCGGCGCAATCGGCGTCTCGGGTGGGTCTGAAGAACTCGATATTGCATGTGCGAACGCCGGCTTGTCAGCGATCGGCGGGCGACAGCATTAAATGGTCTGCGCGCGCAAATAAGATGGAACGAAGTAAGCAGATGAACAGCAATATGTCTAGATCCGTGACCGACACCATTCTTAATTTCATCGCGGGTTCATATCGCGAGGGCGGGGATGGCAAGACGTTTGTCAACGTCAATCCGGCGACCGGCCGGGAGATTGGCACGGTTCATGAAGCGAGCGAAGCTGACGTGGCCGACGCTGTCGCGGCGGCAAAGGCAGCGCTCAATGGTCCGTGGGGCAGTATGACGACGGCCGAACGGCTTAAGCTGATTAGTGCCGTAGCCACGGAGATCGAGCGTCGTTCGGACGACTTTCTCGAGGCCGAGGTAGCCGACACGGGCAAACCGCGTCACATTGCCTCGCACATCGACATTCCTCGCGGCGCCGCGAATTTTCGCATGTTCGCCGATGTCGTAGCGACCATGCCAACTGAATCCTTTAACACGCCAACGCCTGATGGCGGGCAGGCGATCAACTATGCCGTGCGCAAGCCCAAGGGCGTGATCGCGGTGATATGCCCGTGGAATTTTCCATTGCTGCTTATGACTTGGAAGGTCGGACCCGCTCTGGCCTGCGGTAATACGGTGGTGGTCAAGCCGTCGGAAGAGACGCCCAGGACCGCGACCCTCTTGGGCGAGGTGATGAATGCAGTCGGGATGCCCGAGGGTGTGTTCAATGTCGTCCATGGTTTCGGCGCGGGTTCGGCTGGGGAATATCTGACTTCACACAAGGACGTCGACGCAATTACCTTCACCGGCGAGACCGGAACTGGCCAGGCGATCATGCAGAAGGCCGCTGTCGGGGTCCGGGACGTTTCTTTCGAGCTCGGCGGCAAGAATGCGGCGATCGTCTTTGCCGACGCCGATCTCGACAAGGCAATCGAGGGACTTTCGCGCTCGGTCTTCCTCAACACCGGCCAGGTCTGCCTCGGCACGGAGAGGGTCTATGTCGAACGTCCGCTATACGACGAATTTGTCCGGCGGATGGCGCGGGCCGCAGAGGCGTTTAGACCCGGCGCCATCGGCGATCCGGCCTATCTTGGCCCGCTGATCAGCGCGGAGCACCGAGACAAGGTCCTCAACTATTACGCGAAAGCGATAGAAGAAGGGGCAACGGTCGTGGTCGGCGGCGGGATCCCCAAGATCGATGGAGAGCACGCGGACGGCTTCTATATCGAGCCAACATTATGGACCGGCCTTGCGCACGACAGCACCGTGATGCGCGAAGAAATCTTCGGACCATGCTGCGGGGTTATTCCGTTCGACACGGAGGATGAGGTCACCGCACTGGCCAACGACACCGCTTATGGTCTGTGCGCGACGGTATGGACCGAGAATGTCTCGCGCGCGCACCGGGTGGCTGCGACCATGCGCGTGGGCGTGTGCTGGGTCAACTGCTGGTTCCTGCGCGATTTGCGCACGGCATTTGGCGGATCGGGTCAATCCGGGATCGGCCGGGAGGGGGGCGTCCATAGCCTCGAATTCTACACTGAAACCGCAAATATCTGCCTGAAGCTTTGAGATCATGAACATGGAAAGCACGATAGACCCTCAGGTCATTCAACAAGCCGCCGAATTGTTGCGCGGCGCAGCGATAAGCGGAACGCCCGTGACGCCGGTACGCGATCTCATATCGGCCGGTGGCGTTGATGCGGCCTATGCCGTGCAGGAGGTCAATACGCGACACTATCTCGACAGCGGTCGAAGGCTGGTTGGCCGCAAGATCGGCCTTACTTCGCTTGCGGTCCAAAGGCAGCTTGGTGTCGATCAGCCCGATTACGGTATGCTGTTTGCCGATATGGACGTTCCCGAGGGCATACCGATCTCACTTAATCAGGTCATTCAACCCAAGGTTGAGGCGGAGATCGCCATCGTCATCGGCCGCGACCTTCTCTATCCGGACCTTACGACTGCCGAAATGATCCGAGCGGTGGAATATGTCGTGCCGGCGATCGAGATCGTCGATAGCCGTGTAGCCAACTGGGACATTCGCATCTGGGATACTGTGGCCGATAATGCCTCCAGCGGCCTGTTTGTGCTGGGAGCCGTCCCGCGCAAACTCGAGGCGCTCGACTTGCGCGAGTGCGGAATGGTCATGGAGATCAAGAGTGAGCCTGTTTCAGTCGGGGCAGGCATCGCCTGCCTGGGCAGCCCGATCACCGCATCGTTGTGGCTGGCGCGGGTCATGGCGCGCGTCGGGCGTCCGTTGCTCGAAGGCGACGTGATCCTGTCGGGCGCACTCGGGCCCATGGCGGGGGTGAGCCGCGGCGATGTTGTGGAAGCAAGAATTAACGGAGTCGGAACGGTACGGGCGGCCTTCGCCGCCGACGCCGTCTGAAGATTGGAAGAGAAACAAGCATATGGCAAAGATGAAGTGTGCGATCATCGGCTCGGGAAATATTGGTACTGATCTGATGATCAAGTTGCTGAAAGGTTCGGACAGGCTCGAACTCGCCGTAGTGGTTGGCATCGACCCGGCTTCAGAGGGTCTCGCTATGGCCCGCGAGCGAGGAGTGACGACTACGCACGATGGCATCGAGGGGCTACGCAAGCTTCCAGTCTATCCAGAAATTGGCATCGTCTTTGATGCTACCTCGGCTTACGCTCACAAGGAGCACGACGCCGCCCTGCAAAAGGACGGCAAGCTGGTCGTCGACCTGACACCTGCTGCGCTGGGGCCGTTTTTCGTGCCACCGGTCGATAGCGCGCTGGATGACCATGTTCGCAACGTGAACATGGTTACCTGCGGAGGCCAGGCGACTATCCCGATCGTCGCGGCGGTGTCGCGCGTGAGCCCAGTTCATTATGCTGAGATTGTCGCATCGGTTTCGTCGCGCTCGGCGGGACCGGGTACGCGAGCCAATATCGACGAATTTACCCGGACAACGGCGAAGGCGATCGAAGTCGTCGGCGGTGCGAGCCGCGGGCGTGCGATTATCATTCTCAATCCCGCCGAACCGCCGATGATCATGCGCGACACGATCTTCACGCTGACTGATCAAGTCGATGAGGACAAGATCCGCCAGTCTGTGCAGGACATGGTGGCGACCGTTCAGTCCTATGTTCCCGGCTATCGTCTCAAGCAGGAAGTGCAGTTCGAGCGGTTCGGCTCTAATCAGCCGCTGAAAATTCCCGGCTATGGCGAGTTCGCTGGTCTGAAGACCAGCGTTTTTCTCGAAGTCGAGGGTGCGGGCGATTACCTGCCCAAATATTCGGGTAACCTCGACATCATGACCGCCGCTGCCAAAGCAGCCGGTGAGAGGCTTGCCCAGAAACACCTTGAGAAGGCGGCATCATGACTTTCGATCCCGAAACCGACAAGCTTTACATACAGGACGTCACCCTTCGTGACGGCATGCACGCCATACTTCATATGTACGGCACCGATAGCGTCCGCACGATCGCCAAGGTCCTTGACGATGCTGGTGTCGATGCTATCGAAGTATCGCACGGCGATGGCCTCAATGGCACCTCGTTCAACTATGGGTTTGGTGCCCACACTGATTGGGAATGGATCGAGGCGGCAGCCGACGTGATCAAACGGGCTGTGCTGACCACGCTGCTTGTGCCGGGCATAGGCACGGTCGAAGAACTCCGTCGCGCTTATACATTGGGCGTTCGCTCTGTGCGGGTTGCTACCCATTGCACCGAAGCGGACGTTGCCAAGCAGCATATCGGCATTGCTCGAGATCTCGGCATGGACGTCTCGGGCTTTCTCATGATGAGCCATATGATAGACGCCGAAGCTTTGGCCCAGCAAGCACTGCTGATGGAAAGTTATGGCGCGCACTGCGTCTATGTGACGGACAGTGGTGGTGCGCTCGACATGGACGGCGTGCGCGATCGGTTGCGCGCGTACGATCGCGTGCTCAAGCCGACGACCCAGCGTGGTATGCATGCCCATCACAATCTTTCATTAGGTGTCGCAAATTCAATCGTTGCCGCCCAGGAAGGAGCTGTACGGATTGACGCTAGTCTCGCCGGTATGGGAGCGGGGGCGGGCAACGCGCCGCTTGAGGTGTTCATTGCCGCCGCTGACCGCAAGGGCTGGAATCATGGATGCGATGTCATGGCGCTGATGGACGCGGCCGAAGACATTATCCGCCCGTTGCAGGATCGCCCGGTCCGGGTCGATCGCGAAACGCTCAGCCTCGGTTACGCCGGCGTCTATTCAAGCTTCCTACGCCACGCCGAAAAAGCGGCCGGGCAATATGGTCTCGATACCCGCGAGATCCTGATCGAACTGGGCAAGCGGCGCATGGTCGGCGGGCAGGAAGACATGATCGTCGATGTCGCGCTCGATCTCGTTTCCGCGCGAGCGGCATAGGTAGATGGCCATGGATAAACTTGCACGATATGCGGAAACTTTGGATGGTGCGGCGTTGGGTGCCCACGCTACACCACAGTTAACGTCCAGCGATCCAAATCTGAGTGTGGCTGATGCGTATCAGGTCCAGAAGCTCTCGGTTGATCGTCGCTTGGCGCGCGGCGAACGCCGGATCGGCGTCAAGATGGGGCTCACCAGCAGGGCCAAGATGCTGCAGGTCGGTGTCAATGAAGTAGCCTGGGGCCGTTTGACCGATGCGATGCTGATCGAGGAAGGTGCGGCGATGTCGCGCGCACGCTTCGTTCATCCTCGGGTTGAACCGGAAGTGGCCTTCCTGATGAAGGCACCGCTCTGCGGCCGGGTCACTGCCGCTCAAGCGCTCGCAGCGGTCGAAGCCATCGCACCTGCAATGGAGATCATCGACAGCCGCTACGAAAACTTCAAGTTCGCGCTTTCCGACGTGATTGCCGACAACACCTCGTCCTCCGGCCTCGTAATCGGGCCGTGGAATGATCCGACCAAGGATTTCTCGAATCTGGGTGTGATAGTCGAGATAAACGGACAGGTGATAGAGGTCGGTTCGACCGCCGCCATCCTGGGTCACCCCCTTCGATCGCTCGTCGCAGCAGCGCGGCTCGTCGCCGAAGGCGGGGAAGGGATTTCGGCAGGTGATATTGTCATGGCAGGCGGGATCACCGCCGCGCCAACGCTCGCGCCGGGCCAGACTGTACGCACGACAATTCAAGGGCTTGGTTCTGTTATGTTCCGGGTGGAGGCGTAAATGCCGATCATCGAAGTAAATCTGCTCGAAGGGCGATCGGCTGAGGACAAGGAGCGACTGATTCACGCACTTACCGAGGCAGCGATAAGTTCCATTGCTGCGCCCCGTGAATCTGTGCGGATTATCTTGCGGGAGATGCAAGCGGAACATTTTGCGGTGGGTGGGCTATCATTTGCAGCGAAGGCCGCGGAAGCGGCATTGCGTGATGCCTGAACCCTATGAGATTCGTATAGTGGGCGGAGCGCACTTCCGTTGTGCGGCGGACGAACGGGTTCTAATCGCGATGGAGCGATGCGGAGAGAATGACATAGGAGTAGGTTGCCGGGGTGGCGGCTGTGGTATTTGCCGCATCAGGGTCGTCGATGGCGATTACCGAACCGGTAAGATGAGTACGGCGAGAGTCTCCGAGGCAGAACGGGAAGCGGGCTTTGCTCTTGCTTGCCGATTGTTTCCGGCGAGTGACCTTTTGATCGAAGTTGGATAAATTCTAAGGAGAGTTGCGATGGCTACCCAGTTGAAGAGCGACACAAACGACTACGGAATCAAGAGTGAATATGGCCACTTTATCGGGGGAGAGTGGATCGCCGGTGACAGCGGTAAGACAATTGACCTAGTCAACCCTGCAACCGGACAGATCCTTACCAAGATCCAGGCCGGCAATGCAAAGGATGTCGAACGCGCAGTTGCTGCCGCTAAAGGCGCTTTCCCTAAGTGGTCGGAAAGCTCGCCCGCTGAGCGTCAGGATATTCTGATAGAGGTCGCCCGGCGGCTTAAGGCACGGCATCAGCATTACGCAACGCTCGAAACGCTGAACAACGGCAAGCCTATCCGCGAATCGATGTATTTTGACATGCCGCAGGCTATCGGCCAATTTGAACTGTTCGCCGGAGCGGCCTATGGCCTTCATGGACAGACCATGGATTATCCTGACGCCGTGGGCATCGTTCATCGCGAGCCGCTGGGGGTCTGTGCTCAGATCATCCCCTGGAACGTGCCGATGCTTATGATGGCGTGCAAGATTGCCCCCGCCCTTGCTTCGGGTAACACGGTAGTGCTCAAACCTGCAGAGACGGTATGCCTGTCAGTGATCGAATTCTTCGTGGAAATGGCCGATCTTCTGCCGCCGGGCGTTATCAACGTGGTCACCGGTTACGGCGCTGACGTTGGCGAGGCGCTTGTCACTCACGAGGACGTCCGTAAGGTGGCGTTCACCGGTTCGGTGGGAACGGCCCGCCGGATCATGCAGTATGCTTCGATCAATATCATCCCGCAGACGCTGGAATTGGGCGGCAAATCCGCTCACATCGTCTGTGCCGATGCCGATATCAATGCTGCGGTCGAAAGCGCGACGATGTCCACCGTGCTGAACAAGGGCGAGGTTTGCCTGGCGGGTTCGCGTCTCTTCCTGCACGAAACGATCCAGGAAGAGTTCCTGGCCAAGTTCAAGGTGGCACTAGAAGGCATTCGTCAGGGCGATCCGCTTGATTTCGCGACGCAACTCGGCGCGCAGGCGTCGAAGATGCAGATGGACAAGGTCGAGAGCTATCTCAATATGGCGACCGAAGAAGGTGCTACCATTTTGACTGGCGGCACCCGTAATGCCAGCCTTGCAGATGGGCATTTCATCATGCCGACGGTCTTTACCAACGTCAACAACTCGATGCGCATCGCGCGCGAGGAGATTTTCGGGCCCGTCACCAGTGTCATCAGTTGGAAAGACGAGGAGGAGATGATGAAGGCGGCCAACGATACGAACTATGGCCTCGCTGGGGGCATCTGGACCCGCGACATTATGCGTGCGCACCGCCTGGCGCGTAAGCTCGAAACCGGCACAGTGTGGATCAACCGCTATTACAATCTTAAGGCAAATATGCCGCTGGGCGGCTACAAACAGAGTGGTTTCGGTCGTGAATTCAGTCATGAAGTACTCAATCATTACACCCACACCAAATCGGTCGTGGTTAACCTGCAGGAAGGTCGCACTGGTATGTTCGATCAGTAATTTCTGACCGATCGACACGTAAATGGTGGAGGAGAAGGCATTGTCTGCAAGGCTTGATGGACAGGTGGCGTTGCTGACCGGTGGCGCAACTGGGATCGGGGCAGCGGTCGTCGCCCGATATATAGAGGAGGGCGCCAGGGTAGGTGTCCTCGTCAGGGGTGAAGACCAGGCCAAACTCGTGCGTTCGCGCCACGGCGACAAGGTTGTGGTGGTGGTGGGAGACGTGCGGTCCTATGCGGACAATGCCCGCGCCGTGGCGGAAACTGTCAGGGCATTCGGAAAGCTTGATGTCTTTGTCGGAAATGTTGGGATCTGGGATTTTATGGTGCCGCTAGAGCAGCAGGAGCCCGAACAGCTTGCTAAGGTCTTTGATGAAATCTTTGATGTAAATCTGAAAGGCTATTTTCTAGGTGCCCGGGCGGCCATTCCTGAACTCAGGAAGGTTAAGGGCAGCATCATTTTCACCGCCTCGACTTCGAGCTACTATACCGGTGGGGGAGGCACGTTGTACGTTGCGTCGAAACACGCCGTTCTTGGCCTGGTCAAGCAACTGGCTTGGGAACTAACGCCCGACATCAGGGTCAACGGTGTTGCGCCGGGCGGGACACGCACCCCGCTCAGCGGTGCGATGACCGGAGGTTTTTCAGACACGAAAATGGAACAGATGCCGGGGCTTGACGTCCTGATATCCGAAATGACCCCGCTTGGGCGGATCGCGGAGCCTGCCGATCACGCAGGTCTGTACGCCCTCTTGGCCTCGCGGCGGGACTCTTCATACGTGACCGGAACGGTGCTGCTTAGCGATGGCGGCATCGGCATCGGTAAGCGCCCTCAAGGTTGAACAGCATACAACTGGCCTAAGGCCGTTAATAGCAAGCACATCGGAGGGAAACGGCCATGGCTGAGAGATTTCAATTTTCTGATCTTCTCATCATTTCGGGAGTCATGGGCGCTGCTAGGTGGAAGCCGACCCATCTAGGCCCAACGGTATCTCCCCCTCAACTCGTGGAATTCGGCGGCAATCTGACGAGAGATCGTGCGGAACGAATGATGGCGCATGCCGAAGCTGGAGGGCTTGCGATTTATGGGATTGGCCAGCTGAGCTACCATCGGGCGCCGGTCGATAAGACGGTGGTTTATCCAATCGACGCTTTTTATGCCCACGGTCAATATACGTCCGTTATTGCTACTATGAACCGTGTTGCCGTACTGCTCGATAACGCTCAAAAAGTGGATGTCCAGGAATTGGCTGGAAAGATGATCCGGGTCGATAACTGATTTGTTTCGATGTCACCCTCTGCCATAGCCGCGATCGACAGGGGGCTTGAGAGCGGTCCCTACCATGTCGGCTAACGTACGTCGCTGCGGTCCACGAAACGGTCTGCGGAGATCGCATCGGGAGCTAACCCGGCCTCGAGTAATTCTGCTTCCGCGAGGTCAACCATGGCGGGCGGTCCGCAAAGATAGGCCTCATACCGCATCTCAATTGGCAGTTCAGCAATCTGCTGGGTCACCGGACCTCTGGCGCCCTGCCAAGGGCTATCGGCCGCCTCGTCAGAAAGCACCGGGATGAAATCGAATGGCCCCCTCCAGGTGGCCTTGAGTCTCCCGATTTCATCAAGACAATAAAGGTTGGTCCGGGTTCTTGCGCCATAAAGAAGCGTTACCGGCCGCGTCGCCCCCAGCGCAAGTGCTTCCTGTAATATGGAGATGATAGGCGCAAGGCCGCTGCCGCCTGCAATGCACAGAATGGGCGCTGCGCTTTGCTTCAAGTGGAACGCGCCATAGGGTGCTCTCAACGTCAAAGAAGCCCCGACCCGATCATCTGCGAACAGCCAGTCCGTGAACGCGCCGCCCGGGACATGGCGGACGTGGAATTGCAAGTTCCGGGTCGAGCCTGCTATGGGAGCGAAAGCGAACGAATAGCTTCGTAGACCATCCACACCCGGCGCACCAATATCTGCATACTGACCAGGGACGAAGGAAAGCGGCCGGTCCAGCTCGACCGTAAGATTGATAATGTCAGGGCAAAGCCGAGGAACTGACACGATTGTTGCGCGATAGTCGTCCACGGTTTGCTGGACCGTCAGTGGCGCGTCGAGTGCAATCGTCAAGTCTGACCGGGGTATCGCTTGACAGGCTAGCCTGTATCCAGCGAGCAACTCATCACGTTCCAGAGCCAGCGCCGAAGGACTGAGCTCCCTTATTTTGCCGTCAAGAAGCTTGAACTTGCACGTGCCGCAGGACCCGACTTTACAATCATGAGGCATCGCCAAGCCCTCTGTAAGCATGGCTTCGAGCAACGTCTTGTCTTGAGCGACCAGCAGTGTCCGGGCTTCCGAGGCAAAAATTACCTTGTTGCGTTGGGGCTTCTTCAAGAAGGAAAACATAAAGCGGATCTACTATGTTGAGTGAGGGCGGTGCGGTGAAGACAAGGGAGCGTCATCCCATAAGGATGACGCTCAGTTCACATAGAGACAATCAAACGCGTACGTCTCCATGCGGGGTGGACGGTTTCATGCAGTGGCGAGCCACTGCGGCCAGCCGGCCTGCGCATTCGCGGCATCTGCCAACTTGCGCTCGCCGGGCGATGCGAACCTTGTATCCCAGTCTTGCAGACGCGGCTGGGCTATGAACCGGTGCCAGATCGGAGGGACAAGTCCGCAGAGGAAACACAGGAACAATGACGGCATCTGCGGCGCGTCGCACTCGGGTTGGAGTTCGTAGAACGGTGTGTGGCCATCGAGGTGGTGGTTGATGTGGTTTGTAATCTCCACCCCGATCGGACGGGAGATCATGCCCAGATGGTTCCAGGCATGATGCTTGGCGATTGGTTCGCCTTCAATCCGGATCAGCCCGTAGTGCTGGAAGTAATTGAAGCCTTCGATCAACATTTTGGCGAGAAAAATGGCGACGGCAGTGGCGATACCAGCAACAGGCCCCGCGAGTAAGGTTGCCCCGCCAACAATTGTGCCAAGCAGGATTGGGAGTAGCCACATCGCGTTGCGCCAGCTCCACGTCGAATAGCCCATGCGTGATAGCATTTCGCCCTGTTTTTCCCAAGTATCACGATAAGAACCCCACGTCGCCGAAAGGACGAAGCTGTAGATCGTCTGCCCTCGGGGCGGCGTGTCGCTATCCTTCTGCGTGTCTAGGTGGACGTGATGGGTGACGATATGCGCGATATCGCGATTGGGGTCGCCGTAAAAGGCGCTAAGCCCCTTGGCGAGAGCGCGCGGGAACCAGTGCCGACGGTGCATGAGTTCGTGCGCCACGGGCAAGGTGGGAACCGAGGATAGCCAGGCAAGGCTGGCGATCGACCCAGCCAATTGCCAGGATGAACTCGGTGCCCCCCAAATTAGGTTGGAGCCTGATTCAACAGAGTAGGCAAAAGCGAGATAGAGCGCAATCATCAGCGGAAAATGCAAGTAGATAGCGAAATCCGCAGCGGCCGATATGCCGCGCACGCGCATCTTGCGATCACTAGGCAAGGCGATGTCCAGCAGCATGAGCACAGGGAATGTACCAATGCCGAGCCACACAAATGGCCCGCCAAGGACAAATCCGGCGATGGCCGCGAGTGTAACCATAGGCACCAGATAATATCGCAGTGCGTCCATTTCATCTCTCCATCCGAAAGACAGCAAACAATTCAGACCAAAGGAATGAATCGGGCGGTCAGAAATCATCCCGTCATCATCAATTTTGTTAACGGCGACCAGCACAGCTTGCTTAATACCGTAAGCTATAGGCTGATTAGAGAAAGATGTTAAGATTTTTACTGAGGAGAACATTATGCTTTAGAATGATACGACGCATCACTAACTGAAAACTATTTTCTACTTCACGCCAGATATCGATACGGTTGCCGATCAGCGAGTCTTCCTCGCGTTCATTACGATTGCGATATGCATAGAAGTTGGAGAAAACCTGGTACTCGCCGGGTATTGCGGTCAGTTCTACCTCAACATTTGTAATGATGTGAGTATAACGCGTGGCGGGATCCTCGGACCAGGCAGTACCTGTTTCCAATCGAGAGAGACGTTTCTTAATTTCGGTAAGATTATCATTATAATAGGCCATCCTGGTCAAGTCCTTGACCTGGTCTGTTTTGTCACGGCGATAGCGAGTCTCGATGCCAGGCATATGGTAAAGCAAATCGTCGGCCAGCAGCTTGACCCAATCGACGTAATTTTCTTCGTCGAGCATCCGCGCTTCGCGGTATAGCGTCTGTGTCAAACTATGCGTCTGTTCAACGGAGGCGCTCTGTCCAGTGGTTGGACGTTCCAATGTAGCATTCTGTATCATTGCAGTGATCCTTTTCAGAGCGCGAACAGGCCGGGGAGATTGCGTGTATCGCCAACGCCGGAAAGGCGAGGTTCCGGCCGTTGGGGCATCGTGTCCAGCTTGTCGGCCTCCATCATATCGAGCCACCGCTGGTAAAAGCCCCGCTGGTTGGCATCGTTATATTGCCCGCGGTAAACGATACCCGGAAGCGTATCATGGTCGATCTGGCGTGAAATACCGCAACGGTAGTGCAGGCGTTCGTGACGCGTGATTACACCACGGTTTACGGTGGTGCAGTTGCTCCAGTTCTCACCATCATCCATCTCGAACGTGCCTCCCGGGCCAAAGGTTTGCATGACCCCCTTTGTGATTTCATCCTTGATGTCATCAGGCATCGTCTTGTTGACGATCACCCAAGTCTTAAGCTCGAATTCCATAGGGCCTTTGGGCTGCCACTGCCGGAAGGTCGAAATACCTGGCAGGAACGATACGTTGGGGAAGATCGAGGCAGAAGCGACCGATCCGAAGATCTTTGAGCGCATTTCACCAAGCCGTTGGGCCATCTTCGGGCGAATTCTCTCATAATATTCGAGAACTTTCGGTCGGCCCAGCAGGAACAGGTCGCCCACACCTTCGGTGCCAAACTCCCACCCATGGCCATTGACGCTGGCATGGTAGGAATTTTCCATATCGATCGGCGGAAAGGGCTCGCCGTTGTTCATCGAGCGGCAGCCTGAATCATGCGTCCATCCAGCATGGTAGGCGTCGCCGATGAAATTTTCGACGCCAAACTTCCAGTTGGCGTTCATCACTGACTTGATGCAGCCGCCGATCAGTTCGGTGCCGCCGTCCTCGTTGTCGAGCAGCATGTCCAGATACCAGCGGAAGTCGCCCAGCCAAGCATCTAGGCTAGGACCGTCCTCGGCGAACGTCGCAAACACCAACCCCTTATAGCTGCCAACCCTGGCAACCTGCTTCAGCCCGTTCTTACGGCGATCAATATCGTTGTCGTCGTAACAATATTCCTCATGCATGCCTTTCAGATCGCCAGCAGTATCGAACGCCCAGCCGTGATAATTGCACACAAAGCGGCGGGTGTTACCTGCATCGGCGAAGCAAACTTTGTTGCCGCGATGGGGACAGGAATTCAAGAACACCCTGATCGAACCGTCGGGCTGTCGCGCGACGATTACGCCATCCTCACCCATGTGGGTTGTCAGGAAATCGCCAGCCTTAGGCAACTGACTCTCATGGGCAACGAACAGCCAGGACCGTGCGAAGATACGATAGAGCTCTTCTTCATAGATATCCGCATCACTGAAGATCCTGCGATCGAGCCAGCCTTCCTTGAGATTCATGTAACGCGAAAACTCCGGCTCACGACCGATCCGCTCAATGCGCATGTCATTCTCCTCTCAATGATTACATGTTAGAAAAATACGTTGATGTTGCTGTCGGGCAGTACCGCGTGATCAAGTGCTATTTCGCGCGCCGCCAATTTCCAGCCATCGGCATGCATACGCCAACGATCGGAGCGCCCGGCAGTAAGAACCCTTGTCAGGCCGTCGATGCGGTTGCGATGGATGACGATCACCGAGTGCACGATAGCCTCGTTTTCGGCATCCGCGCGCTCGACCTCAACATTTGAAACGACGCGGCGCACAAAATTTGGCGGATCCTCAGCCCATACAAATCCGGAGCGCAGGCGATCGATCCTCAGCTTGAGCCGCGCAAGATTCTCGTTGAAAACGACGCCGACGCCAACCGCCGCGGGCGGCGAACGATCCGCCCGGAACCGCCGTCTCTTGAGCTCCATGCGATAAGTCACATCGTTGCACATGAATTCCAACCAATCCTCGAAGCGCTCCGCGTCGAGCAGACGCGCTTCGTGGTACAGGCGCTGAGTCAGGCCGGTGACACTCTCCGTGGACATCGGAGCGACGCCCGACTCAAGCATTGATTGTCTCCTCGGCGACCACTGAATTGATGTTGTAGGTGGGAACACCGGCCCAGTTGTCAGCCTGCATATGTTCCTGCCAACGGCGGTAGAAATAACGCTGGTTGTGCTCGCTCACCAATCCGGCGGCGATGTCGCCGGGGAAACCTTCGCGCGGCCCTGAACGGTTTAGCGCCATGTTGGTGAACACGTCCATTTGCGCTGTGCGCCATCCACGGGACTGTTCGGTGCAGGCAGCAAGATTATCGCCATCGTCGTTGTCGAAGAGGCCGGCCAGGCCGAAGGTCAGGCACTGATTGTCCAGGATCGCCGCCTGTATCTCGGCGGGCATGTCGTTTTCGACCATAGCCCAGGTCCACTGCTCGATTTGGCCCGGACCCTTGGGATGATAGACCCGGAACCAGTTGAGGCCCGGCAGGAACTGCAGGTTGGGAAAGATCGTGATATTGATCTGCGAACCCCAGAGCTGCTCGCCGCGCACCTTGCCCAGCCGTTCGATCACCTGTGGACGATTGAATTCAAGATAGTCCAGCATTGGCTTTGGTTTGGGGTAGAAGGCATAGCCAGAAACCCCGTCGAGGGAGGTCAGGGCCATGTGGCCGTTCAACCCGGCAACGGAAAGCCCGCCGTCGAGATCCGTGCTCGAATTGCCGACGCTAAGACCGGCAAGATCCAGAGACTGCACCGCCCTCATCGCCCCGGCGTGCGCCCAGCCGAGATGATAGCCGTCGCCACAGACATTCTCTACTGGCAGCTTCCAATTACTGGCGAGCACCATCTTCTGGGTTTCACCGACGAGTGACGTTCCACCCGGCATTGCATCGAGCCAGACGTCGAGGAAGAATTTTGCATCGCCAAGATAGTCTTCGAGTGAAGGCGGATCCGCATCGAAACAGCCAAAGACGAGGCCTTTATACTCAGCAACGTGGGCCACGGGAACAAGGCCCAGCCTGCTGCGGTCCAACTCACCGAAATAAGCTTCTTTCTCCAGCGGTACAGCGCTGAGCGAGCCGTCCGGTGCGAACGACCAGCCATGATAATTGCAGGTAAACGCCTTCGCGTTTCCTCGGTCGGAGCGGCAGATCCTGTTGCCGCGATGCGTGCAGCTGTTCAGGAAGGCCTTGATCGTTCCGTCCTTCTGGCGAATGACGATGACATCGTCCTCGCCCATAAAGGTACGGAAATAGTCGCCAGCCTCAGGAATCTGGCTAGTATGCACGAGGAACAGCCAGCACCGCCCGAAGATGCGTTCGAGCTCCTGCCGGTAAAGTTCCTCGCTCGAATATATCGCCCGCGATTGACGGCCCGTTGCCGTATCGACCAGTCCGGAAACATCCATTCTGTCTTCCCTCTCCCAATGGCCGCCGTCAGATTCTCGCGGTCAGCGCGCTCCGACGCCTGTTCCAAGTGTTGTTAGCATGAACCGTGCCAAATCATGGAACAGCGTATTTCCAGGAAGATTGCGCAGATGGGGTATCGCAGCCACCCGAAATATCGACATATTTGTCGAATGCTGGGACTTCTATGGCAGCCAGTGGCCATATATGTTATGACGAGCCATGAAGCATCTCCCCACATATGCCGATTTGACAAGCCGACTGCGGTTCTCGCCCGAACAGGGCCGCATCTGGCGTGACAGCGAACGTTGCGTTTTGCTCAGTAACTCGGCGCTGACCATGTTGCGGAACGCGATGGTCGTCCAGTTGGGTCTCGCCAGCGCGCGGCAGCTATTTTGGGAGTTAGGTTTCGCGGAAGGCGCGCGGTGTGCCGTGGAGGCAAAAAATCTTCGGCCCAACCGTGATTTTCTCGAAGCCTTTTCAGTGGGTCCGCAGGCTCATGCGTTGACCGGGTTCGGCTGGACCGAAATCGAAACTTTGGACAGCGACCTTGCAAGCGGCCATTTCGAAGGGCGTTTCCTGGTCCACGATTCGATCGAGGCGGGAATCCACCTTGCTACCGAAGGGATCAACGCCGATCCGGTGTGCTGGTTGCAGACCGGTTTCGCCAGCGGGTTTGCCAGTACATTTGCTGGACAGTCGATAATCATGCGCGAAATCGAGTGTCAGGGGATGGGTGATCCGGTCTGCGTGCTCCATGCTAAACCAGAATCCGAATGGTCCGGCCTGGAGGATACGGAAAGGGCCGCGGTTCCGCTCGTGTCGGCTGGAGGTCAATGCCCAGAAACTGACTTTGTCGCCGGCGTATCTGCGGGCTTTCACGCAGTACGTAATCTAATCGAGCGGGCGGCGGGAACCGACGCCAGTCTGCTGTTCCTGGGGGAAACCGGCGTCGGCAAGGAGGTGTTTGCCAAGATGGCCCACCAACTTAGCCTTCGTCGAGATGCGCCTTTTGTCGCTCTGAATTGTGCTGCGATTCCTGAAGGTTTGATCGAAGCGGAACTATTTGGCGTGGCCAAGGGGGCTTTTACAGGAGCCGTGGCCAACCGGCTGGGGCGCTTCGAACTCGCCAACGGCGGCACGCTGTTTCTTGACGAGATTTCGATGCTCTCGCCATTGGCCCAAAGCAAAGTTTTGCGGGCAGTTCAGGAGGGCGAATTCGAACGGGTAGGAGACACCAAGACAATCCATGTGAATGTCCGCCTTATCGCCGCGTCGAATATTGATCTAGAGGCTGCTATGGCTGCGGGTGCCTTCCGGCCCGATCTGTATTTCCGCCTTTCTACGCTTCCGATACGTGTTCCGCCCTTGCGGGAGCGCAGGGAAGATATTCCGCGTTTGATGGAACATTTCCGGGCCAAATATGCCAGGCGCCACAGGCGTGCAGTTCAAGGTTTCACAGCGCGCTCGATTAACGCGCTGCTGATGCATGATTATCCGGGAAATGTGAGGGAATTGGAGAGAATGGTAGAGCGCGCCGTTCTCCTTGCCGACGAAGCTGGTGCTATTGACTTGGGGCATATTTTCATCGGGTCTGATCGGCTGCACGTCAAAAGCGGACTTGCTTTGAACGAGAAGGGCCACCTCGTCGGAGCGGATGCGCAGCAGGAAGAGACACCATCGATCGAGCAGCTTGCTGGCTTGATGCGTCAAAAGGGTGAAACGCTTGCGTCGATAGAACGTGTCATCGTACAGGCTGCAGTTGAAGCCACTGGTGGCAACGTTGCTCAAGCGGCCAGAGATTTGGGGCTGACACGTCGGCAACTTGCCTTCAAGCTCGAGAAAATGCACCGACCCGACTGATGCTGCTGTTGACGCTTCTTAACCAATTGTATAATGTGCAATGGTAGATACATATTAGAATAGATATTAGGGTATGGATGTGTCCATCGAACTGGGAGGTAATAAGTGCGATCGGTAGCGATAGTAGGTGCCAATCTCGCTGGTGGGCGAGCGGCAGAGGCGCTGCGGCAGGCTGGATTCGACGGTCGGATATCGCTGATCGGTGAGGAGCCTTTGAGGCCCTACGAACGGCCGCCTTTATCAAAGGAGTTCCTTTGGAATACTTCCCAAGCTCCAGCCAATTTTTTCCTGCAGGATGAAGAATGGTACGCCCAGAACAGGATCGATCTGCTGCTTAATACACGGGTCGAATCACTGGATTTGACCGGGGGCGGAGTGCGCCTGGCGGGTGGGCAGATGGTCATCGCTGACAAGGTACTGCTAGCGACCGGTGGACACGCCCGCAAGCTCAACTTAGCAGGCGCTGAATGCTCCAACGTGCATTATCTGCGCACTTGTGAAGACGCCGCCAGAATGGCCGTCGATCTTCGGCCGGGGGCGCGGGTCGTCATCGTGGGGATGGGCGTGATTGGCGCTGAAGTGGCCGCTAGTGCGATCAAGCTGGGCTGTGATGTGACCGTAGTTGAGCCGTTGGCGGCGCCGATGGAGCGGGCGCTTGGCAAGCGGTTCGGGCAGTGGCTCGGCAATGAGCACCGCAAGCGAGGCGTCAAAACTCATTTCAACCGAGGCGTAACGGGATTCAAATTCGCGAACGAGCGTGTCTCCGCTGTCGAGATAGACGACGGCACTCTCATCCCCTGCGATGCTGTCGTTGTCGGAGTGGGGATCATTCCCGCAACGTCTCTTGCGATTGACGCAGGTTTGACAGTGAACAACGGGATCGTTGTCGATCGTCGATGCCAGACCAGTAATCCGGCGGTATTTGCCGCAGGTGATGTGGCCGAGCAGGATGGTTTTTTTGGCGGACGCTTCCGGCAGGAAACATATCAGAACGCGGTCGACCAAGCTCAGGCTGCGGCCTTGGCTATGCTGGGCCATGAGGTCGCTTACTGTAAGCCGATGTGGTATTGGAGCGATCAGTTCGATTTGAACATTCAGTTTTCGGGACAAATTCCGGTGCAGGCAGAAATCGTCGTTCGCGGGGATATCGAAAGCAACGCTTTCGTTGCTTTCTTCCTGTCAGACAAAATCATTGACGGCGTCCTCACCGTCAACAGGGCCGCTGATATGGGGATAGGCAAGCGACTTGTCGAACGTCGGTTGAGCGCCGGCGCGGATCGGCTAGGCGATACAGGCGTGTCTTTACGCGAATTGCTCCAGCAGGCAGCTTAGCCATTTTTTGGCTAAGCTGAGGGTTCTTATCCGATCCCTCCGCCTGCAACGAATAGAGTCTGCCCGGTGATATAGGACGCTTCCTCAGAGGCGAAAAAGCAAATTGCTGCGGCGAGTTCCTCGGGTTCGCCGAACCGAGCCATTGGGGTGTCGCGCACGGTCTGCTCCATGACCTTTACAAAGCCTGATTTCACAGCATCGGTCATCGGAACAGGATCGCGTGGCGTTACACGCGTCACATTGACACCGCCCGGCGCAACGCAGTTGATGCGAACTCCGCTCGTTTCCAGTTCAAGCGATAAAGCGGCAGTCAATGCAGCGACCCCACCCTTGGCCGCAGCATAAGGCACCCGGTTTACGCCGCGCGTGGCGACAGAACCGATGTTGACAATGGAACCGCGCCCGGCTGCCAACATAAACGGTAAAACGGCGTGGCAGGACCAAAGAGTCGGCCACAATGACCGGTTTATTTCAGCTATGATCTCGTCTGATGTATAGTCCCAGTAGGGTTTGGCCCAAATAGTACCGCCAACGTTGTGAACCGCCACATCGATTCTTCCGAAGCGATCGGCAACCAGCCGGTACAGTTCGACGGCCCCCTCGCAAGTCTCTAGGTCGAAGTTGGCGGCGTGGACATTCGCGCCACTGGTCTGCAGCCGTTCGACCGCAGCCCGCGTAGCCTCAACGGCGCGGTCGGCGATGATTACGATCGCACCCTCTTCCGCCATGCGTGTGGCAGTGGCTAGCCCGATCCCCTGCGCTCCACCCGTCACGACTGCGACTTGTTTATCGAACCGTCTTGTCGAAGTCATAATTAGGGCGTCCATCCTTAGCGAGCTCACGCAACGAACCGAAAAGCCGTATCGCGCTGCCCTTGTTTATCCTCTCGCCTTGTGTCATGCAAGGCAAAGCATTACACAATGAATAACGTCCAGCAGCTCGGCTGCATCATCGGACCAAATGTTAGGAGCGCCACGAAGATGACCCATAGACTTATGACCCCTAGTGAGGTGACAGGTGCGTGGGCGATTATTCCCACTCCGGCGAAGGATAATGCGTCGGATTGGAGAGCGACGAATACCGTAGATCTCGATGAAACTGCTCGCGTTGTAAATGGCCTGGTAGAGGCGGGTATAAACGGGATACTCAGCATGGGGACGCTTGGCGAAGCGGCGACTATGACTCACGGGGAAAAGCTCGATTTCATAAAGGCGCTGGTTGATGCCGCAGCCGGTCGAGTGCCAATATTTGTCGGCACAACCTGTCTCAATACCCGCGATACCGTAACATTGACCCGGCAAGCACTAGAGCTCGGTGCGGATGGTACAATGCTTGGAGTTCCTATGTGGTGCGCGCCAAGTCTTGAGGTTGCAGTCCAGTTCTACA
The DNA here is from genome assembly GCF_900013425.1 of Sphingobium sp. Z007. Lineage (GTDB taxonomy): Bacteria > Pseudomonadota > Alphaproteobacteria > Sphingomonadales > Sphingomonadaceae > Sphingobium. Next base: position 930,810 of record NZ_FBXK01000001.1, read on the forward strand.
AGGATGTCGCTGAAGCCGTACCAGAGATGAACATAGCGATCTATGCCAATCCCGAAGCCTTCAAATTCGAATTTTCGCGCTCCTTCTGGGGTCAGGTGGCTGATATTCCTCAGGTCGTAACAGCGAAATATATCGGTGTCGGCAATCTACTGGCAGACCTTGCAACGATCCGGGGCCGCATAAAGCTTTTGCCGATCGACTTCGACTACTATGCTGCGGCCCGCATGGACGATTCGATCGACGCATTCTGGTCGAGTGGTGCTGTATGTTGCCCGTTGGTAACCACTACCTTGCGCGATGTAGTGTTGAACGCGCGCTCGACCGGTAACTGGAAGGAGGCACTTGCCTTTCAGGCGCTGCTCGGTCCTACCGCAGCGCCGCTGTTTCCTAATGGGAGTTTCAAAGACTTCTCAACGTACAACATCGCGCTTGAAAAGGCGCGGATGAATGCAGGTGGGTGGATGAAAGCTGGTCCGGTGCGCCCGCCCTATCATCTATGTCCCGAACCGTTCCTGGAAGGTGCCCGTAAATCGGGCATTATGTGGGCGGATCTCGGCAGAGCGCTCGAAGCCGAGAAATAAGATAAGCGTGATAACTGAGAGAGAGCGATGACCGAAATGAAGTTGTCCTGGCCAAAAAACTACAATGAAGTTCCAAAAGAGGCTTTTGTCCGAGAGGACATATACGCGGAAGAGGTCAAGCGTATCTTCCACGGTACTGAATGGCATCCGGTCGCTCATGAAAGTGAATTGCCTAACGCAGGTGATTTCAAGACATACCGATTGTCGGGTGTGCCACTGCTTATCGGGCGCGACGTCGAGGGCGTGGTGCGGGTGTTTTATAACGCGTGCTCGCACCGCGGCAATCAACTCGAAACGGCGGTCATGGGCAACAAGACCGAATTTGAATGCCCCTATCACCGTTGGCTGTTCAATTCGAAAGGCAATCTGGTCGGCTGTCCGAACCCTCGGGAATTTCTTCCCGGCTTCAACAAAGCAGACTATCCGCTTGCCCAGCCGCGGTTTGACATTTTTTTTGGGCTTGTTTTCGTCACGCTCTCATCAGAAACCGAGCCGCTATTGGCATATCTTGGAGAGTCGCAGAATACGTTGCGCGAACTGCTAGCAGGCGATGGGCGTCTCAAACTGCTCGGCTACCAGAAAGTGCGCTATGATACGAACTGGAAGTCGTACACCGACAATGATGGCTATCATGCCCCATTGCTACATCAGGCGTTCAAGATGCTTAACTGGCAAGGCGGCAACGGTCGCCAGTTTACAGCAACAAAACGCGGCCACATTTGTTTCGAATCTGCGCTTTCTGTGGCAACCGGGCCCACTGTGCTGAAAGACAAATCGCTGATCGAATTCAAAGGGCAGGATCCGGCGGTCGGCTCACGGATCGTTTCTCTCTTTCCCACCTTTGTTTCGACGAAGCATCTTGATGTCATTAATTTGCGTTTTGCGACACCAATCGATGCTGAGACGGTCGAGGTCCACTATGCCTATTTCGCGCATCAGGATGACGACGAGGACATGGTTCGGCACAGACTGCGGCAAAGTTCAAACCTGCTGGGGCCATGCGGCCTGATCAGCATGGAAGATGCCTCGATTTTCCATCGCATCCATATCGGAAATCATACGCCCGGCTCTGCCATCTTCCAAAAGGGAGTGCATGACCCTTTGAAGCTGGAATCGGAGTTCCTTCAAAACGACGAGAGCGGCAATCTGCCGCGCTGGGAATATTATCGGTCGGTCATGGGTTTCGAGAGGGCGACGGCATGATAGAGACAGATATGTCGCTTGAAGCGGCGCTCAATGCCGTTCTGCTAGCGGATGCTGACGCGCTTGATAGCAAAGATATGCAGAGATGGCTTGATAATTACGCGGACGAGGAGAATGCGTCGTATTTCTGCCGTTCGGCGGAAAATTCAGAGCACGGACTTGCCCTTGGCTTTATGTACGACGACTGCCGGGCGAGGCTCGAGGATCGCGTCACTTTCGTAAATGACATTTGGGTCGGCACATTTCAGGACTATCGTACACGTCATTTCGTGCAATTGACCAGCTATCATCGAGCCGATACAGCCACTTTGGAAATGCGGTCCAACTTTTCCGTGTTCATGACGCCTAAAGACAGTGGCATCACCCAGGTGCTTGCCGCAGGCCAATATCTTGACAGCGTGCGGCAACAAAAGAATGGCGGGCTGAAGCTATTGTCGCGGCGGGCTGAGCTCGATACCTCTGTGCTTCCACGATATTTGGTCTATCCGATATGACGATCCGGTGATAGGTGTTGCATATTATGCAACACCTGCTATAGCTAAAGCTGTTGAACGACAGCCAAAATTGGGACGCGCGGACCGTAATTGGCCAATTGGCAGACGGGGTGCTAAACTTGATTGGCTGCCCCCATCAACAAGTAAGAATTCGGGAGACGTGGCATGGTTGCGAGTGCTTTTCCAAAAAGCCAGCAAGAATATTTTGAGCAACTTCGCCAGCCTCCAGTGCTGGCGCTGCCAACCGCCTTGTTGTTTGTCGCCTCGATGGGCGGTATCGGCTGCGTCTGGTATCTCTCCTTGACGGGGAAGATGCCCATTTGGCTTGGCACCATTGCCAACGGCTTGATCACTTACCTACTTTTCAGCGTAATACACGACGCAGCGCATTATTCTCTCTCGAGAGTAAAATGGCTGAATGAGTCGATTGGGGCGATCGGGCTCTTCTTCTTGTTCCCCTATGCGCCGATGGTGCTATTACGCTGGGTACACAACAAGCATCACAGTTACGCCAATGGTCCACTCGACCCCGATCGCTTCGAGCATGAATCGCCTTGGTGGCAGGTGCCCTTCCGTTGGACGTTTTTTGATGGTGCGTACATCCACTACTTCCTGAAACGAGGCCAGAGCGTTCGCAAGAGACACGGGAAAGAACTCGTCCTGTTCTATAGCGGTTTGCTCTCCTTGTTCGTAGGTGCGATCTATTTTGGATTTGGTTTTGAACTGTTCATGCTATGGTTCCTGCCCTCGCGCATAACGTTATTCCTGATTGCTGTGGTTTTCGTGATTCTGCCGCACTATCCGGCTATGGTCGCGCAGGACGAGCAGCCCTACATGGCGACAACGATGCGCTATGGATGGGAATGGCTGCTGACGCCATTGCTGGTCTATCAGAATTACCACTTGATCCATCATCTCTATCCGGAAATTCCTTTCTACCGGATGCACAGGGCCTATTTCGTTAAATATGACGAGATCAACCGTCAGGACATCAGCAGGCAGACAGCATTCGGGCTCAAGCCAGAAAACATCGCATCTCATCTAGCCTATCGTCAATCTAGAGACTCGACAATCCAACCGGCGGAATGATGGCGGTCGGCATCCGTGGCTCGGTGACGGAGTGGTCATGGCGCTGGCTTTGAACCGCGTTTGGCTAGCATGAGGATTCGGCCGAGCTTGAGGGAGAGCCACGGCAATACAGGGAGATGCGAAGGGTGGGAATGCTTGAGGATAAGGTCGTTGCTGTGACTGGCGCGGGAGGAGGGATTGGTCGTGAGATCGCGTTGCTTTGCGCTCGCGAAGGTGCCTGCGTTGTAGTCAATGATTTTGGAACTTCCTCTTCGGGCGAAGGCAAGGATGCGGGTCCCGCATCACAAGTGGTTGCCGAGATCGAGGCGGCGGGCGGCAAGGCGTGCGCTAATCTCGCCAGTGTCACTGATTCGTCTGGCGCGGCTTCGATTATCGAGGATGCGGTCAACACCTTTGGACGCATCGACGCCGTGGTGAACAACGCCGGTATCCTTCGCGACCGCATTTTTCACCGAATGAATGAGGCCGAATGGCGCGCCGTGATAGACGTTCATCTGCATGGTAGCTTCCTCGTGTCGCAAGCTGCTGCGCCGCACTTCAAGGAGCAGGGCTCCGGGGCATTCATCCATTTCACGTCAACGTCAGGATTGATCGGCAATTTTGGTCAAGCGAATTACTCCGCCGCGAAGCTGGGCATTGTGGGCTTATCAAACTCGATTGCGCTCGACATGCAGCGCTTTGGCATACGCTCAAACTGCATCGCGCCCTTTGCCTGGAGCCGAATGATAGGCACGATCCAGGCCGAGACCGAGGACGACAAGCGTCGCGTCGAGCGAATGAAGTCGATGTCGGCGGCAAAGATCGCGCCGTTTGCCGCATTCCTCGCCAGCGACGCATCGAAAGATGTGAGCGGTCAGATATTTGCGGTTAGAAAGAACGAGATTTTCCTTTTCAGCGTGCCGCGTCCGCTCCGCTCTGTACACCGCTCCGACGGCTGGACCGTCGAGACGATCGCGAGCGAATTGCTGCCTGCGCTTAAGCCCAGCTTCCACCCGCTGCAGAGATCGACAGATATTTTCAGCTGGGATCCTATCTGAGGTGGCGCTCGACCCGGATCGACTGCTACAGCTACCGCCTCAGGAAACCCGGCACAGCTTCACCAAACGTGACACGATCTTATACGCTTTGGGTGTGGGTGCTGATGATTTGCGCTTCGTGTACGAGAAGGGGTTGCAGGCCCTGCCGTCAATGGCAGTGGTACTCGCCTATCCCGGCTTCTTCTGGCAGGATCCTGCTTACGGCATTTCATGGCAGAAGATCCTTCATGGTGAGACCTCGGTTGAACTGTTTGCGACACTTCCCACAGAAGGCGATCTTTTGGGCCGTACATGCATTGATGCCATTTTCGATAAGGGCGTGGACAAGGGCGCGATCATACTTACCTCGCGTCGTATCGAGAATTCTACCGGTATACACCTCGCGACGGTGCGCAATACTCTGCTCCTGCGCGGCGACGGCGGTTTTGGCGGCCAGGCCGATGGCGCTCCTCGCCCCCGTCCGCTCCCGGACGATCGCGCACCTGACCATGTCGTGAAGCTGCCCACCGATGAGAAACAGGCGCTGATCTACAGGCTGTCAGGCGATTATAATCCGCTGCACGCCGATTTGGACGTGGCGCGCGCAGCAGGGTTCCCGCGTCCAATCCTACATGGCCTGTGTACATACGGCATTGCGGGCCGCGCTGTTCTGTCGGCTCTATGCGGTAACGATCCAACGCTGCTTAAGCGGATGGATGTACGCTTCTCGAGCCCAGTCTTTCCGGGGGAGACGATCAGGGTAGAAATTTGGCGTGAGGATGGCGACCGCGCCGCCTTCCGAGCGACTGCTGAGGAGCGCAGTGTGGTCGTTCTCAACAACGGTTATGCGGAGATGGCACCATCATGAACGCCGATTCCGGAATCCTTTCCTATGGCGCCTACATACCTCGCTTGCGGCTGCAACGTTCGGCGATATTCGCGGCCAACGCTTGGTTTGCGGCCGGCCTCAAAGGCCTCGCGATGGGCGAGCGTGCGATTGCCAACTGGGATGAGGACAGCGTCACGATGGCAGTCGAGGCGGCGCGCGATTGCCTCACCGGGTTTGACCGCGGCACAGTCACAGCGCTGTCGCTCGCCTCGACCACCCACCCCTTTGCCGATCGGCTAAACAGCGGTATAGTCAAAGAAGCGCTGACTTTGTCGGACAGCATCTCAGCGCTGGACGTCGCGGGAAGCCAGCGTGCTGGCACATCGTCGCTTATTCAGGCGCTGAACGCCGGAGTAAACGGGGGAACGCAGCTTTGCGTCGCGTCCGAGTTGCGCAAGGCGCGTCCCGCATCAGAAGGGGAACTGGTCCAGGGCGACGCTGCCGCCGCGATACTCGTTGGCGCTGGCGATCCGATTGCGCGCTTTATCGGGTCACACAGTGTGACGCTCGACTTCGTCGACCATTTCCGAGCATCGGGTGCCGACTTCGATTATACGTGGGAAAGCCGCTGGATCCGGGACGAGGGCTACTCCATGCTCCTCGGCGATGCGCTCGCCGCTGCGATCGAAACTCTTGTCGTTGATCCGGCGAAGATCGACCGCCTCCTGATCCCCATCACCGTGCGTGGCGTGCCCGAAGGCCTTGCAAAAAAGCTTGGCGTGCCCGCCGCCGCCGTTGCCGATACCCTTGCGCCGAACGTCGGCGACAGTGGAGTTGCCCATCCGCTGCTGATGCTGGCGGCGGCGCTGGAACAGGCAAGGCCCGGCGAGACGATCATGCTGGTCGGCTTCGGACAGGGTTGCGACGTGCTGCTGTTCGAGACGACCGAAGCCATCGCTAACCTGCCGAGGCGTGACGGCTTTTCCGGCGCGCTTGCGCGCGGCAAGGCGGATGAGAATTACCTGCGCTTCCTGTTCCACCGCGGCCTGCTCGATCTCGACCGTGGCATGCGTGCCGAGGCCGACCAAAAGCAGCCCGGCACAACCTTGTTCCGCAACCGCAAGACAGTGCTTGGTCTGGTCGGCGGGCGCTGCACTAAGACCGGGACCGTCCAGTTCCCGCGCTCGGAAATCAGCGTCAATCCGAACGACCGTGCCATTGGCACGCAGGAAGATTATCCGCTCGCCGAAAAGCAGGCGCGGATCGTCACCTACACCGCCGACAGCCTGACCTATTCGCCTGCCCCGCCGCAATATTATGGCATGATCGATTTCGAGGGCGGCGGGCGGATGTTTACCGAATTCGCCGATGTCGATGCCGAGAGCATCGAGGTCGGCTTGGCGATGAAGATGATGTTCCGCATCAAGGCGGTCGACGAGAAACGCGATTTCATCAAGTATTTCTGGAAAGCCGTGCCGGTGCAGCAACCGGCAGCGGGGGAGTAATCCGATGGCTAAAGGCATCAAGGACAAGGTCGCAATCCTCGGCATGGGGTGCGCGAAGTTTGGCGAACGCTGGGACAAGGACGCCGAGCAGCTCGCCGTCGAGGCCTTTCAGGAAGCCATCGCCGACGCGGGCATCGACACCTCACAGATCGACGCTGCATGGCTGAGCGTGGCGTTCGACGCGGTCAATATCGGCCCGTCCGGCATCCCGCTCGCCACCGCGCTGCGCCTGCCCAATATCGGCGTCACCAAGGTGGAGAATTATTGCGCCAGCGGCACCGAGGCGTTTCGCGGCGCCGTCTATGCCGTCGCATCGGGTGCCGCCGACATTGCGCTCGCGGTCGGGGTCGAGAAGCTCAAGGATACCGGCTATGGCGGGCTGCCGGTGCGCACGCGCGGGTCGACCTTCGACATGATCGGCGTCACTGGCTCTGCACCCGGCAATTTCGCCCAGCTCGCTGCGGCCTATCGCAACGCGCATGGGGTGTCGAAGGACGACCTCAAGCTGGCGATGGCACATGTTTCGGTAAAGAGCCACGCCAATGGTGCGAAAAACCCTAAAGCACACTTGCGCAAGTTGATCGACATTGACACAGTCATGAACGCGCCGATGATTGCCGATCCGCTGGGGCTTTTCGATTGTTGCGGTGTTTCCGACGGCGCGGCCTGCGCGATCGTCACGACACCCGAGATCGCCCGTACGCTGGGCAAGCGGGACCTGGTAACAGTCAAGGCGCTACAAATCGTCACCTCCAACGGGTGGGAGAGCCAGGGCACGGTCTGGAACGGAAGCTATTTCCACACCACGCGTACCGCCGCCGTCAAGGCTTATGACGAGGCTGGTGTCACCAACCCGAGAGACGAAATCAGCCTAATCGAGGTTCACGACTGCTTCTCGATCACCGAATTAGTAACGATGGAAGACCTTTACATCAGTCCCGAAGGCGAGGGTTGGAAGGACGTGCTCAACGGCTTCTTCGATGCCGACGGCAAGGTGCCTTGCCAAATTGACGGCGGACTCAAATGCTTTGGCCATCCGATCGGCGCGTCGGGACTGCGCATGATCTACGAGAATTATCTGCAATTGCTCGGGCGCGCGGGCGAACGCCAGCGCAGCACGCCCCCAAGGCTCGCCCTGTCGCACAACCTTGGCGGTATGCCCAACCAGAATGTCAGTGCGGTCGCCATCGTGGGCCTTCCGGATGCGTAGTTACCAGGCCGGAACTGCGGCACGCCCGCGCGCTACGCCGGGCTGATCGGCGATGTACCGGCTGCTTGACAGGATGCGCGTGGTCGAGGCGTCATCGTTCGTCGCCTCTCCCACTTGCGGCATGTATCTGGCGCAAATGGGAGCCGAGGTGATCCGCTTTGATCAGATTGGCGGTGGGCCCGATTTCAGGCGCTGGCCGCGCGCGAAGAACGGAGCCAGTCTCTATTGGGAATCGCTCAACAAGGGCAAGAAGTCGATTGCGATCAATCTCGCAAGTGCTGAAGGCCGCGCACTTGCGACCACCTTGATTACCGCGCCAGGGCCAACGGGCGGACTGTTCGTCACGAACTATCCTGTCGAAGGGTTCCTGTCGCATGAACGCCTTTCTGCATTGCGGCCGGACCTCGTCACGCTGCGGATCATGGGCCGCGCCGATGGCGGTCCCGCGCTAGACCACACCGTCAATTGCGCGGTCGGCTTTCCCCAGATCACCGGACCGTCCGGCCTTGGCGATGCGGTGGTCAATCATGTGCTGCCCGCCTGGGATTTGCTGACCGGTGCCTATTCCGCTTTTGCTTTCCTTGCTGCCGAACGCCATCGACGCGATACCGGCGCTGGCCAGGAAGTGCGCGTCCCCTTGGCGGATATGGCGATCGCCAGTGTCGCCAACCTTGGTATGCTTGCCGAAGTGCTCGACAGCGATGCGAACCGGCCACGGCTCGGCAACCAGATATTTGGTGCGTTCGGGCGCGATTTTACAACCACCGACGGCCACCGGCTGATGCTGATGGCGCTTACTGTGCGCCAGTGGCAAGGTCTCGTTGAGGCGCTCGGCATTGCCCAAGGGGTTGCACAGATCGAGGCCGGGCAGGGCGTTTCGTTCGCACGCGATGAAGGTATCCGCTTCGAGCATCGCGATAAGCTGGTGCCGTTGGTCGAGGAGGCGGTCGCCAAGCGCACACTCGCCGATCTTGCCTGCGCGTTCGAACCGCTCGGGGTTTGCTGGAGTCCCTACCAGAGTATGCGGGAAGCTGCCGATGATCCCGATCTGGTCCGTGCCAATCCGATCTTTACCGAGGTCGAGCAGCCAAGCGGTGCACGTTACCCGATACCCGGCGCGCCGGCCACAATCCCAAAAGCCGAACGGCTGCCACCGGCCCGGGCGCCGCGGCTCGGCGAGCATACCGATGAGATTCTCGCCAACGTGCTTGGCCTAAGCTCCGGCGAGGTCGGCAAGCTGCACGACAGCGGCATCGTGGCCGCGGGTTGAGATGGGCTGTTCGGCTTATCCGTCGCTCGAGGCTCTGGTCGACCAGACGGCAGCGGCGCTTGACGCAGCGCGCAGCTTCGCCGCCGACGTTCGTAGCCGGCTCCTGGGCAATGTCGGTGAGGGCGCCGCAGTCAATCCCGCGCTGCTCGATCACCATCAGCATGATGCCCATGGCTATGCCTGGATTGAAACGACGATCGCCGCGCTCAAAGCGCTGATGGGCTGGGCGGTGGCGGCGCAGGAGCGTGGCGATTTCGGCGAAATCGATGCGCTGATCCTGCGCCTCGCCTTCGCCGACTATCTCAGCCAGCTTGCAGGGGGACTCGCCATCGGCCCCAACGAATATTTTCGGCCCGGGCGAATGGGGCTCGAGGCGTCGGCACGCCGGATGGTGGATGATCCTGCAGTCTGCGCGCTGATCGCGTGCGCGGACGCGCGAAGCCGCGCCAGCCTGATCGCGCTGGTGCGTGCCGGGGCCAGCGTGAACGAGGCGTCCGGCGACGCAGCGCTCGACGAAATCCGCGCTCAGTTTCGACGGTTCACCGCCGAGCGGATCACGCCGTTTGCACATCGCTGGCATCTCGACAACGCGCTGATACCGGACGCGCTGATCGCAGAGCTCGGCGCACTCGGGACGTTCGGCATATGCGTCGATCCCGAATATGGCGGGCTTGGGCTTGGCAAGCTGGAAATGTGCGTCGTGACTGAGGAACTGAGCCGCGGCTGGATCGGGGCTGGTTCGCTTGGCACGCGTAGCGAAATCGCCGCCGAGTTGATCGGGCTCGGCGGCAGCAAGGCTCAGAAGGCCCGCTGGCTGTCGGGCCTGGCAAGCGGCGAGATTCTGCCAACCGCGGTGTTCACAGAGCCCGGTGCCGGGTCCGACCTTGCCAGCCTGACCACGCGCGCGGTGGCGGCGCCCGACGGGAGCTGGCGCATCTCAGGCGCCAAGACCTGGATCACCCATGCCGCACGTACCGATCTGATGACCATGCTCGCACGCACCGGCGGCGAGGGCCATCGTGGGCTCAGCATGTTCCTGCTCGCCAAGCCGCGCGGTAGCGAGACCGACCCGTTCCCTGGTCCTGGTCTCGCCGGAAGCGAGATCGCGGTCCTGGGCTATCGTGGTATGCGCGAATATGAGCTGAGTTTCGATGGCTTCGAGGCATCCGCTGAGAGCCTGCTCGGGAACGTTGAGGGCGAAGGCTTTCGCCAACTCATGCGCACCTTTGAAGGCGCACGCATCCAAACTGCTGCGCGCGCGGTCGGCGTTGCCTGGCGTGCGTACGAGCTCGGGATCGATTACGCCCTTGCGCGCAACCAGTTCGGACGCCCGCTGGTCGACTTCCCGCGGGTTGCCGACAAGCTCGTTGCGATGCTTTTCGAGACGGTGGCTGCCCGCGAACTGGCCTATGCTGCGGCGCGCACCAAAGACGCCGGCGGACGCAGCGACGTAGAGGCAGGGATGGCGAAGCTGCTTGCCGCGCGGGTTGCCTGGACCAACGCCGACGCGAGCCTGCAGATCCACGGGGGCAACGGATATGCGCTGGAAACCGAGATCAGCCGCATCCTGTGCGACGCGCGCATCCTCTCTGTGTTCGAAGGCGCGGCCGAGATACAGGCGCACATTATCGCACGTGGTCTCCTCGAGCGCGGGACCGCAGAACGATGACCGAGGCGTATGAGGCGATCCGGGAAGAGGTTGCCAAGTTGTGCGCCGACTTCCCGGGCGAATATTGGCGCGCGAAGGACAAGGACCGCGCTTATCCGGGCGAGTTTGTCGAGGCGTTGAACAGCGCGGGTTATCTCGCCGCGCTGATCCCGGAGGAATATGGCGGTGCCGGGCTGCCGCTTTCGGCGGCCGCAGCGATCTTGGAGGAAATCCACCGCTCGGGTAGTAATGGGGGCGCCTGCCATGCGCAAATGTACATCATGGGCACGGTGCTCCGCCATGGATCGCAGGCGCAGAAGGCCGAGTATCTGCCCGGAATTGCCAGCGGCGCGCTGCGGCTCCAGGCATTCGCCGTGACCGAACCGTCAAGCGGCACCGACACCTTGTCTATCACGACTTTCGCGCAGCGCGACGGCAATCGCTACATTGTGAACGGGCAGAAAATATGGACGTCCCGCGCAGAGCATTCGGACTTGATGCTGCTGCTCGCTCGTACGACCCCCCGCGACCAGGTCGAAAAACGCACCGATGGCCTTTCGGCCTTCCTCGTCGATATGCGTGAAGCACACGGGAAGGGCATGTCGATTCGTCCTATCGACACCATGATGAACCATTCGACGACCGAAATCTTCTTCGACGATGTGGCGATCCCTGCCGCCAATCTGATCGGCGAGGAGGGCAAGGGCTTCCGATACATCTTGTCCGGGATGAATGCCGAGCGGATACTGATCGCTGCCGAATGCGTTGGCGATGCCAAATGGTTCATAGACAAGTCCGCCGCCTATGCCAGGGAAAGGTGCGTTTTCGGGCGGCCGATCGGACAGAATCAAGGCATTCAGTTCCCGATCGCCCGCGCCTATGCGCAGATGCGCGCCGCGGAGTTGATGGTTCACGACGCGCTGCGCCGCTACGAGGCGGGCGAGAACCCCGCAGCTGAAGCCAATATGGCGAAAATGCTCGCGGCCGAGGCAAGCTGGGCCGCGGCCGAGGCCTGTGTCCAAACGCATGGTGGCTTCGGCTTCGCCGCCGAATATGATATCGAGCGCAAGTTCCGCGAGAACCGCCTTTATCAGGTCGCGCCGATCTCGACGAATCTCATCCTATCCTATCTCGCCGAGCATGTCCTTGGCCTGCCAAGGGCCTATTGATGGCGAGGGTCGCACGATGAGCCAACGCTGGAACGATTGGCTCGGGAAGCCTTTGCGTACGCACGACATGGTTTCGCAACCGGCGGTGAACCGCTTCGCCGCGCTGCTCGACGTGCCGCAACCCATTGGCGCGGATGCGCCCCACGGCTTCCATTGGTGCCTGTGCTTGCCGGATGCGAACATGGCCGATATCGACAGTGACGGGCATCCCGTGCGGGGCGCGTTCCTCCCGCCGATCGCGCTCCCGCGACGGATGTGGGTGGCGAGTGATGTCAGTTTCCATACCCCGCTTCAGATCGGCGCGCAGATCGAACGTGTTTCGACGGTAATGTCGGTCGCTGAAAAGGACGGGAGCGCGGGCAGCCTTGCGTTCGTTGAGGTCGATCATGTCACCAGCGCGGGTGGAACCGTCGCGATCCGCGAGCGACAGACGATCGTCTATCGTGAAGCGGTGGGATCCGTTCAGGCGACGGCCAATACGGGGGGAGCACAGCCCGATCTATCAAATTGGACCTGGCACCGGCACATGGTCCCGAACGAGGTGCTGTTGTTCCGCTATTCGGCGTTAACCTTTAATAGCCACCGCATCCACTATGACCTTCCCTATGCGACGGCGGTTGAGGGCTATCCCGGCCTAGTGGTACAAGGGCCGCTGACGGCAAGCCTGCTGCTCGATTTGTGCGTGCGTGAACTTGGCTCGGACGTACTCACCAGCTTCGCCTTTCGTGCCCGCACGCCCGCTTTCGCGGGGCCTGAAATGCATCTTGTGGGGCGGCGGGACGGCGGTGAAATCAGTCTTGCCGCAATCGGACACGACGGCCGTACCATTATTTCTGCCTCTGCAACGATACGGTCGTGAATATCAAAAGATGAAAGGAAATGCCGCCATGGCACTCGATCTGGAGACACGAGATCAGTTGATCGGCACCATTCGCCGTTTTGTTAGCGAACGGCTGCGGCCGATCGAGGCAAAGGTCGCCGAGGAGGATGAGATCCCGAACGAGGTGATTGATGAAATGCGCCAGCTCGGCTTGTTCGGCCTGTCGATCCCGGAGGAATTCGGCGGGCTGGGGCTGTCCATGGAAGATGAAAGTCTCGTCGCGCTTGAGATCGGTCGTACCAGCCCGGCATTCCGCTCGGCCTTCGGCACCAATGTTGGCATCGGCAGCCAGGGCCTCGTGATGTTCGGCAATGATGAGCAGAAGCACCGCTGGCTTCCGGGAATCGCGAGCGGAGAGATCATCACCAGCTTCGCGCTGACCGAGCCTGAGGCCGGCAGCGATTCTGGCTCGGTCAGGACACGCGCGCGGCGCGAGGGTAACGAATATGTTCTCGACGGATCCAAGATCTATATCACGAATGCCGACAAGGCCGGTCTGTTCACGGTGATGGCGCGGACCAACCCGGATGAAAAGCGCGGGGCAGGCGTCACCGCTTTCCTTGTACCCAGTGAATTGCCGGGGTTGGGCGTCGGGCCGCCCGAGCGCAAGATGGGCCAGCAGGGCGCGCATATCTGCACGGTCAACTTCGACGGCGTGCGTGTCCCCGCGGCGAACCGCCTCGGCGAGGAGGGAAGCGGGTTCCGTATGGCGATGCAGGTGCTCGACCGCGGCCGGCTGCACCTCTCGGCTTTGTGCGTCGGCGTGGCCGAGCGGCTGATCTCCGATTGCGTCGCCTTTGCCTCCGAACGGCGCCAGTTCGGCAAGCCTATCGCCGAGTTCCAGCTCGTCCAGGCGATGATCGCAGATTCCAAAACCGAGGCGCTGGCCGCGCGAGCGCTAATGCTTGAGACCGCGCGCAAGCTCGACGCCGGCGAGAGTATCACACTGGAGGCGGCCGCTTCAAAATTGTTTGCGTCTGAAATGGTCGGCAGGGTTGCCGATCGCGCGGTGCAGATCTTCGGCGGCGCCGGATATGTCGCCGGTCATGGTATCGAGCGCTTCTATCGCGACGTGCGCATCTTTCGTATATACGAGGGCACTTCTCAGATTCAGCAATTGGTGATCGCGCGCGAGACCCTGAAGCGCGGCGGTTGAGCTGGTCTTGCCCTGTCTTGAACAGGACCAGGCAGAGAAGGGTGCGGCGTATGTGGTGCAGTCGAGGTCCTACTTGGGGCATATGGACCGTGGACACGAAGGTATCTTGACCATGCGGAGCAGCATCACACTGCTTTTCGTGCCTGGCGACCGGCCCGAGCGTTATGCGAAGGCGGCCACCTCGGGCGCGGATGCTATTATCATCGACCTTGAGGATGCGGTTGCTCCCGCCAATAAGGTGCAAGCCCGTACAGCACTTTGCCACGTCGTCGCCTTGCCCGCTGACATGGATATTTTTGTGCGTGTAAACGCAGTCAATACCCCATGGCACGAAGAGGATCTGGCGGCGATCGCATCGCTTCCCCTGTCCGGGTTGATGCTCGCCAAGACCGAGTCCGCGCATGACGTCGAGCAGGCTTCCGAAGTGGCCGCGGGCCAGCCGGTCATCGCCTTGCTCGAAACGGCGCTTGGCTTGTCGAGGGCGCGAGAGATATCCGCCTCCGCCTGCGTGCGGCGCCTGGCGTTCGGCAGCATCGATTATTGCGCGGATATCGGCGCCGCGCATCGGCGCGAGCCGCTGCTGGCGGCGCGCAGCGAGATTGTACTCGCCTCGCGTCTGTCATCCTTGCTTTCGCCAATCGACGGCGTGTGCACGTCGCTGGGCGAAGAAGCGCTGCTGGAAGATCACGCGCGTTATGCCTTGGATCTTGGGTTCGGCGGCAAGCTCTGCATCCATCCCAGTCAGATTGCGCCGGTGCGAATCGGCTTCGCCCCCACACGGGAGGAGCTGGCTTGGGCGCAAAGGACACTGGCTACAGGTGAGGATGGCGCGACTTCCGTGGATGGAACCATGGTCGATGCCCCGGTCAGGGTCCGCGCCCGCCAAATCCTGCGGCGCGCCAATCGTGCGGGCACGGCTATTCAGGAAGAAGCATCATGAACAATTCAGAGGGTCTGTCGAAAGCGGACGCCGGCGAGAATCGTGGCGACCAGTCGCCTGCTGGTCTGACAGATGCTTGCTCGGCACAACTGTGGCGGGCGGAATGGGAGCGCCGCCGCATTGCGCCGCTTAGCTCCGCTCATCCCAGGCTGTCGGAGGACGACATCTATGCAATTGCCGCGCGCACCTTCCAGAGGCGCGACCGACAGAAGATCGGTTTCAAGCTGGGCTACACTAGCGCCGAGATGCGCGCGCAGATGGGCATTAACGACCCCAATTTCGGCGTGCTGACAAAGGATCTGCTCGTGTCCGAAAGAACGGGTCGGGTAGATAGCGAAAACCTGTTCCATCCCCTGATCGAGCCTGAAATCACACTGCGTGTGCGGCGCGACGTCCATGGCCCCGATCAGACGCGCGTTAGCATCAGCTATGCGGTGGATTCCGCAATTGCGAGCCTCGAAATCGTGCATACCCGCTATCAGAGCTATTGCTTTTCCGCGGTCAATAATACGGATAACAGCTCGAGCGCGCGGGTGGTGCTCGGCCGCCTCGATCATTCCGGTCGCTCGATGACCTGCGCCTGTGCGCCGTGCTAATGTCGTCGAAAGGCGCGACGATCGCTCATGGGATCGGCGCGAACGCGCTCGGGGATCCACGCGCGGCGCTCGCCTGGCTCGCCAATTTCCTGGGGCAGCGCGGCGAATGTATTCCCGCCATGAGCATCATAATGACGGTCGGGCTCTCACGCGCCCACGCCGCCCAAGAAGGAGATACAGTCACTGGTGAGTTTACCCTGCTGAACATTGTTTCGGCCATTTTCTGATGTGGCCGTCAATGCCGGTCGAAACCAAGAAGGGATCCTGTCGATGGATTTGAAGCTAAGCGGCAAAACTGTGGTGCTGACGGGTGCTAGCAAGGGCATCGGGTTAGCGGCGCTCCGGACTTTTGCCATGGAAGGTGCCCGGGTGATTGCCGCTGCGCGTGCAAGCCCGGCTTTGGAGGTGGAGGTCGCCGCGTTGCGCAAGGCAGGGCATGACGTAATTGCATGCCCCTGCGATATTACACGCGATGACGATGTGCAAAATCTGATCGAGACCGCGCAGCGTTATGCGGGGCGCATTGACGTGTTAGTCAATAATGCCGCTGGTAAACTACCCGCTGGCGACTTTATGGCGATCTCCAGCCAGGAATGGCTGGATGGTTGGAATGAGAAACTGCAATGCTACATCCGCACCGCCCAGGCGGTGTTCCCGCTCATGCGCGATCAGGGCGGCGGTCGCATCGTCAACGTCGTTGGTGCTGCTGCGCGAAACCCGAAAGCGTCTTACATGGCGGTCGGCGTCACCAACGCCGGATTGATCAACTTTACGAAGTCGCTGGCGGATCATGGCGCGCCGCATGGCATTCTTGTTGCCGGGGTAGCGCCTTCGGGGGTTATGACGGATCGCTGGCGACGCTTGATCGAAAAGCGCGCCGAAGGCGAAGGCAAGACGCCCAAAGCGCTACAGGCGGAAATGGACGCAACCTTCCCGCTCGGGCGAATGGCTGATCCTGAGGAAGTCGGCGATGTCATTTGCTTCGTGGCCTCGCCCCGGGCCTCATATATTTCTGGCAGCATCATCACGGTAGACGGAGCCTCGACGACTGGCGTATTCAATTAGAAGACCTGGGCACCTCCATCAACCCGTTGATCTGAGCGGACTTGAGCGTTCAGCGCAGGATTTGGCATGATTGGGGCCGCTTGGGTCTCCATTCTGATGGCTTTTGTTGGCATTGCCGTCTTTCAGGCGCAGCTATCCCGTCGCTACCCGTCGTTCATGGAAGATGAGTCGGTGCATGTTGTAGACGAGGTTGGCGAGGGTGATCTTGGCTTCGGCGCGCTTGACGCCGATGGTGCGGATGAACAGCCCCATCTGGTCTTTCTGCCGGGCGAACACATGTTCGACGCGGGCGCGGATTTTCGATTTGGCGGCGTTGGCTCTGGCAGTGCGTTGGGGCATTGGCTTGCCGCGTGGCTTCTTGCGATGGATTCGTCTGACCCGGCTCTGCCGCTTGAGCCATGCCTCGTTGGCTTGGCTCCGATAGGCCGTGTCGGCCCAGACATCGGAGGCGGTGTTGTCGCTGGTGACGACATCACGCAGCATTCGTCCGTCGAAGCGCGCTTGGTCGGTGACCTTGCCCTTGCGGATGAAGCCGAAGGTCCGGCAGATCGACACGCTGCTCTTGTAGCCGAAGCTCGGGATGGCGATGTCGATGCCCGGCTTGCCGTTCGCCAAGGGTTTGGCCTTTGCGAACTTGAGCGTCCAGCGTGCGTCGGTGTCCTTCTGCGCCGCCTTGGCTGGCTCATCGGGCCAGATCTCGCAGGCCTTCTTGCCCGCCTTGATCGCATCCTTTTCAGGCGCCGTGTTGCGCTGCTTGGGCGCAGCCACCAGTGTGGCATCGACGATCTGCCCACCCATGGCGAGATAGCCGCGTTCCTTGAGCTGGAGACCCGCAAAAACCTGTAGCGTTTACGCGGTCATGGTGATTCACTGATCGGGAGCGATTATGGAGAGCCGTGGTGGATCCGAAGTCCCTGTTCAGTTTGAGCGACCATCTTGAAGCGTTGAGCAAGGAAGGCGACCCGCTGGAGATTTTGCAGCAGGCGGTAGACTTCGAGTATTTCCGCGCGTGGCTAGTTGAAGGGCTCGGCTACGGTGATGGTGCCAGGGGTGGGCGCCCGCCGTTCGATCCGGTGATGATGTTCAAGGCCCTGATCCTGCAGGCGCAGCACAACCTGTCGGACGCACGGATGGAATTCATGATCCGGGACCGCCTGAGTTGGATGCGGTTCCTTGGACTGTCGCTCGGGGATCGAACGCCGGACGAGAACACGATCCGGCATTTTCGCAATCGCCTGACCGAGACCGGGACGCTCAAGCGGGTGATGAAGGCCTTCGACTGGCAACTCCAGAAGAAGGGATACATCCCGATGTCGGGACAGATTGTTGATGCCTCGCTGGTGCCTGCACCCAAGCAGCGAAACACTGAAGGTGAACGCGAGGCGATCAAGTCGGGGAAGAGCGCGAAGGAAATCTGGCCGGGCGAGCCAGCCAAGGCGGCGCAGAAGGACATCGATGCACGCTGGACGCTCAAGATCGGTGGCAAAGTCCGCTATCGCGCGGACGGCACGCCATTGCCCATGATTGCCCTGCCAGTCTTCGGCTACAAATCCCACATAAGCATCGATCGGCGTTTCGGCTTCATCCGGGAGATGGCGGTGACTTCGGCGTCGGCCGCCGACGGGCGCCTTCTGCGCCAGGTCGTCAGCACGGACAACACCGGCTCCGAGGTCTGGGCAGACAGCGCCTATCGCTCAAAGCGGAACGAGAAGTGGCTGTCGGACCGGACGCTTACGTCGCGCATCCATCGGCGCAAACCGATGGGCAAGCCCATGGCGAAGGCCACTGCGCGGGCCAACGCTGCCAAATCCTCGATCCGCGCCCATGTCGAACACGTCTTTGCCCATCAGAAGAACAGGTTCGGGCTGTTCATCCGAACCATCGGTCTGGCCCGCGCCGAAGCGAAACTCACCCTTTGCAACCTGGCTTACAACTTCAACAGGCTGATCTTCCACGAGCGCCGGGAGAGTATGGGCTGATTCTGCCTGCAACCCGGGAGAACCGGGTCAAATCGCCCAGAATGACCCCGGAAACGAACCAAAGGCGCGCCCAACAGCGTCGGACAGCATCGGGATCACCCGTCGTCGGGTTAACCAGCCTCCACGTACCCGGTTTTTGCGGGTCTCCAGCTGCGTGATCGGCGGTTCGAGAACCAGACCTATCGTAAGCGCCGACGGAAGGCGTCGTTGACACGGGCTGTCAGGCTCTTCGGCGTGTCCGTGGTGCCCATTTTTTCGCAAGCGCTTCCAGCCTTGCCTCTATCAGGGGGATATCGGGCTTGGCGTTAGGATCATGGTCGTCGCCGAGGGTGTCCAGCGCCTCTTCGTAATATTCATGATGTGGGTCGCCGAGCGCTTCGAGCTTTTCGGCGTAACCCCATGGACCGCCACAGTCCTCTGGCGGCCGTATGCCTACTGCATCGAGGATGAGCTGCGCGGCGACAACTACGATGGCCGGTTGAGCGGCGACTATGATGGCCGGTAGGATCGGTTGTCTGGTCTGATCGTAGGGAGGGGCGCAGCCCCGACCGGAGAGCGGACCAGACAACCGGTGGCGATCTTTTTCCCCTTCTTTCGGGGGGCAGATCGGGGCTGTGGCGGGCGGTGGTATCGGAACACTCATCGAACAACGAGCGATGGGTTTGCGATGCCGGGCCACCACATTTCCGATCAGCAGGTATTTCTCTTCATGACCCATCGTCGCCAACACACCCAGGCCGTCGCGGCTGCCAAGGCCGGTATCAGCGAACGCAGCGCACGCCGGATCGAGAACGATCCGCAGCTTCCGTCCCAGAAGAAGAAGGAGCGCCACTGGCGCACCCGCGCCGATCCGCTCGAGCCATTCTGGCCACGTATAGAGGAGTTGCTCCAGATCGACGGTATCATTGCCGTCACGGTCTTCGAGACGCTCCAGGACGAGTTCGGCGAGGATGCTGTTCCCGATGCGATACGACGAACACTGGAACGCCGGATCGCCCGCTGGCGGGCACTGCACGGCGGCGAGAAGGAGATCTTCTTCCCGCAGCATCATGAGCCCGGTCGGCAGGGCCTGTCGGATTTCACGGTATGCGACAGTCTCAAGGTCACCGTTGCCGGCGAGACCCTGGCCTATCGCCTCTACCACTTCCGCTTGGCGGCGAGTGGCTGGGAGCATGCGGCTGTCGTGCTGGGCGGGGAGAGCTTTGCCGCCCTTTCGGAGCACCTGCAGGATGCGTTGTGGAAGCTGGGCGGTGCGCCGGCCGAACACCGCAGCGATTCCCTGTCAGCCGCCTACAAAAACCTCGACGCCGATGCGCAGCGGGATTTCACCCGAAGCTATGACGAGCTGTGTCGTCATTACGGCATGCTTGCTACCCGCAACAACCGCGGCGAGGCGCACGAGAACGGATCGATCGAAGGTCCCCATGCCCATCTCAAGCGACGGCTCGATCAGGCCTTACGCCGGCGGGGCAGCCGCGATTTCGTCAGCATCGAGGCCTGGCGCGAGTTCGTTGAGGCGCAGGTCGCCAGACAGAACCGGCGGCATGCTGCGCGCATCGATGCAGAACGCAGGGTACTCAAGGCGCTGCCCGCAAGGCGAACCACCGATTTCGCCATGGTCACCGTCGATGTCACCCGCAACGGCACCGTCGCCATCGATCGGGTTACCTATTCGGTGCCTTCCCGCCTCGTCGGACGGCGCCTCAACGCGCATCTCTTTGACGATCGCATCGAGCTCTTCCTCGGTCCGGACAGGGTAATGTCCACGCCGCGTGTGCGGATCAGTCATCCCCACCGGGGGCATAGCATCGATTTCCGGCACATGATCGGTAACCTGCGCCGCAAGCCCGGTGCACTGCGCAACCTCGTCTACCGCGAAGCCCTCTTCCCCGATCACGCCTACCGGCGGGCCTGGCAAGCCTTCGATGCCCAACTCGATGGACGGCAGGCCTGCCGCGATGCCGTCGCGCTGCTCGATATCGCCGCCAGGGGCGACTGTGTCGACGTGCTGGCCCGGCGGATCGATGAGGCTCTCGACAGCGGGCGCTTGCCCGATGTCGATGCGCTCAGGGACGAGTTCCTGCCAACCGCAAGATCGCAGCGCGATGTCGCTATCCCGCCACCCGATCTGCACAGCTACAACAGCCTGATCGCCAGCGGGGAGGTGCACTGATGACCCGCACCAAGGATCAGGCCGCCGCCGTACTGCCTACCCTGCTGAAGGCCTTGCGCCTGCCGAGCATCAACCGCAACTGGAAGCGCCTCACCGACACCGCCGATCGCGATGGCTGGCCGGCCGCCAACCTGCTGGCCTCGCTTCTCGAGATCGAGATGGCTGATCGCTCCTCCCGGCGCATCCAGCGCCATCGCGACCAGTCCGGCTTGCCCGCAGGCAAGACCTTCGCCACCTTCGATTTCGACGCCGCCCCCGGCATCCGCAAACCGCACCTCTTGTCCCTCGCCGCCGGTGACGACTGGATCGAGAACGGCGGCAACCTGCTGCTGTTCGGCCAGAGCGGGACCGGCAAGACGCACGCAGTTGCCGCCATTGGCCATGCCCTCATCGACACGGGGCGGCGCGTCCTGTTCTGCTCCACCACCGACATGGTCCAGAAGCTCCAGTCCGCGCGCCGCGACCTCAGCCTGCCCGCCATGCTCGACAAGCTCGACAAGTTCGATCTCATCGTGCTCGACGATCTGTCCTACGTCCGCAAGGACCAGGTCGAGACCAGCGCCTTGTTCGAGCTCATCGCCCACCGCTACGAACGCCACTCGCTCGCCATTACCGCCAACCAGCCATTTTCGGCATGGGACAACGTCTTCCCTGACCCAACCATCCAGTGATACCCCTGATATCGACGGGCTGATCCGCCATGTAACGGTGACGTGCCCTCAGCATCCGCTCTTCGGCGAGCGGTTCGAAGTTCTGAAGCTGGTGTCTGATCGCGGGCCGGCTTGGGTGACTATCCGGGTGCCGCATGGCGGGCGGCGAAACATCCTTCGCTCCGTCACCGATCTGGCTACCGCTCCGCCTGACTCGAAATCCGCGCCGTTGGTCTCAGGCTCCATCCTCATGCGAGTCGTTGCGCTGGCAGAGGCGTTGCGCCGTTCATCACAGGACGAGGAATGCCAGAGTGAACATCAGCTCTCCCCGGAGACGGCCAAAGATCCAGATATGGTCGAGCCTGCCGCCAGCAATCCAGCGTCAGCTGGCGGCGACGATAGCGCAGGCTTTGTGCTCGCGCCCAACTGCCCGCTACGCCGGTGACACCGATGTTGAGAGATTATGCCGTAGATGAACGGATAAGCACCACGCAGCAGGCCAAGCTGGCCTATGTCTATGTCCGTCAGTCGAGCGTCGGCCAGATCCGCCATCACCAGGAAAGCACGGCGCTTCAGTATCGGCTTGTCGACCGCGCGCTTGGCCTTGGCTGGCCGCGCGAACGGGTCGAGATCATCGACGACGATCTTGGGAAATCCGGTGCGGAGGCTCAGCACCGATACGGCTTCCAACGCCTGATCGCTGAAGTTGGCTTAGGTCACGCCGGTCTCGTTCTGAGCTACGACGCGTCGCGCCTCGCACGCAACAACAGTGACTGGCATCAACTGCTTCAGCTCTGCTCGATGTTCAGCGTTCTCATCGCTGACAGCGAACAAATATATGATCCCGGACTTTACCATGATCGGCTTTTGTTGGGTCTCTCGGGGATCATGAGCGAGGCTGAGCTGCATCAGATCCGCATGCGCCTGCACACGGGGGAACGGCAGAAGGCGGCGCGCGGCGAACTGCGTATCCCGCTTCCGGCAGGGCTAATCTACGCGCCCGCCGGAGGGATCATGCTCAATCCCGACGCCCAGGTTCAGGAGCGCATCAGACTTGTGTTCGACAGCTTCATGCGCCTGGGAAGCGCAAAGGCGGTAGTGCGCTATCTGCGCCAGGCCGATCTTGCCCTGCCGGTCAGGCCGTTGAAGGGACCGGCGCCACACGAAATAGCCTGGCGCGATGCAACCGATGCGCGTGTGCGCAATATCCTGAAAAACCCTGTCTATGCGGGAGCCTATGTCTACGGACGCCGGTGTGCTGCGCCCGAAAAGCGAAGCGAGGGGGCCAAGAACCCGACGCGCGCTGTTCCGCGCGTGTCAACGGGCGCCGAAGATTCCGCAAAAGTGGGCATCTAAAATTCCCTAGTTTGGCGGGAGGGTTTGTTTCGGTGATCAGCCGTGATGGAGATCGGGCTTTTCCTTTGCTGGCGGGCGGCCGCGCCGTTTCGGCAAGGGCGGTGGGTTGATGGACGGTGCCATGCGCGCATGCTCGGGCAGGAGGTCGGCGTGCTGTCGCATGCGATAGCTGGAGCCCTCGATCTGGATGACCACAGCGTGGTGAAGAAGGCGGTCGAGCAGCGCGGTGGCCACCACCGGATCGCCAAAGACATCACCCCATTCGGCGAAGCCGCGGTTGGAGGTCAGGATCATGGCACCCTTTTCATATCGGGCGTTGACGAGCTGGAAGAAGAGATTGCCGCCCCCGGGCGTGACGGGAAGATACCCGATCTCATCTACGACGAGCAGGGAGGATCGGCATAGGAAGCGGATCCTCTCGCGCAGCGTGCCCTCCCGTTCCGCCTTGGTCAGTGAAGCGATCAGATCGGCGAGCGGGATGAAGTAGACGCTCTTGCCCGCCTTCACGGCCTCGACAGCAAGGGCCGTGGCGATATGGCTTTTCCCGGTACCGGGAGGACCCAACAGATGCACCACCTCGGCCCGGTTGATGAAGTCCAGGCCAGCGAGCGCCAGGATGCGGTTCCGGTCGAGCGATGGCTGGAAGGAGAAGTCATATCCGTCCAGAGTCTTGATGATCGGCAGCCTTGCCATGCGCAGGGCCGCCTTGATCCTGCGGTTCTCCCGGAGCGACAGTTCTTCGTGCAGCAATATGTCGATGGCCTCGATGCCATCGATTTTGCCCTGCTCTATGCCGCGCAGGGTGGCGTCGAGCATCTCCAGGGCGCGTGGCATTTTGAGATGGACCAGGCTGCGGCGGATATTATCGACGCGGGATGCGGCACCCCCATGGTTCATGGCCGTTCTCCCCGCGCCAGTTGGCTGCCGATCGCCTGATAGATGGCCAGGGAGCGCACAGCGACATGCTCGCCTATACGACCGATGGCGATTACCTCTTTGCCATGGATACGGCGCTTGGCGCCGCTGCCGCCTGTCCGATGCGCAGGATCGATCCTGTACTGCCGACGCCCCTCAAGAACCGGGTGCTCGGCAATGACCTGGCCCAGGTCTACGATCCGGATCTTGTCGGGCAACTGCTGGATTTCGACGACGCGCCGGGTGCGATCGGGAACGCTGTAGTAATTGCCGCCGACAGAGACCATCCCATCGTGGCTGACGCGGCGCTCCAGCTTCAGAACGGCGTCAAAGCGACCCGCCGGGAGCAGCTGCAACTCAGGCTGCTCGGCGGCGAAGGCTTCAGCAATAATCCGCTGCGTCGTCCCGTGGACACGGACATTGGCGACGGTATCGAGCCAGTCGATCAGCTGGACATTGAGATCGTCCAGATTGCGGAAGCTCCGGCCCAGGAAGAAGTCCTTGCGGATATAGCTGAACGGCCGCTCGACCTTTCCCTTGGTCTTGGCCCGATAGGGACGGCAGGCGCGTGGCACGAAGCGGTAATGCCCCGCCAGGGCCAGCAATGATCGATTGTAGATGATATGGCCCTGATCATCTTCCCCGGTCACGGCGGTTTTCATGCGATCGTAGAGGATCTCGATCGGGACGCCGCCGAGCGCTTCAAAGGCCTGCATATGACAGCGCAACAGAGTTTGGAGATCCTGGTGCATGACGTAGCGCGCAAACAGGAAGCGCGAATGTCCCAGCACCAGGCTAAATAGCCAGACGATCCGGCTGACGCCGGGCTCATCGGTAAATTCGACGACGAACCGGGCAAAGTCCACCTGCGCCTGCACGCCAGGCGGCGTCTCGAACCGAACCTCGAAGGGCTTGGGGCCGTTTTCCGGCCGGATCGCTGCCAGGAACCGCTTTACCGCGGTATAGGCGCCCATATATCCCAGCTCACGGATTTCCCGCGTCAGGCGCGCCGCCGTCAGATCGGGAAAGGCCGTCACTCGCTCACGCAAAAATTCCAGATAGGGTGCCAGTTTGTTCGGTCGACCCAGCATGCGAGGGCCGTAAACCGGGGCCTCGATGCCCCGTTCGATATATTTTCGGATGGTCTTGGGATCGCGACCAGTGCGTCGGGCAATGGCGGATATCGATACGCCCTGCCGATGTAGTTCGAGGATCATCATCAATTCTCCAAGTCGGATCATCGGCCCCGTCTCCGCGTCTGCAAAGGAGATGAGGACAATGTCGGCTCATCTCATTCTGCCGGGGCTAGCCCCGGCAGAATGAGATGAAGGGGCCACCAACTAGGGAATTTTCAAAGCCCACTTTTGCGGAGAATTGCACGACCGATGACAGCGCGAACAGTGGGAAGTCTGCATCCAGAATGCTCATCCAGCGTATATCAGTTGGGAGACGCATATGGCGATCAGCGACAAGCTCACGGACAATGTCGGCAACTTCAAAGCCGGGCATCGTGGCATGCCTCGGAAGGGAAAGGCGCTGCTGCAGGGTATAGCGATGTGTGGCAGTTGCGGACGGCGCATGGCACTCAACTACTCTGGCCCTGACAGCAACCATCCGGTATATCGGTGCCGTTCCGAACGAGCGACCTGCGTCGGTCAATATTGCCAAGAGGTGCGTGCGCCGCGGGTTGAGGCTGAGGTCGAACGGCAGTTCCTTGCAGCGCTCACCCCTGACCAACTCGCCATCGCGTTGGCCGCGCTCGACGCCATCGACGCGGACGTCCATGGACTCGAACGGCAATGGACACTCAAGCGCGAACGCGCCGAATATGAATGCGAGCGTGCCCGGCGCCAATATGACGCGGTCGAGCCGGAAAACCGCCTCGTTGCCCGTTCCTCGAAAGCATCTGGGAAAGCAAGCTGCGTGAGGTCGAAAAGGTCGAGCAGGACTATCGGCGGTGGAAGACGGAGCAAACCGTTGCGTTGAATGCCGACGATCGCGCCCGTATCGCAGCGTTCGGCATCGACCTGCCTGATCTTTGGGAAAGAATCGAGAACAGCGAACGCAAGGCGATGCTCCGCCTCGTGATCGACAAGGTCATTCTAGATCAGCGGCGGGCGAAAGGCATGGTGTGGATCCGCATCATCTGGCAGACGGGCGCAGCGACCGAACACTGGGTCATGCGGCGCACTCAATCCTATGCTGAAGCTGCTCATGCCGACGTGCTAGAACAGCGGATCCGAGAGCTCAACGCCGCTGGCATGATGGACGCCGAGGTCGCTACCGCGCTCAACACAGAGGGTCTGCGGAACAGCCTGGACGGGCTGTTCGACCACAACACGGTGCACCTGTTGCGCCAGCGCTGGAATATCCCCACCGTAAAGATCAACGGCGTCGAGCACAATCCGCCCCGTTGGCCGGATGGCAGCTACTCGATCCAAGGTGCCGCGACCGCGCTCGGCGTCACTGAGCAGACGGTGTTCAAATGGCTGAAACGCGGTAAGCTTCAGGGCCGGCAACTAAAGAAGGGACAGCCGTGGCAGGTGGACCTGACCCTCCAGCAAATAAAGGCGCTCACAGCGCCAAATTACAGTATGACCCCTTCCAGGAAAGCAGCATCATGAAACGTTCGGCGATCCCGCCATGACTGTCGCCGACGCCATCCTCGATCGTCTGGTTCACAATGCACATCGCCTTGACCTCGATGGCGACAGCAAGCGGCGCTCAAAAGGCAATCGGCCCGCTTGACGTAGGCTTCAAACGAAACAACAACGATCGCTGCCGAAGGCCCCGTTCCGGGGGCGGCAATATCCCGGATTAAGGGGCGCGATCATCTCGGAAACGAGGGGCGGCTTCGTCGGAATCAGCATTCCGTACCAAAAATCCGTTTGTTTAAATTTTAAAAATATCGATTTTAACATAAAACTCTGATACTAATAGCCCATTATATCGCTTATTGTTAGGAATTTGTAAACCCGACTTTTAGAGTATCTGTGATAGTCAAGCATAATATTAAGCCAGAAGCGATTTGGTTTGAAAAAGGCATTGGGGTGGCAATTTTCTCTCGCACAACTGCTTTGATAGCGATTTTAGCCCGTTTTCCTGCAACGATTATTTGCTGATATTTGGCTTTGATTTAGTGCCGTATTGTCAAGCTTTGTGAAACGACACCGATTGGCCCGTCCTGATCGTGAACTATACTATGAGTTAAGCCGATACCGCTTGGACCAAAGGAGACCGTGGTGTCCAAGCCCAACCATAATCCTCGAAGCTTGCGAATAAAGTGAACAGTCAAGTCGATATTGGGAAATGCGATCTCGTTGACGTCCTCCCTCGCTGCGAGTCCATTAGCTATGTCGATAATTCCTAAGGCCCTGGCTGTTGGACTTACGCTCTCGCCCGCAACAAGTGGCACTTCAGAACGGATCCACGAAACGGCGCGGCCTACTCCGAGCAATGACCGGCGAACCTCGATAGATCGGACAAATCCGCCCCGCCACAATGTCTCTGGCTTCCACAAGGCTAAGGTCTCGGGGGTTGGGATAGCCAACACCGGTGTTCCAGAAATGGCGGACGTATCCGGCGTTTGAAGAAGCCACGCCCGTGCGATCACAATGGCTCGCGCGGCGTGGCTTAGACGCGCTTCGACCAGCTCGATGGTCCGTCCTGGCCTGATCACCGACACGTCAATTTCGAATTCATCGATCGGCAGAGTGCCGAGGATGTCGTAGGAAACGCGAGCCATCGTCAGTATGCTGTCACGACGAACTGCATGGTCAAGTTCAATAGCATGAGCGAGCAAACCCAATGCGGGTGCTACATGCTGCTCACGGACGTTCCAGGCGCCACTGACAAGGTCTGTTGGGCGGAATCGCTTTGCATCAAGGCGTTTAAAAAAAGACATGGTCGCGCTGTAGCGACCGGTCGGGTCGCGTCAAACATTTGATCGTCAAAGCACTCTGCTCGACAATCGGCTCCATCAGCGCAACAATGCCAGTTTGTTCAGCCTGATGGGAACAGTGCCACTGAAGCCGAAAAATAATTCATATGCCGCTTTCAAAAAAACTTTGATATGGTCGACCAAATGCATTTGGAATTGTCTCTGGAGGAGTGCTTCGATAGGGCAGTTTCGGGCCAAGCTTCTATTCTAATGAGCAATAAAATAAAGGTCCGGAAATGAGCGAACCTGAGCTACAAGTACACGGGAGCTTTCAATGGATTGATCCCTTTCTTATTGACGACCAGCTCACCAGTGACGAACGCATGATCCGTGATGCTGCGCGGAGCTACGCGCAAGAGCGGCTACAACCGCGTGTCATTGACGCGTTCCGAGAGGAGCGGACGGACCTTGCGATTTTCAGCGAGATGGGGGAGCTTGGACTGCTTGGTCCCACGGTTCCGCCCGAGTATGGCGGCGCAGGAGTCGGTTATGTCGCCTACGGGTTAATTGCACGCGAGGTGGAGCGCGTCGACTCGGGGTATCGCTCGATGATGTCGGTGCAATCGTCGCTTGTGATGCACCCGATCTTTGCCTATGGCTCGGAAGAACAGAAGCGCGGATTTCTGCCGAAACTCGCGTCGGGAGAATGGATAGGCTGCTTCGGGTTGACAGAGCCCCAAGCCGGATCTGACCCCAGCGGCATGACTACCAGCGCGACAAAGATCGAGGGCGGCTACCGGATCAACGGTGCGAAGACCTGGATATCCAACGCGCCGATCGCTGACGTATTCGTAATCTGGGCGAAGTCCGATGCGCACGGTGGCAATATCCGCGGCTTCGTCCTGGAGAAGGGAACGAAAGGACTGTCGGCGCCCAAGATCGGTGGCAAGCTGTCGCTTCGCGCCTCTATTACTGGGGAGGTCATCATGAACGAGGTCGAGGTCGGCGAGGAAGCGCTGTTACCGCATGTCGAGGGCCTCGGCGGGCCGTTTGGCTGCCTGAACCGAGCTCGTTATGGCATTAGCTGGGGTGTGTTGGGCGCAGCTGAGTTCTGCTGGCATGCCGCGCGCCAATATGGCCTGGACCGCAAGCAATTTGGGCGGCCGCTCGCGCAGACCCAGCTGTTTCAGAAGAAGCTTGCCGACATGCAGACCGAAATTGCGCTGGGACTGCAGGCCTCGTTGCGTGTCGGTCGCCTTTTCGACGAGGGGCGGATGGAGCCCGAGATGATTTCTATCTTGAAGCGCAACAATTGCGGGAAGGCGCTCGACATCGCCCGCCAATCCCGCGACATGCATGGCGGCAACGGTATTTCAGAGGATTATCAGGTTATACGCCACATGATGAACCTGGAGACGGTTAATACCTATGAGGGTACGCATGATGTCCATGCGCTGATTCTGGGACGCGCTCAGACGGGTCTGCAGGCCTTTTTCTGAGGGTTCGCCGCTGGGTGGAGTTCAAGCTCGGAGCGGGGCACCGCGTTAAATCGGTTCTTCCGGTTTGACCGGGATGGCCGCGGCCACGTAAACAATGATCAGGCGCCATTCACTCGCAAGGCGATGGCCTGGGGTATATCGGCGTCGTCTATTGTCGGCGGCAGAGTGAAAGGTTCCTGATCGACGATCCTCCGCAAAAGGTTCCGGAGAATCTTGCCAGAGCGCGTCTTTGGCAATTGGTCGACAACGTAAACGGTTTTCAGTGCCGCCACGGCACCCAACTCGGCGCGAACAGCGTCGATCGCGAGCTTGGAAATTATCCCATCATCGGCCGAACCTCTGCGCGTGGTTACGAATGCAACAGGAACCATGCCTTTGACAGGATCTTTCGCGCCGACCAACGCGCACTCGGCAACATCAGGGAGTCGCGCCACAATCTCCTCCATCTGTCCGGTAGAAAGGCGATGGCCCGCGACATTGATGACGTCATCGGTACGTCCCATGATGTGGAGAAAGCCGGCGTCGTCGCGATAGCCGGAATCACCGGTTTCGTAGAAGCCGGGGAAACTGGCGAAGTTTTTGGCAAATCCGGCCGGGTTGTTCCACAATGTACGGAAGGCACCAGGCGGAAGGGGCGCGCGAATAACAACATTGCCATTTTCGCCATCGTCCACTGGACTGCCATAGTCATCGAGGATAGCAAATTCATATCCGGGCACCGCATGTCCAGCGCTGCCCGGTTTACGACGCAAGTCGCCTATGGCAAAACACGATGCAATGGCCGGCCATCCCAATTCGGTCTGCCACCAGTGATCAATGACCGGCAATCCACTTGCTCGTTCGAGCCAGGCGATGGTCGCGGGGTCAGCACGTTCGCCGCCAAGGAAGATCACACGGCAATCACCGGTGCCGATGTCCTTCAGGAATTTCGCTTCAGGGTCTTCCTTGCGAATCGCCCGAATGGCAGTGGGCGCGGTGAAAAAAGCCTTGGCCTTGTTGCGCACGATCGTCCGCCAAAAGGTGCCGGCATCGGGCGTTCCGACCGGCTTTCCCTCGAACAGGATGGCTGTCCCGCCAACCAACAGCGGGCCATAGACGATATAGCTGTGGCCCACGACCCAGCCGACGTCGGATGCAGCCCAGAAGGCGTCGCCCGGGCCAATTCCATAGACATTTGCCAAGGACCATGAGAGCGCCACCGCGTTGCCGCCGTTTTCTCTTACGACACCCTTAGGCGTTCCTGTCGTCCCCGACGTGTAGAGGATATAAAGCGGATCGGTCGCGCCTACCGGCGCGCAGGCAGGCTGAGGTTCACCGGCGGTGCGGCTGCGCAATTCCTGCCAGTCGATATCGTGGGCATGATCAAGATCGGCAGCCAGCCGGTCGCGCTGCAGAAGGACGACATGCTGGATACCCTGCAACGAAAGAGCAACAGCCTCATCGACCAGTGGCTTGTAGGCGATCGCCCGTGTGCCCTCTATCCCGCACGAAGCGGTCAGGATAAGCTTCGGTTTGGCGTCGTCGATACGCTTGGCCAACTCCGGCGCGGCGAATCCGCCGAACACCACGGAATGGATCGCCCCGAGACGCGCGCAGGCCAGCATCGCGAATGCCGTCTCAGGTATCATCGGCATGAAGATGACGACGCGATCGCCCTTGGTCACACCCAGCGCGGCTAGCATCGCTGCCACCCGCCCGGTTTCGTACAAAAGTTGCGAATAGGTGAAGGATCGTAGTGCGCCGGTGACTGGGCTGTCATAGGTCAGCGCTACCGCATCGCCACGACCAGCGTCGACATGCCTGTCTAGACAATTATGACAAGTGTTGAGGATCCCGTCGGAAAACCAACCCTTCTGTTCATCGTAAACAAGCCGGGGCTTAACGAACCAGTCGATCGCGCGCGCGGCCTCCGCCCAAAAACCCACCGGGTCTTCGGAGGCCCGACGATAAATATCACTATACTCCAGATTGCCTCGTCCGACCGTCATATCTAGTACTTTCTTGGTCTGATCACGCGTTGGCTCTGGGGCGGTACCCGCGTGAAACGGCGATCGCGCCGATGATTAGAAGGGCACCAATGAAATGATAGGATGCAATGCCTTCGCCAAGAAGCAGCATCGCAAGGCCCACACCCAAGACTGGCGGGAGGTTCATGTAGGCCCCGGCACGAACGGATCCGATCAGCGTCACCGAACGGTTAAAAAGAGCGTAAGCAACGAGCGAAGGGAAAACTCCGACATACAGTATGGCCGCCGCCAGTTTCATTGGCGGCATCGACAGGCCATTTCTGGCCAGCGTGGAGATGTAGGGAAGTGCCAGCGAGCCGGCGCCGATCGCGAACAGCGCCGCTAGCAATGAGAGGTGGTGTACAGCCGGAACCTTGCGAAGGAAGGTGGCATAAGCCGAATAGAGAAATACCCCTGCCACGGAAAGCAAGTCCCCGCGATTGACCGAGATGCCCCCTACTAGATTGAAGGGATGACCCTTGGTCACGATCCACATGATCCCCGCGAACGACATCGCAGCGCTTAAAGCGAGGAGGGGTAGCAGCCGCTCCCCAAACAGCACCGTCGGCATCAAAAGGATCATGATCGGCATGATCGATTGCAACAGCAGGTTGTTTGTAGCGGTAGTGTATTGCAGGCCGCTGTAGACGATGTAGGCAAACAGCCCGACACCGAAAAAACCGAGCAGCGTGACAAGGAGCCAGGAAGCACGCAGCGTTTGGACGTCAACCTTGAGATGACGCCAGGCGAAGGGTAGCACGCACAAAAAAGCGACCATCCACCGCCAGAATGCGAGTGACAAAGGAGACGCAAGGTCGCGCACCGCCCGCCCAATAATGGGGTTCATAGCCCAGCAGACGGACGCGACGCAAAGGAGCAAAGTCGGGGAGTTCCACATTGCTGGCGCCGAGCACCGGATAAAGGAGACGTATCGCGCAAAAGCACTCATGTCCTATCTCCTTGCTGAGCTATAGCATCTTGCAATTGCATTTTATTTTGCATATTGTACATCGCGTTTCCCATATGATTTTGGGACGCCGCTGTCAACCAAGTGCGGATCCCAGTTTGGATCCGGACCGCATAAATCAGGGAAACGGCGTAAGATCTGTCGCCTTGGAAGCATCTCGATCATTTGTACCGTTGTGACGGTCACGCCGAGCGCGCAGATCATCGGCGCACCTACCAGCGGGTTACAGGAAATTGAACATGGCTCACTCTCGACAGCTTCACCTCGGCGCTTTCATGCGCCCAGTTAGTATGCATACAGGAGCATGGCGCTATCCCGGCGCGATACATGACGCCAATTTCAATTTTGCTGCCTTGAAGCGCTTCGCCCAGAAGCTTGAAGAGGGCAAATTTGACGCTTTTTTCATGGCCGATCACCTAGGCGTTCTCAATATGCCGGTTGAAGCCTTGAAACGTAGCCATACCGTCACGTCATACGAGCCTTTTACCTTGCTCTCGGCGCTTGCCGGGGTGACGGAACGGATCGGCTTAGTCGCTACTGCGTCGACAACCTTCGAGGAGCCATTCCATGTCGCGCGGCGGTTTGCGTCGCTCGATCATTTAAGCGGCGGACGCGCAGGATGGAACGTTGTTACGACAGCCAATCCCGACAATGGGAAGAATTTTGGCTATGAAGACCAGCCCGATCATGCTGCGCGATACGCCCGTGCGCGCGAATTTTACGATGTCGTTACCGGACTTTGGGATAGCTTCGCCGACAACGCATTTGTCCGCGACGCTGAAAGCGGCATCTATTTTGATCCGGATCGGCTCCATGTGCTCCGCCACAAGGGAGCGCATTTTTCGGTGCGCGGCCCACTCAACATCGCGCGCCCCGTGCAGGGCTGGCCCGTAATTGTGCAGGCAGGTGCTTCCGAACCGGGCCGCCAACTCGCCGCCGAGACGGCAGAAGCCGTGTTCGGGGCCGAAAACACGCTCGAAGGCGCCAAGCGCTTCTATGCAGACGTCAAGGACAGGATGAGAAGAGTCGGACGCGATCCCGGCCTTCTCAAGATTCTACCTGCCGCCTTTGTCGTGGTGGGCGATACGATCGAGGAAGCACGAGCCAAGCGAGCGCATCTTGACAGCCTGGTCCATTATGACAGCGGCATCCATTCGCTGTCGGGTGCGCTGAACTTTGACGTTTCGGGCTTTGATCCCGATGGCCCGTTGCCCGAAATTCCCGAAACGAATGCCAGCAAGACCGCTCGCGACAGATTGCTGGAGATGGCCAGAACACAGAATCTGACCATTCGGCAACTGGCGGCGACCGCTGGGAGTTATGCCGGTCTCGCGTTCGTAGGCACGCCGGCGTCGATCGCCGACGATATGGAGCAGTGGCTGTACGAGTCTGGGGCCGACGGCTTCAATATCATGTTTCCTTTTTTGCCTGAAGGGCTCGACCTTTTCGTGGATCAAGTCATCCCGGAACTTCAGCGGCGCGGCCTTTTTCGAACCGAGTATGAAGGCACGACGCTGCGTGACCATTTGGGCCTCCCCCGCCCAAGCAACCGCTTTTTCGACTGAATGCCGGAGATGCATATCTGGTAATAGGCAACCAGGAGCCATGATCGAGAAGTTTCGCCTAACCGTTGTATCCCGTTTAAATTTAACCGATGACGGATAGTTTCCCGAGCATGTTAGCTTACCGTGCTCGAGCGATGGGTTTCGATCTTTGCGGACTGAATTCATGACAATGGGCCGAAAGCTTAGGCAAGGAGATACTAATATGGCAGCTTATGTCGTCATCGTGACCGAGGAAATTTCGAATCCGGAGTTGATGAATCAATATAAGGAACAGGCTCAGTATCTGCTTGGGACGCAGGGCGTTTCGTTCATGGCCGGCCCGGTCGTCGCCGAAACTCTGGAAGGATCGCCTCCGAAGGGAGCAGTGATTATCCGGTTTGCTTTTCTTGAGGAGGCTCAGAGCTGGTACCGATCCGACGAATATCAAAAACTGGCTTCGATGAGGCTTTCTGCCTCTACCAGTGCGGCATTTATCGTTGAGGGCACCTGATCTTGGTGCCGGTCAAGAAGCGAGGCGGAGCCTGCCCGCCGACCGGTTCGGAAGGTTCGCTCAATTCTTGTATACTTGCTGCATTTTAGAATAGACTGCACCAGTCATTTGACCGCAACAAGATGTGGAGATGCGTGATGAAATCCATCCGAGCAGCGTTCCTGCCTTTGCTGCTTGCAGTTGCGAGCACCGCTCACGCTGCAGAAAATCCCGATGAGGCAAAGATTCTGAAGATCGAGCAAGACATGGCTGCTGCGCAGACCGCAGCGGAATTTTTGAAAGATTTCGCGCCTGACGCTGTGATGGATGCATTCTTTCCAGGCCAGGCCCGAGGCAGCAAAGCGGTGGCCACCGCGGCGACCACGCTCTTTGCGGGAACTAAAGATCTGCGAGCTACGATCCTTAAAATGTCTATCAGTACAGATCATGACATCGCCTATGCTTTCAGTACCCAGCGGGTCGTGTTCACCAATATCGCTATGAACAAAGTTCAGGACTGGGTTTTCCGGCAGGTCGACTGTTACCGCAAGGTCAACGGAAAATGGCTGGTTGTATACCACAATCTTTCGGTGCCATTCGATCCCACGACCGGTAAGGCGGTGTTTGACGCACCCGTTTAAGGTAACTGTGCCACCAGGTTCGTTTATTAGCCGCGTGGACGGGAAAGATGCGGCCTAAATCAAGGCAAGGATGATTGACCCAGCGATGAAAATTTCGAGCTTGTCCCTCAGTATCATGTCAGCGAAACGCCGGGTTTGATAGGTGGCGCGAAAGCCATAAAGACCAATTGCGATAACAGGACGGCCGCTGCGTCGGGTGCCGCGATTACCTGACGGTAAATGCATAAATTCGCCGATGCAGCGCTTTGTTGTGTGGTCCGATCCCGGTTGGCAGTTTGCCGCGAAAGACCGGCCAGCGCTGACTGGACTTGGCGTTCCGATTGCAGTTCGACCGCCTTCAGCGACGCGTAGACCTTGACCAGTTCAACGGCAGGATCGGTCTCCGGCGATCCGGCGATGCACAGGCGAACCCATCGCCTGGCGCTTCGCACGGGATGCACAAGGTTGTCATTGAGCGGCGATATTCTGTCAAGAAGCTCACTGATCTCGGAACTATCGAGCGCCACTTTGGAAACCTGAGCCGACCACAGGCAGAACAGCAACAGGTTGACATCGAAGCCATGTTTATCCTGCAACGCGAGGCACAGCGTGGACACGTGCGGCCTAGCATACAGATCCAGCGAGAACTGCCAAAATGCCGAGGCCGCTGTCTGGGCCATATTGGTCACCCCCACGCCGAACCAGACAAACGAATGCAGAGCATCACGCCCGCCCGGCAACCCGATGCCGGAACAACGGAAGCATCAGAAGGTGCGCGCGCCGAAATGTATTTCCATCATCGGGCGCATGACGTCCCAGCGCTCGAGCTGCGACCAATGGCCCGACCGGTCGAGTACGTACAGTTCGGCATGCTTCAGATGCTCTATAAGGTACAGGCTGGTGTCGAGCGGAACGATGCGGTCCTGCCTTCCGTGGAAGATCAAAACCTTATGCGGCATCTTGCAAAGCATCGACGGCGGCATATTAAGCCCCTCCATTCCCTGCTTCATCGAATCGATCATTTTGACCGCAGTCTTCATAATCTCGGGATCGGTGGCAATCTTGTACCTGTTACTGACGATCTCCTCCATGCCTTCGAATTTGTCGGCATCATGCGCGAAACTGTGCATCAGCTGGCGGTAACGGGACGGCCGAGGATCGGAATAAAAGGAAAGCAGACGGATTAGTTCCGGAGTCCGCGGGCCAGGTGCGCCGATCGACCCCATCAGGACCACACGATCGATACGGTCGGGCTCTTCGCTCATCATCTGCAAGGTGAGCGCACCGCCCATCGAGTTGCCGACGACGTGGGCCTTTTCGATCCCAAGCGCTTCAAGCAAGCCGAAACACTGTTCAACTCGCGTTCCGATCCACGCCATTACGTTGTCTGGCCAAGGATCAGGTATAACTGACTGCCCAAAGCCAATTAGGTCGGGCGCGATCACGAAGAAATTCTCCGCCAAGTCGGGCATGAGGTGGAGCCAGTTGGAACCGGCATGGGCACCCGGCCCTGCTCCATGCAGCAGAAGAATAGCAGGCTTGCTCCGGTCGCCGGCAAGCAGGGTGTGAGAAGTCAGTCCGCGACCGGTTATTTTCTCTTCTCTCACGCTCGTATCGCCTGCCATCATGCCTCTCCTCCAAATCAAGTGTCGTTCTGCCAAGTACGGTCTGTTCTGCCGCCGGGCTATAGACTAGCGTTTATAACTGTGCAATGCGTTTGCCAATACAGATCGGGGATGAGGAGCAATTTATGGACCGCCGCAGTGACGGACCCGGCATGGTCGGGGCGGGTCTCAGCGAAGCCGAAGTCGGCGTTTTTGCGGCTGAACTCGATCAGGCCGAACAGTCGCGTCAGCAGATCCGCCAGTTCTCACAGCGCTGTCCGGAAATGTCCATTGCCGACGGCTATCGCATCAGCAAACGATGGGTAGACCTTAAGCTCGCGTCTGGGAGAAAGGTCATCGGCCACAAGATTGGTTTGACGTCGCGAGCGATGCAGCAAGCTGCCGGAATTACCGAACCCGATTACGGCACACTGCTCGATGATATGGTGTTTGAGCAAGGAAGCGACGTGCCTTGTGAACGGTTTATCACTCCCAAGGTCGAGGTCGAGCTTGCTTTCGTGCTGGGCAGAAGGATCGAAGGGCCCCGCGCGACCATCTTTGACGTACTCCGGGCGACCGAATATGTTATTCCCGCAGTGGAGGTAATTGACAGCCGCACCTTTCCTACTGACCCCGAAACCGGGGGGCGTCGCAAAGTGCAGGACACTATAAGTGACAACGCCGCCAACGCCGGGATTATCATGGGAGGGTTGCCGATGCGACCTGACAAGATCGACATGCGCTGGGTCAGTGCGCTGCTGACCCGGAACGGTGTGATCGAGGAGACTGGGGTTGCTGCGGGCGTGCTCAACAATCCGGCAATCGGCGTGGCGTGGCTAGCCAACCGGCTCTCGCCATGGGGCCAGACGCTCGAGGCGGGCGAAGTGGTGCTCGGTGGTTCGTTCACCCGCCCTGTCGAAGCCCGCCCGGGTGATGTGTTCAGCGCCGATTTCGGGCCGTTGGGTGCCATAGGCTTCCGGTTTATCTGAGGCAGGGCGATGCTGACACCGCAAAACCACTTCAAGAATAAACTCAGTGACGGCTTGCCGCAGCTCGGCTTCTGGCTCGCGCTCGCCAATCCCGACATCGCGGAAATCTGCGCAGGTCTTGGCTACGATTGGGTTCTGATCGATGCCGAGCACGGCGCGCAGACGCTGCCAGGGATTGCCCATCAACTGCGCGCGGTTGACACCGTATCGGACTGCTCAGCAATCGTGCGCGTTCCTGGCCACGATCCGGTGACGATCCACCAGATCCTGGACCTAGGTGCACAGACGATCATGGTTCCGATGGTTGATAACGCAACGCAAGCAGCTTCAATCGTAAAGGCTTCGCGCTATCCGCCGGACGGCGATCGCGGGATCGGTGGTGCGCGTGCCGCACGCTGGGGCCGCTTTCCCGCTTATGTGGCAGACGCGAACGAGCAACTGTGTATCATCGCCCAGATCGAGACGGCCGAAGCGATCAAGAATCTCGAAGCCATTGCGGCAGTCGATGGCATTGATGCACTGTTTATCGGCCCTGCTGATCTGGCTGCCTCGCTCGGCCTGCTCGGGCCCGCTAACGCCTCAGCTCTCGCCCAGGCCACCGGAGCGGCTCTCGACCGAATTCGGGCCACCGGCATTCCCTGCGGCATCCTGTCGCGCGATGAGCGTCTGGTGCAGCAATATTTGGAAGGCGGTGCCCGGTTCCTAGCGGTGGGTATAGACTCTTTCACTTTGGCAAAGGCCGCAGGAGACCTTGCGCGGGACTGGCGTTGCCGCATCGATACAGCGGTCGCTGGTGCAAAATGAAGCAGTGTGACTGGCGCTCCGCACAAAGCGAAGCATCTGGAAAGCCGCTTGCCGGCATCAGGGTGCTTGAGCTTGCCAGGATCCTTGCCGGGCCATGGTGCGGGCAACTGCTTGCGGATCTCGGCGCCGAAGTGATCAAGATAGAGCGCCCTGGAAGCGGAGACGACACCCGACATTGGGGGCCACCCTTTGTAATGTCCGACGGTGGCGATAACCTTGGCGCGGCCTATTTTCATTCGGCTAATCGGGGGAAAAGGTCCATCGCGATTGATATCACAATCCCCGAGGGTCAGGCTGCCATCCGCCGTCTTGCGGGAGGGGCCGATATCATGATCGAGAATTATAAGGTCGGGGGGCTGGCGAAATACGGACTTGATCATCCCTCGTTGTCAGCGCTTAATCCACATCTCATTACTTGTTCTATCACCGGGTTTGGGCAAACCGGGCCATATGCTGCCCGCCCGGGATATGACTATATCGCACAAGCGATGGGCGGGCTCATGTCGATGACCGGTGAACCGGAGCGCGAGCCGCAGAAGGCCGGGATCGCTGCCGCCGATCTTTTCACCGGGGTCTACAGCGCGGTGGCAATTCTGGCAGCACTGAACCGGCGTCGCGAAATGCACGTCGGCGCACATATCGATATGGCGCTGCTAGATACCCAAGTCAGCGTCATGGGTAATCAGGCGCTCAACTGGATGACCTCGGGAGTAGTGCCACGCCGGGTAGGCAATGGCCACGCTAATTTGGTACCCTATCAAGCGTTCCCGACCCGTGATGGAGATCTGATCATCGCAGTCGGGAACGATGGCCAGTTTGCTGCGCTTTGTCGTGTACTGAACGTGACACTGCACGAAGATGAGCGGTTCAGCAATAATCCACAAAGGATCCGCAACCGCGTGGATTTGATCATAGCGCTCGAAGAGATCACCGCGAAATGGAGCCGGGACGATCTCTTCGAACGGCTCGATGGTGCAGGGATTCCTGCAGGTCCGATCAATGAGTTGGACGAGGTATTTGCGAACCCGCAGGTTATCGCGAGAGGCATGGCGATTGAACACGATGGTAAGCCCGGGGTGGCCAGCCCTATCGTAATCGATGGGGTGAGGATGGTTGCCGACGATCCCGCCCCCGGCGTTCCCGAGAACGTCAAATTCGACTTCTAAATAGGATAAGGTCGAGCGGGGCGAGTGCAGGTCGCATGGGTGCCCCGAGGCGATTAGCTGGGCACCCGCAAAAACCGGCGTTTTGTTGCTGCCGTTGCGGTGATGACGGTATGAGCGCGGCGCTGGGCGCTCTCGCGGGCGGCTTTCGGTCACCGGATAGGACATTTCACATAGCCGTTTCCGGGTTTCAGGGCAGATTCATGCTTTGACGGCGCGTCGTTCGTGGAAGATCAGGCGGTTGAAGTTATAGGCCAGATTGGCCAATGTCAGTTTCGCCTCAGCCCGCTTGATTCCGATGGTGCGAATGAACAGCCCGAAGCGGTTTTTCTGATGCGCGAACACATGCTCGATCCTGGCACGGATCGCGGACTTGCGGCATTTGCGCGGGCGGTGGCCTTGGGCATGGACTTTCCTTGGGCTTGCGACGGTGGATGCGACTGGTCAGCATACGATCGGCTAGCCATACCGGCGGTCGATGCTGATATGGCTTTTATACCCGAACACCGGCAAGGCGACATCGGCAGCGGCTTGCAATCCTTATAGCGCACCTTCCCGCCGATCCTGAGCGTCCAGCGCGCATCTGTGTTCCTTTTGTGCCGCCTTGGCCGGGTTATCAGTCAGATATCCTGCGCCGACTCGCCATCCTTGATGGCCTGCCGCTCGTCATCGGTGTTGCGCTGCTTGGGTGCTGGCACCAGGCTGGCATCGATGATCTGCCTCGACATGCCGATGTAGGCCTTCTTGTGCAGTTGCCAGTCGAAGGCCTTCATCACCCGCATGAGCGTCCCGGTCTCCGTCATCCGGTTGCGAAAGTGCCGGATGGTGTTTCGTCGGGGGTGCGATCGCCGAGCGCAAAACCCAGAAACCGCATCCAGCTCAGCCGGTGGCCGGATCATATACTCCATCCGGGCATCGGAGAGATTATGTTGGGCCTGCATAATCAGGATCTTGAACATCGCGGCAGGGTCAAACGGCGGACGACCGCCCGTGCTGCTATCGCCATAACTCAGCCCATCGACCAGCCAGACCCGCAAATACTCAAAGTCCACGGTCCGTTCCAGAACATCAAGCGGATCGTCATGACGGCTCAGCATCTCAAGATGGTCATGCAGGCTGAAAAGAGACTCGGGGTCCATGGATCATTACTTCCGATGCCTACCCAATCAATGAATCACGAATGCCCCAAATCCGCCAGAGTTTTTGCCGGGGTCCAGCTTCAGTTGCACATCGTAATCAGCCGGTGCCTTCGTCAAAGTCGATTGTGTCGATTCAGGCCCTAACCCACCTGAGAAAAGCGCGGAGAGTCGATCTCTGTTGCATATTGTACATTGCGTTTGCTAGCAAACCGGTGCAAAGGGTCGTTGTCAAGGTTCGAAGTCGGCACCAGAGGCGGGAAGCATTCGTTCTGCGCTTATTCGCCGAATATAGAATGCATGTAAGCTGACACTTGAAATAAGTTGCAGTCAAAAAGTGGGGAGAGATGTCGTGAACCGGGAATATAACCAGAGTCGTTTTGTGTTGTTTTCAGGTGCTTGCATGGGCGCAATGCTTTGCTCATCGGCTTCGATCGCACAGGATGCTGCTGGGGAGACGCCTCAGGCTCCAACTACGGGCTCTCAGCTTGCCTCGACGCAGCAACAAGAACCGGCTTCGGCGTTCGGGGACATCGTAGTTACCGCCACCCGTCGGGAGGCGCGCCTTCAGGATGTGCCGGTCGCAGTCACCGCCATTACTGGAGCCGGCTTGGCGGCAGCGGATGTTTCGACCCTTCGCACATTGACCCAAGTGGTTCCCGGATTCATCGGCAGCCGCAACATGGGCGTGTTCCAACCGGTGATCCGCGGGGTCGGTTCGACCGGCATCTCGATCGGTGACGAGCCAAATATCGCGACATATGTTGACGGCGTTTATCAGCCCGAATCGGCAGCGAACTGGATTGATCTGGTCGAAGTCGAGCGCGTCGAGGTCTTGCGCGGTCCGCAAGGTACAACTTTTGGACGCAACGCAACTGGCGGTCTTATTAATGTAATCACGCCTGACCCGAGTTTTGATTTTCGTGGCAAGGCCTCAGTTCGAGTGGGCCGTATGCGCAATGATGCCGGAGACTACGACGCGCGAATGTATGTTACGGGACCGATCAGTGAAACGGCGGCGCTCGACTTCGCCTCGCTCTTCCGTAAGAACGATGGTTATATCAAGGACCTTGTGCGCGGCGGAACGCTGGGCGGTCAGCGTGTCATCGATCTCCGCAGCAAACTTCTGCTAAAACCAGCCGACAACGTCAAGGTGGTTTTGACCGGAGAGTTTTTCGATCAGCAGAGCACGACAAATGCCCCACAACCGATCGATGGAAACACCTTAGGTCGATCATTTCCCGGTGTAATTCTGCCGCGCGGCCCTTGGGAAACCTCGCTTACCCGCGTTCCAGTACTTGACTTGCGCCGATGGACTGCGGCGTTACATGTCTCAGTCGATCTGGGAACCGTTAACCTTGAGTCGACTAGTGGTTTTCTCAATCTCCGCTGGTACCAAGAAACAGACTCTGATGCCTCGAATATCGACATTGGCAACTTTCCCGCCTTCTTCGCCACAGAGTCTGGAAGTTCCGAAATCAAGCTTAGCTCTACAAACGCAGGCCCGTTTCAATGGCTTGCCGGCGGATATTTCTATCAGTTCGGCGGTCATTCTAATCTTAGCCCATTTTCGACGACAACCCCACCAAGTCCCCTGGTAGGTCCGCACCTTCAACCCGAGCTCTCGGGTCGCTCATTTGCTGGTTTCGGCGAGGGAACTTACGAGATTGCTGGGGGCCTTTTCGTTACGCTTGGCGGACGTTATACAACCGAAAAACGCAGCTTTACGCAAATTCTGAACGGAAATACGGTCGTAAATGATGTCAGCAAAACCTTTAATAAGTTCAACTACAAGGTCGGTGCCCGGTACGAAATTACATCACGCACGAATGTTTATGCGACTCACAGCACGGCGTTCAAGAGCGGCGTCTACAACATGGCTGCGACGTTGAGCACTCCGGTTCTTCCTGAAGAAATAACTGCCTATGAAGTGGGCTTGAAAACTGACCCGCTGCCCTGGCTACGGATAAACCTCGCAACTTACTACTACGACTATAAGAACCTGCAGCTGCAGGCCCGAGCAGCTAATAGCCCAGCTTACATTCTACAGAATGCCGCAAACGCAGAGATTTATGGCGGAGAACTGGAAACCTTCATTTCGCCATTTGACGGCCTCAAACTTCGTGCTGCTGTAGCCTACACGCATGCCCGTTATAAGGACTTCACAGCAGCGCAGGGTTTTATTCCCCGGGCCACCGGCGGAAACATTGTTGCTACCGCCGATGCGTCCGACAACGTGATGACCAGGGCGCCGAAGTGGTCGGGTAACTTTGGGGCGGATTATACAACCGCGATGGGTGGAGGTACATTTGGCGCAGGCGCAAATCTTTCCTGGAGTTCGCGCGTATATTACGATTTCCTGAACATTTTTTCTCAACCTTCCTACACACTTACGAACGCCTCGATTTTCTGGACCCCCGACAGCCAGGCCTGGAAGGCGAGCTTGTGGGTTACCAATCTGACTAACGAAAAAGTCTTCCAGACTATTCGCCCGGGTGCCTTCAGTACCGACGGTTTCTACGAACAACCGCGTAAAATAGGTGCTTCGTTCGAGGTTCGATTCTGACATTGCGAAATAACGAGAATGTTTGACAGGCGCGGTTGATCCTAGCGTTGAGCAACATCGATCGTGAAAAGATTTGAGAGCGCTTTAACAGCCTGGTGACTCCGTGACGAAGAGCGGGCGATCAGAGCACCCGCTCTTCTCCATTGAGCAAGAGTAATTATGTCGCGATCTGTCAGCGATCTTTGGCCAACCCTGCTACCAGTTTTAG
Source organism: Sphingobium sp. Z007 (assembly GCF_900013425.1). GTDB lineage: Bacteria > Pseudomonadota > Alphaproteobacteria > Sphingomonadales > Sphingomonadaceae > Sphingobium. The sequence continues at coordinate 974,010 of NZ_FBXK01000001.1, forward strand.
GGGTTTAGCAGATAGGGCTATTCAGGCTACCTCAACTCGATTTCGGAAGCGAGAAGGCCGAGGCGAAGCAAGGTCAAGTGCTGCCGGGCTAAAAGATGCGTAGTAACAGCAATAGAACCACGGTCGATCGGACGACGCAATCCCGCCGTCATTTCGAAGGAAAATTAATAGGGATGATGAACTAGTTCAAGCATGTTAATCGACATTTCTTATCGAAAGAGTATTACCTTGAGCCAGACGGCAGATCCTGAGGTTTCCGGTCAGAAACTAAGGTTGAGATCCGGTATTGTTTACGCAACTTTGGCCTATCTGATCTACGGAGCCATGCCGTTTTACATGAAGCAATTGCAGGCAGTGCCGCCGATTCAGATCATGGCACATCGTGTCCTATGGTCGGTTTTTCTTTTAGCAATTATCGTCAGCGTGCTCGGGCGATGGACCTCGCTACGCCGGACGATTGATATGCGTCTGGTCGGGTTGTTTGCTGCGACTGCGGCGCTCATTGGAGTGAACTGGCTCGTGTATATTTGGGCCGTTCTGAACGATCGTATACTCGAGACCAGTCTCGGTTTTTTCATAACTCCTTTGATAACCGTGGTTCTTGGCGTCGTGGCGCTGGGCGAACGCTTGACGCGGCTTCAAACATTTGCCGTCGGCCTGGCTACTGTGGGTGTAGTCGCCCTTGCTTTTGGAAAAGGCCCCAACAGCTTGTGGATCGCGATGGTTCTGGCATTTACATTCAGCACCGCTGGCTTGATCCGAAAGGTTGCTCCTTTGGATCCGCTTTGCGGCCTTCTGATCGAAACATCTCTCATGGCACCGCTAGCTATGGCGTGGCTATTTCTAAGTTCCCAAAACGGGATACCGGTGTTTGGCGGCGACACATCTACCAACGTACTATTGATTTTTACTGGATTCGTAACGGCGGTACCGCTGCTGCTTTTCTCAGTCGCAGCCAAACAGATGCCATATTCGCTTGCAGGCCAATTCCAGTACATTGGCCCGTCGCTCCAGTTCCTGCAGGCCGTCCTCTTATTCCATGAACCTTTCGGTCTTTTGCACCTGTTCACGTTCGGATCCATCTGGTCGGGATTGATCTTCTTCGCTGTGGACGCTGTGCGTGAACAAAGAGCATCCCGATTTTGAAATTGCTATGGGAACGTCGATTGTAATAGCGCTGTCGACCCCAACCGTGTGCCTAGGTCTTCAGCTAGATTATATACTTTGTACCTTGTTCTGAAGTGCCCTATCAAAGTAGCGAAAAAGTAGTTCATGGGAGGAATGAATATGAAGCTGGTTCGGTACACTGCGAACGGAATTACCAGGTTGGGCAAAGTCGTGGGCACCAATGTTGTCGATCTAAGTGCGATAGCGCCGCATGGCTCAATGCGGCAGTTGCTGAACGATCTGCCCGAGATCCGCGGCTCAATTGAAGCGGCAGATGAACCGGCGCTCCCGCTGGAGAACGTCATTCTCGAAGCCCCAATCACCGATCCGCAGAAGTTTCTGGCGATCGGTATGAACTATCAAGCGCATGCGCAAGAGGCGATCGCAGCTGGCATACCCGTGCCAACAAGCCAGCTGTGGTTTAACAAGCAGGTGTCGTGCATCACTGGCCCAGCATCACCGATCGTTTATCCGGCTGTTTCGAATGCGTTGGACTATGAGGCCGAGCTTGCGGTAGTGATCGGCAAGCGTTGCCGCAATGTGCTGCCAGAAGATGCACGTTCAGTGATCGCTGGCTACACCGTCGCCAATGATGTCTCGGCACGCGACTGGCAACACCGCACACCCACTTTCACGCTCGGTAAGTCGTTTGACACGCATGGCCCAATCGGTCCGTGGATCATAACCGACGACGAAATCCTTGATCCACACGCACTAACGCTCCGCCTCACGGTCAATGGTGAAGAGCGGCAGTCTACCCTGACCGGCGACATGATCTACAACATTTACGATCAGATCGCTTATCTGTCGCAGGTAATGACTCTAGAACCCGGTGACATCCTATCGACGGGCACGCCATCGGGTGTAGGCGCGGCAACTAATGGCCTGCTCAAAGTGGGCGATGTGGTCCGCGTTGAGGTGTCAGACGTTGGGGTGATCGAAAATACGATCGTCAGCGACGGCTGATCGTTTCTTTCTGGTTCACCTACCCAGTCGATCAGCTTTCCGAGTTCGTCCAGCGATGATGGAACCCCTAGTGCGCCCAGCAAAGCCAATGCTCCTGAACAATCGAACCGTGGGCCACGTCCAGCCCTCCTCTAGGGAACTTCGATTGAAATAGCGCTGTCTACCCCAACCGTGCGCAGGTGGGCACCTCCAAAAACCCTCGCATTTGATCGCCTGATCTGCTTCATTGGGTCTGACAGGAGGCAGAGATGCGTCATGCCCAACTTGAACAGTGCTTTTGGAAAAGGCATTTTTGTTCAATGACATGCACGCACCGGCGCGAGTGTTACCACTACATTTTTGGGTTTGGTTGAGCTTGCGGAGGCTCAGGTTCGCGGCGGCAGTTCGCTGATATTGGCCGGCAGCGCGATGCCGGTTGCCTTGAAGACATTCCCCACCTGGCCCGAAACGTGGGTGCGGGTGGTAATGACCTTGCCGTCCTTTTCGATGGTGGCTTCCTGAAGGCGATCGAGATCGTTGAGGAGCGGCTGCCATTCGGGCTGCAAGCCCTTTTCCTGACACAAGCGGGTCAGTTCCTTGGCCAGCGTCAGAGCGAGGAACGAGACAAACACATGGCCGCGGATAGCGGCATCGGACTGATGGAAGATGGGGTGACTACACGAAAGTAACGTATCTGCACGCTAAGGGCGAACGGATAGCGAACGTCACGCGGCGAGCAGGGAACTGACGGCGCGCAGCGGTCGCAGGGCATCCGGATCGGGCCGATCTTCCACATTCCAGCTATAGTCTCCGGTCAGCGAGATATGCTCCCAGCCCAATGGCGCGATGTGGCGCGCGATCTCCTCGGGAGTGCCCACGTCAGCCAGCGCCATTTCGAGATAGCGGGTGTTCCACAGGATGATGGCGGCGACGAGCAGGTTGAGGCCGGATGCGCGATAGGTCGTAAGCGCCGACGGAACGTGGCCTTGTCGGCATCACCGAAATAGGAAAGCTTGCAGCCTTTAAGGAGGCGGGAGCATGGACAGTGAGCAGTCAAACGAGCCTCGTATGAGCGGTCGCGGGGATGGCGGAGCGCTTGTACAGGTGGAGCGGCGTCGGAACTGGAGCGACGAGGAGAAGCTGGCGATCCTGAAGGAGACGACGGTGCCGGGCGTTGTCATATCGGCCGTAGCGCGGCGGCATGGGATAGGCACGGGTCAGCTGTACACTTGGCGCAAGCAACTGCTCCGCGGAGCGATGGCAGGCTTCGTGCCTGTCGAACTGGCAGCATCATCGCCGTCGGCCAAAGCCCGAGAAGCTGGGCGGATCGAGGTTCGAGGGCGGTGCGGCCTGACGGTGTCGGTGGATGGCGAAGTTGATCGGGCCGCCCTGAAACAGGTGCTCGATGTCTTGCGGGAGCTGGATCATTGAGCCTGGCGCTCCCGCCTTCGACGAAGATCTACCTGTCCCTGCCACCGTGCGACATGCGCAACTATGCGCTGACCATGATTATGCGGAGTCGGCGAGTTTCCAGCCAAGATTCGGGTATCTTTTCCATCGGTTAGATCGAGCCAGGTCGTCACCGATCACCGCATAACTATGATCCCTTGCGATGTCGAACATCACAAGGAGAGTAAAAATGTGCGAGGAAGACCATTGTCGCTGGTTTCTTGATCCTGGTTCGCTGGCACCGTGGATCGACCGGTTTGGTGCAGAACTTGCTGACCGCCGCTATTCACGACTGACGATCTCAGGCTACACCGACGCAGCCCGGCACTTTGCTGCCTGGGTCAACAGCACATCGACGCCGATCCAGATGGTCGATGCCGATTTGCTTCGGCGTTTCGCCGACCATCGTTGCGAGTGCCCCGGCGGGCGGCGATGGTCGCGCATCTCGCCCAAGTATTTCCGGCGCGCCAAGCGCTTCTATACCTTCTTGCAGGATATTGCCGTTGCGCCGGCACCCGCCTCGCTGCCCTTGGCTCCGGTCCATCCCTTGCTTGATGACTATCAGCGATGGTTGCGCATTCATCGCGGCCTTTCGGAACGGACGATCGCTCGCCATCGTCGTCTCCTGACCAACCTGCTGCCGACGCTCGGCGAGGCGACCCGCGACTATAACGCAGGGCTGATCCGCAGCGTGGTACGGGAGTGGCGAGAGCGAACGGGTCCTGCGGACCTCAGAACGATAACCAGTGCGTTGCGTAGCTATTTGCGCTTCCTGGCCGCCGCCGGTCTCTGCCGGCCCAACCTTGATCATGCCATCTCGCCCGTTGTGCAATGGCGGCTTTCGTCGTTGCCGCGATATCTGTCGGCTAACGATGTCGAACGTGTCGTCGCTTCATGCGATCAGTTCTCCAACGGACGGCTCCGCGACCGGGCCATCCTGCTTCTTCTGGCGCGCCTGGGCCTTCGGGCTGGTGATGTCACCGCGCTGAAGCTTCAGGATCTCGATTGGGCAACCGGCATGCTGCAGGTGAGCGGCAAGGCCCGGCGCCAAGTGCGTTTGCCGCTTCCGCAGGACGTTGGCGATGCCGTTCTGGCCTATATCGAGCAGGAACGGCCTCGTGTCGGAGAGGAGACCGTTTTCCTAACGATGATTGCCCCATACAAGCCGTTCGCGATCTCAAGCTCTATCTCGACCATTGTCGCCCGTGCCCTGCAGCGGGCAGGGATTACGGATGCCCCTTCGAGGGGAGCGAGCCTGCTTCGTCATTCCGCTGCAACCTCCATGCTGCGGTCCGGTGCCACGCTCGAGGCGGTGGGCACGGTGTTGCGACACCGCTCACTCGATATGACCGCGCACTACGCGAAGGTGGATATCGCCATGCTTGAGCGGATCGCTCAGCCCTGGCCAGGAGATTTGACATGCTGAGCAAGCTCCTCGCCGATCACACTGCGCTCCAACAGGCCCTCGGCTTTAAGTTTCGAACACCGGGCATTCTTCTGCGCAACTTCGTCGCATATGCCGAGGAGCGGGGCGACCGCCATATCATGCAAGCGCGCGTACAGGAGTGGGCGCTTCTTGCGCCGTCTCCGGAGCAACGTCGGAACCGCCTGCTGGCGGTACGTCGTTTCGCGATCGCGCTGCATGCGGAAGATCCGCTCAACGACGTTCCACCCGCTGATCTTTTCGGGCGGGCGGGACATAGGCGGCGCACTCCCTTTATCTACAGCCAAGCTGATATCCGTCGTTTGATCGATGGCGCATTGTCGCTCGGACCGATTGGATCGATCAGGCCACGCACATACAGCACCCTGTTTGGACTGATCGCGGCAACCGGCATGCGCGTTTCGGAGTCGATCTCCCTTCGCCTTGTTGATGTCACCGATGACGGGCTGATCATTGCCCAGACCAAGTTCAAGAAGAGCAGGCTGTTACCTCTTCATTCTACGACGAGACGAGCCCTGGATATTTATTTGGCGGAGCGTCTGACGGCACCGACACAGAGCGACGCATTGTTCATTTCGCATCAGGGTACGCCGCTCGCCTATCCAACGGTGATAACGGCATTTCTGCAGATCGCCCGCGCGACTGGCTTACGTGGAGAGCCGGGATCACGAGGAGCGAGGATTCACGACCTTCGTCACACCTTCGCGGTTCGTTCCCTTGAGCGATGCGCACACGACGGACAAGCGGTTGCTCGCCATATCATCGCTCTCAGCACCTATCTTGGGCACGCCCACGTCACCGATACCTACTGGTATTTACAGGCAACGCCTGAGTTGATGGTGCACGTGGCGGCGGCCGGCGAGTCTCTGCATCGGGGAGAACTGGCATGACGATGCTCGCGCCCCCACTGACGGCCTTCCTGCGCGAGCACCTGCCGCGCGAACGGCGCGCCAGCATCCACACCTGCGATGCCTATGCTTACAGTTTCCAGTTGTTGGTGGCATTTGCCGCCTGCCGACTGCGCAAGCGACCCTGCCTGCTTCAGATCGAGGATCTTGATGTCCCAACGATTCTGGCCTTTCTCGAGCACGTCGAACAGAACCGCGGCAACAAGGCCCGCTCTCGCAACGCACGACTGGCGGCAGTTAAGTCGTTCTTCCGATATCTTGAGCACCGCGAACCAGCTGTTCTCGACCAGGCTCTTCGCGTTCACGCCATCCCGATGAAGAAGGTGGACGAGACACTCGTCTCGTCACTGACGCGGCTTGAGGTGCAGGCGTTGCTCGATACTCCCGATCGACGAACCGCCTTTGGCATACGCGATCGCGCCATGCTGCATCTGGCATTCGCCGGCGGATTGCGCGTTTCCGAGCTTGTCGGCCTCGATATAAAGCAGTTCGACGGGCGGTCCCCGGCCAGCATTCATGTCATGGGCAAAGGCCGACGAGAACGCGTGCTGCCACTTTGGCAGGAGACGGTAGCCGCCATTCGCGCCTGGATCGCCGTTAGGCCCGTCGGTGGCGACACCGCGCTGTTCTTGAACAACGCCGGTCGGACGATGACCCGCTCGGGGTTCGAGTATATCCTCGCTAAGCATGCGGTCGAGGCATCGCATCGCGTCCCATCGCTTGCTACCAAGACAATATCGCCGCACGTTCTGCGGCATAGCTGCGCCATGCACATGCTTCAGGCGACGCGGGATATCCGCAAGGTAGCGCTTTGGCTTGGCCACGCCACACTCCAGAGCACCGAAATCTATCTTCGGGCCGATCCAGCCGAAAAACTCGAGATGCTCGGTGCCCTTGCGCCTCTCGGTATCAAGCCCGGCAAGTTCCGGCCGCCTGATAAGCTGATTCTGATGCTTGGCTCGCGCTAGTCGACGTTAGTTATGCGGAGTTGATATGGGCAAAGCCAAGCACATTTACGTGCCCCATACGCGCCGACTCCGCATAATCATGGTCAGCGCATAGTTCCTGTTATGTGGAGCTCCACATAAGCGCAAGGGGTTTGACGGACTGTCAGCGCAGGTGCGCAATATTCTTCAGCTCGATCCCTTCTCGGGGGCGGTGTTCCTGTTCCGCGGGAAGAGGGGCGACAGGCTGAAGGCCTTGGTCTGGGACGGCTCAGGGCTATGCCTGTATGCGAAGCGTCTTGAGCGCGGAAAGTTTGTTTGGCCACGTGCCCATGAGGGTGCGCTGCGGCTGTCGGCAGCCCAGCTTGCGATGTTGCTCGAAGGCCTGAACTGGAAGCAGGCGATCGTCCACGACGAGGTCATCACGCCGAGCCTCGCATAGCCAAAAAGATCAGGAAAACCGCCATTTTATGTAGGCTTTGCCGTCGGCTTCCGCTATTATCGGCATCATGCGGTTCGCCCTTGATCGCCTTCCCACAGACCCAGTTCTCCTGCAGAAAATGCTGCTGGAGATGGCCAATGTCATGGAGCAGGAACGGGCCGAACTGACGGCGGCGCAAGCCACGGTCAAAGCCCAGACCTTGCGGATCGAAAAGCTCGAGCATCGTGTCGCGCGGCTGCTGCGCGTCCAGTTCGGCCGCAGCTCCGAGAAAATGGATATCGCCCAGCTGCGGCTGATGTTCGAGGAGGTCGAGGCACCGGAACCCGCCAACGATGAGGTGCCGGCGCCGCCTGTGGCGAAATCGGCTCGCAAACCCGGCGGCCGCGTTCCGCTTCCTGCGCACTTCCCGCGTCAGACAATCGATCATCAGCCCAGCCCGTGCAGTGGCGGTTGTAACGGACCCTCAGTCCAGATCGACGAGGCCGTCACTGAGGTTCTCGATTATGTCCCGGCGCGCTTCCGCGTCATCCGCCATGTCCGGCCCAGGCTGGTGTGCCGGTCCTGCGAGCAAATCCGCCAGGCGCCCGCTGTCGATCTGCCCCTGCCCAAGGTGATGGCGAGCAGCGCCTTGCTGGCTCACCTTATCGTCAATCGCTTTGTCGATCATCAGCCCTGGCACCGGCAGTCGGTGATCTTCCGACGGGTGGGGCTTCATATCGATCGGGATGTGATGAGCCGTTGGGCACGGAAACTGGCATGGCTGCTCGCGCCACTGGGCGAGCGACTGTTCGCCTATATCCGGGAAGCCGCCAAGATCCACGGTGACGACACGCCGGTCACCTTGCTGGGCAATGGCGACGGCAGTCGGACCGGGCACTTCTGGGTATATCTGCGTGATGACCGCTCCAGCGGCGACATGAGCCCGCCTGCCGTGGTCTTCCGCTTCAGCGCCGGTCGTGGCGGAGCGCATCCGGCAGAACATCTCGCCGACTATCGGGGGTATCTACAGGCAGACGGCTTTGCCGGGTACAATGCGCTTTACCGCGACCCCAGGACCAAGGCGCCCAAGGATATCGTCGAAGTGGGATGCTGGAGCCACGCACGCCGGAAATTTACCGACATCCTGGAGAAAAGTCCGTCACCGATTGCGGCAGAGGCGGTCGTGCGGATCGCCGAGCTCTTCGCTGCGCGGCGACTGACAGGATGCGAGCGTAGCGACAATCAAGGGGTCTTCCGCATCTTTGGTGCAAGTTGAGGGATTCACATGGGAATCGGGTGAGGGCATAGAGTGGGGATTACGGTCAGCGATGGTATTTGCTCGTGGTCCAGACATTTTCGGTTTCTCCCGTTCCTGCAGGTTTGACGATTGTCAGTCGCGACGAAACAACGGACGGGAGGCTCCATTTGGATGTGAGGCCAGTTCAGCGTTCCTCCTCGTGCCCCGATTGCGGACGGCACTCGAGCGGCGTGCATAGCCATTACCAGCGACATCTCGCCGATTTGCCTTGGCATGGACGGATTGTGGCGATGCGCCTGACGGCGCGACGCTTTCGCTGCAGGACGCCTGATTGCAAAATGCAGATATTTACGGAGCGATTGCCCGGGGTCGCCGCTTGGAGGGCGCAACGCTCCGATCGGCTCGCAGAGAGCCAGCGCGCTATAGCTCTTGTAGCGGGCGGCGAGCCAGGATCCCGCCTCGCCCATAGGTTGGCGATGCCGGTCAGCGGCGATACATTGCTGAGGATGATCCGGTCGGCGCCCGTGCCGGGTTTCGTTGCCCCCACGATCGTGGGCATCGACGATTGGGCGTGGCGGCGCGGACAGCGCTATGGAACAATCATCTGCGACCTGGAGCGAAATCGCGTTCTTGATCTGCTGCCCGATCGCAATGCAGATAGCGTGGCCGATTGGCTGAAGCGCTGGCCAGGGATCAAGATTGTCGCGCGTGATCGCGCTGGAGTTTACGCCCATGGAGCAAGGCGCGGGGCGCCAGGAGCCATGCAAGTGGCCGATCGCTGGCACCTGCTCAGTGGCCTGGGTGAGGCACTGCGCCAGGCAGTTAGTCGCCACCGAAGCGCGGTGTCCGCGGCAACGAAAATCATGGCATCCGCGCAGGGAGCGCAAGCCAACCCTGCACCGACATCCCCCGGTCTCACCAAGTTACGGGCCGATCGGAAGGCCGGTCGACGCGAACGCTGGGAGGAAATTTGCCAGCTCGACAAGCTGGGACATCCCACGTCGAGCATCGCCGAACTGGTCGGCGTAACTCAACGCACGGTCCAACGCTGGATAGCTGGCGGCGGCGAACCCGAGCATGTGCGTCCCCATATACAGTCCCATCTTCTGGGCCCTTTCGAAGAATGGCTCGAAGCCCGATGGCGTTCGGGACACCAGGTCGGCCAACAGCTGTGGCGGGAACTGAAAGAACTCGGCTACAAAGGGAGCCGGAACACCGTTGCACGATGAGCGGCCAAGCGGCGCACCCGCGACGATGCGCAGGCACCAGAACCGCAGGGGCAGCGGTCAGCCTGGAAGGCCCCATCGCGCCGCAGCTGCGCCTGGCACATGGGCCAGGCTCCCGATCAGATCGATGCCGAACATACGCTGTTCCTCGACCACCTGTATGCGCAAGCACCGCAACTTCGTGAGGCGGCCGACCTGGCTGTTCAGTTTGTCACGCTTCTTGGCGGCAACGACGTAACCGCGCTCGACAAATGGCTCGAACAGGCAGCGGGCAGTGAACTTGGCAGCTTTGCGAGCGGCATCACACGGGACATTGATGCAGTCAGGGGCGCGATCACGACCCGTTGGACGACGAGCCCGGTCGAAGGTCAGATCAGTAGAGTCAAAGCCATAAAGCGGCAGATGTACGGACGAGCAAACTACCAACTCCTGCGACAGCGAGTGTTGCTGGCCGCCTGATCAGCGATCAGGTCTCCAAAGGCTTCCTCGAGCAGACTGCACCAAAGATGCGGAAGACCCCCAGATCGTCGCGCTATACTTCGCCATCGAGCGCGATATCAAGGGTGCGCCACCTGATGAGCGAAGACGCATCCGCCAGATCAAGGCGGTGCCGAAGCTGGAGGCATTGCGCGTCTGGCTCGAAACCCAGAACCGAGGCCTGTCGTCTGACAGCAATCTGGCGCGTGCGTGTCGCTATCCGCTCAATCGCTGGCAGGCTATGGTCCGCTACTGTGATGACGGTCGGCTCGAGATCAGCAACAATCTGGTGGAAAATGCCCTGCGCGGGGTCGCGCTCGGGCGCCGGAACTGGATGTTCGTCGGCTCCATGAAGGGGGGAGAAGCCGCCGCGCTCTTCTACGCCCTGGCCGGTACATGTCGGCTCAACGGCGTCGAGCCCGAGGCATGGTTCACCGACGTCATCGAACGCATCGGTGATCACCCGATCAATCGGATCGATGACTTTTTGCCGTGGAAATGGCAGGCATCGAGGCTGACCAACGATCTGGAGAAGGCTGCGTGAGCAACGGCACTGTCGTGCGGATGAAGATTACGCTGGACGATGTCACGCCGGCCGTCAGCCGAACGCTGGAGGTGCCCCTCAATATCCGGCTCGACCGTCTGCACACCGTCATCCAGACCGCCTTCTCGTGGACGGACTCTCACCTGTGGGAAATGAGCTTCGGGCAGACCGGCTTTGGCATCCCTGATCCCGAATATGGCTTCGACGGACCTCTTGACGCCCGTAAGGCCACTCTCGCCCAGGTCCTGGCGGATACGAGGCGCAAGACCTTCCGATATCTCTACGACTTTGGCGATGCCTGGGAGCATAGCGTCAAGATCGAGCGCATCAGCCCGGCCAGCCCGCACCTGACATATCCGCTCATCTGTAGCGCGACGATTACGGTGTCCGGTCGGCGTCAATTTTGATGGCCGATAGGTGGCCGCGCCGGTTGGTGAATTCTGGCTACCATTTGCTGTTGCGAGGAGCAACCGTCGAGCGACAATTACGACGCTGGGTAATTGTCGCTGGCGCTGGCCGGAAGCGAGGGTTTGAAGCGCATGGGATGGTTGGCATGTAATTGCCGCTGGCGACAATTACCCGTTGCCTCAGCAAGGGTGCTCCCGAGCGCGAAGCCAGCGACAATTATGATGGCCGGTCCGGGGCGCCATTGGGCGGGTCGTAATCGCCGGCGTTGATGCGGGCGACGGCGGAACGCTTGCGGTAGCTTTCGCCGTTCATCTCGATGATGGTCGAGTGGTGCACGAGGCGGTCGATCGCGGCGACAGTCATGGCGGGATCGCCGAACGTTTCATGATGCTGCTTTCCTGGAAGGGGTCATACTGTAATTTGGCGCTGTGAGCGCCTTTATTTGCTGGAGGGTCAGGTCCACCTGCCACGGCTGTCCCTTCTTTAGTTGCCGGCCCTGAAGCTTACCGCGTTTCAGCCATTTGAACACCGTCTGCTCAGTGACGCCGAGCGCGGTCGCGGCACCTTGGATCGAGTAGCTGCCATCCGGCCAACGGGGCGGATTGTGCTCGACGCCGTTGATCTTTACGGTGGGGATATTCCAGCGCTGGCGCAACAGGTGCACCGTGTTGTGGTCGAACAGCCCGTCCAGGCTGTTCCGCAGACCCTCTGTGTTGAGCGCGGTAGCGACCTCGGCGTCCATCATGCCAGCGGCGTTGAGCTCTCGGATCCGCTGTTCTAGCACGTCGGCATGAGCAGCTTCAGCATAGGATTGAGTGCGCCGCATGACCCAGTGTTCGGTCGCTGCGCCCGTCTGCCAGATGATGCGGATCCACACCATGCCTTTCGCCCGCCGCTGATCTAGAATGACCTTGTCGATCACGAGGCGGAGCATCGCCTTGCGTTCGCTGTTCTCGATTCTTTCCCAAAGATCAGGCAGGTCGATGCCGAACGCTGCGATACGGGCGCGATCGTCGGCATTCAACGCAACGGTTTGCTCCGTCTTCCACCGCCGATAGTCCTGCTCGACCTTTTCGACCTCACGCAGCTTGCTTTCCCAGATGCTTTCGAGGAACGGGCAACGAGGCGGTTTTCCGGCTCGACCGCGTCATATTGGCGCCGGGCACGCTCGCATTCATATTCGGCGCGTTCGCGCTTGAGTGTCCATTGCCGTTCGAGTCCATGGACGTCCGCGTCGATGGCGTCGAGCGCGGCCAACGCGATGGCGAGTTGGTCAGGGGTGAGCGCTGCAAGGAACTGCCGTTCGACCTCAGCCTCAACCCGCGGCGCACGCACCTCTTGGCAATATTGACCGACGCAGGTCGCTCGTTCGGAACGGCACCGATATACCGGATGGTTGCTGTCAGGGCCAGAGTAGTTGAGTGCCATGCGCCGTCCGCAACTGCCACACATCGCTATACCCTGCAGCAGCGCCTTTCCCTTCCGAGGCATGCCACGATGCCCGGCTTTGAAGTTGCCGACATTGTCCGTGAGCTTGTCGCTGATCGCCATATGCGTCTCCCAACTGATATACGCTGGATGAGCATTCTGGATGCAGACTTCCCACTGTTCGCGCGGAACAGCGCGCGTCGGGTTCTTGGCCCCCTCGCTTCGCTTTTCGGGCGCAGCACACCGGCGTCCGTAGACATAGGCTCCCGCATAGACAGGGTTTTTCAGGATATTGCGCACACGCGCATCGGTTGCATCGCGCCAGGCTATTTCGTGTGGCGCCGGTCCCTTCAACGGCCTGACCGGCAGGGCAAGATCGGCCTGGCGCAGATAGCGCACTACCGCCTTTGCGCTTCCCAGGCGCATGAAGCTGTCGAACACAAGTCTGATGCGCTCCTGAACCTGGGCGTCGGGATTGAGCATGATCCCTCCGGCGGGCGCGTAGATTAGCCCTGCCGGAAGCGGGATACGCAGTTCGCCGCGCGCCGCCTTCTGCCGTTCCCCCGTGTGCAGGCGCATGCGGATCTGATGCAGCTCAGCCTCGCTCATGATCCCCGAGAGACCCAACAAAAGCCGATCATGGTAAAGTCCGGGATCATATATTTGTTCGCTGTCAGCGATGAGAACGCTGAACATCGAGCAGAGCTGAAGCAGTTGATGCCAGTCACTGTTGTTGCGTGCGAGGCGCGACGCGTCGTAGCTCAGAACGAGACCGGCGTGACCTAAGCCAACTTCAGCGATCAGGCGTTGGAAGCCGTATCGGTGCTGAGCCTCCGCACCGGATTTCCCAAGATCGTCGTCGATGATCTCGACCCGTTCGCGCGGCCAGCCAAGGCCAAGCGCGCGGTCGACAAGCCGATACTGAAGCGCCGTGCTTTCCTGGTGATGGCGGATCTGGCCGACGCTCGACTGACGGACATAGACATAGGCCAGCTTGGCCTGCTGCGTGGTGCTTATCCGTTCATCTACGGCATAATCTCTCAACATCGGTGTCACCGGCGTAGCGGGCAGTTGGGCGCGAGCACAAAGCCTGCGCTATCGTCGCCGCCAGCTGACGCTGGATTGCTGGCGGCAGGCTCGACCATATCTGGATCTTTGGCCGTCTCCGGGGAGAGCTGATGTTCACTCTGGCATTCCTCGTCCTGTGATGAACGGCGCAACGCCTCTGCCAGCGCAACGACTCGCATGAGGATGGAGCCTGAGACCAACGGCGCGGATTTCGAGTCAGGCGGAGCGGTAGCCAGATCGGTGACGGAGCGAAGGATGTTTCGCCGCCCGCCATGCGGCACCCGGATAGTCACCCAAGCCGGCCCGCGATCAGACACCAGCTTCAGAACTTCGAACCGCTCGCCGAAGAGCGGATGCTGAGGGCACGTCACCGTTACATGGCGGATCAGCCCGTCGATATCAGGGGTATCACTGGATGGTTGGGTCGGGGAAGACCCGGTTCCATTCACCAAAAGGCTGGTTGTCGGTGATGAGCGTGGAACGCCGTTCGTACCGTGCGCTGATCAACTCGAACAGGACGGACGTTTCAGCCTGATCCTTGGGCACGTAGGCGAGGTCATCGAGGATCAGCAGATGATATTTGTCGAGTTTGGCCATCGCGGCTTCGAGCGCAAGTTCACGGCGGGCAACCGGAAGTTTCTGGACCAGATCGGAGGTGCGGGTAAACAGGACGCGCCAGCCATTTTCGATCAACGCAAGGCCGATTGCGGCTGCCAGATGGGTTTTACCCCCACACGGCGGACCAAAGAAGATGAGATTGGCACCTTTTTCGAGCCAGCCATCACCAGAACACAGCGCCGTCACCCGGGCGCGGGAGATCATTGGCGCTGCATCGAAGGCGAAGCTGTCGAGAGTCTTGCCGGGTGGCAGGCGGGCTTCGCCCAGATGCCTTTCGATCCGGCGTCGGTCCCGTTCTGCGATCTCATGCTCAGCGAGCGCTGCAAGCAAACGGGCACCAGGCCAGCCTTCCTTGTCGGCCCGCGTGGTAAAGTCGGGCCAGATCAGTTTGATTGCGGGCAGACGCAGGTCGTTGAGGATGAGGCTCAGGCGCTGGGCGTCGATAGCGGGAGCGTTCCGGCTCATGCGGCTTCTCCCGCCAGGAGAACATCATAGGTGACCAGGGGGACCAGTTCCACCACCACGTCGGGAAGCGCCGCCGGATCGGGAGCGAAGCGTATCCGCAAGGCATCCATGTCGGGGAGACGGTCGGCAGCCACTTCGGCTGCCAGCAGTTCCGCGAGTTCGGCTTGCCTCGGAATCAGCAACGGAAGTCGCTAATGCATTACAGCGTCACTTTTGGCGATTATCCGATCTGTCGATCCTCCGTCCCGTTAGCAGGCCTTTGGCGCCCGTGCCTTCGAACTTGAACTCGAAGTCTCTCCAGGTTTTCCTCCAGCGTCGCGCCACGTATCTTTCTCCCGGTCTTGCTGCATCATCGAGCATGATAAGGCCTCCCGGTGCGATACGTTCGAAAAGGCGTTCCGCCATTCCTCGGGTAAAGGGATGAATTGACCAAGGCGGTCCATCTATGACAAGCAGATCAATTGTCTGTGGAAGGTCGTGCAAGGCATACCATAATCCAGGCCAGGCCTGGTCCCGAAAGTTCAGCGGAGCATGGCTGAAACTTGCCGACAGGTGGTGCTCAGCGAGCCAAATGCCCATCTGCTCAACGAACGGTTCATACTGATCGTAGCTGTATAAATGCCCGCCACCGTGAAGCGACAATGCTTTGGCGATAACCAGCGAAGTTACTCCGGAACCTAGTTCCACAACATTTTTCGGTTGTCGGACTTCAATCTCATCAACAATCCTGTGAAGAAGGTAAGTGTCTGCTTTCCAGCTGCCAAGATGAGGCAAGGCGTCCTGTTCAAGGTTTATACGCTCAAGAACAGCATTTTTTTCAGCTTTGTTTCCCCCATAAAGGCTTTTCAACAGCCAAGGCCATTGGATGAGCGCAAAGAATAGCTGGAACAGGGTTTCGCCCTTTGTGCGCGCGGTGCCTGTTTCCCGCGGCATCTTTTTGGCCAGCATGCCGGTCAGATTTTTGGTCGTCAACTTTCGTCACCTTCGTTATGGATAGCAGTCCAGTGAGCGAGGCAGCAGCCAGTTACCGAGTGTCATCTTAGGCAAACCCACCAATGTATGGCGCTCTACACAGCAAGTCGTCCGACCCTCGATGATCAGGAGCAAATCTCTTCTCCCATGCTCGTCCCTCTAGAAGCTGGACTGGCGCCCTAAAAAGCCGAGAATTGCGGCAGAAAAGGCGTCGTTTGCATCGCCTGCGACCATATGCGTGGCATCGATAATGTCGGTATATTCAGCATGCGGTGCCAGTTCGCGCAGATGTTCGACAGCGCCTTCCGAGACAAGATCACTGGATCCGCCCCTGATCAGATGCAGCGGTAGCGTCAAATTAGCGGCAGCCTTGTATAATATATTGACTTGCTGCTCCTGATGCGCGGTGTCGCAGCAATGTGCAGCCACCATATTGCGAATAAATGCTGGATCCCAGTGCCAGTAATAGCGGCCATCCTCTTTCTGCCGGAGATAGTGCCGTAGGCCATCGCCCGCTCTGCGCTTGCGACGATGTGGCATGTAGCGCGCAATGACTTGTGCAGCTTCTTCCGGAGACGAAAAGCCAGTCTCGACATGTTCTTGCATGAAGCTGACCACCCGCATCACGCCGCCCGGCTCGATACGCGGGGCTATATCTACAAGAGTGAGCGATGCGAAGCTGCCTGGGGCGAGGTCTCCTTCTGCTATCATTCCGGCAAGGCCGCCGAGGGAGGCGCCTACCAGAGCCGGTTTGCGATCCATTCCTGATGCTACCGCGACGAGATCGGCCGCAAAGTCGCGCACGTCATACGCGCCTGCGCTCGACCAGTCGCTGTCGCCATGCCCACGCATGTCTATAGCGATAGCGCGAAACCCCGCCTCGACCAGATCTTGCACTACCCGCTTCCAGGCGCGGCGAGTCTGACCCGCCCCGTGGGCAAGCAAGACGGGCATCGCCCTGCATTCGCCCTTCACTTCAGCAGCCAGGCTGATACCAGCGGCTCCATCGATTTTGCAGTTCTTCCCGGTCATCCACCAGTCTCGATCCTGCAGGCCCGATTGAAGATAAACCCCTTAGTCCATTTTTGGCTCTGCCTTTGCGCCACTTCAGGACGTTGCATCCACTCACGCGCGAAGAATTGAGAGGGTCGTTCTATCGTCCTGAGTTCGTGCTTCACAGAAGCTGATTGCGCGCCTGTGCATGAAGACGAGGGTCGGTCTGTTCCTGAGCGGTCGATCGCGATCATCTATTTCCTTTCCTCAGTCGTGGGACGGTAGTCAGGTAGTTTGGGAGATCCCACGCCTTCCCGGTCAATCTTCTTGACCGCATCGCCCACGCGTCGAACTGGTTCGCGAACGGCGCGGGCGGTTTCGGCGATTTGTTGCGCGTCCCCTTCCAATTGCCTGATCCGGGGCCGTGCGTGCGAAATGGATAGGCCCAGAGACCGGGCTTTGCCTTCGGCATCATGCAAGGGCCGGCCGAGGCTGTCGTGAAGACCGCCCCGCGATGCCTCGAGCCTCAGGCGAAGCCTCTCCGCGTCGTCTCCCGCCCGAGCCATTACATTCCCTAGAGAATGGATCCTGTCTTCCTGCAGGGCCTCCCCCGCGATTTGACTGACATCGCTTTTCCAGTTCCGCGAGCGCAGCGCGAGTTGGCCAAGACGTTCCTCGATGGATCGCTGACCGGCAGGGTCCAGCTTCTTTGAGATGCTATCGGCACCTGACGATATCTTGGCGATCATCTCGCCTGGATTGAGGTCGCCGCTGAGGAGGCCGCCGGTCTTCACTGGTACAAGCGGGAATGGCTGTCCCGCTTGAACTGTAAGTGCTGGTTCACGCTTGTTGCTTCCCGCCAGGCTTATCTCTGCCGATCCATCGAAGAATGATTTATCGACCGACGCTGTCACGCCGCGATGGAGTAAGATGTCCTTGGTAAGGACGAACCGGACCACGACCGTATCCGGATTTGAAGGTTGGAGCCGGACCTGGGTTACTTTCCCAACGGGAACACCAAGAAGGTTGACGCCCGATCCGATTTGAACGCCGTCGACCGATTGTTTAAACTGCACCTCATACGTGGCCCCGTCAGCCTCACGTGACTGGATGAGCCACAGGGTGAACCCAATGACGGCGGTTATGAGCAGGCCGACAACAAGGCTCACCTTCAACCAGTTCGAACGCGTTTCCATGTGACCTAGAAATCCTGGAGCCGGTAGCGCGACAAATGAGCTTTTAATTTTCGCGAGATTTGGAACGTGATCACCGCCGCTTCACTCGTTCACCAATTGCCAGGGCAATGGAAAGCACCGCCAGCAGCCCGGCGATGATCGGTTCCGAGGCGAAAAGGATTGCAGCACATATTCCCAATGCTGCGGGGTAGAGCTGGGGAGTGGCTCTGCTGTTGCGCTCATCGCCGCGCAATCGTTCAAGATCCCTGGGTGCGATACTGACGGTGATCGATCCGGTACGCGCAACTCTCTCGATCTGTCCCACCAGGCTCGGCGTTGACAAGGCGGCTCTTCCAAGCGCTGCAAACAGCTTGCCCGCTTCGCCACGCAATCGCGCCGGACTCGTTCGCTCGCGCATCAGTTCCTTTGCCAACGGAGCCAGTTCTCGAGTGATGTCGAATGTCGGATCGATGCGCCGGACAAATCCCTCTGCCGTGAGCAGCGTCCGGAGCACCAGTGCCAGATCGGGCGGGAGCGCGAGATGAAAGTCGCGCAGTATCGCAAAGACGATTTGGAAAATGTCGGTAAGGTCAATTTGCTCGAGCAGGACATTGCTGAAACGGTTGATCAGTTCGGCCAGGGCCTCTTCCAGCCTGACACGGTCAACATCAGGGTCGCCCGCCCAAAGCAGCAGAATATCGACGACCCCGCCTGTGTCCTCCGCCGCGATCGCCAGGCCAAGCCGTACCAATTCTTCCCGGCGTCGTGGCAGAAGCGTCCCCACCGCTCCGAAGTCGATAAGCCCCAGCGTTCCGTCCTCCAGGAAAAAGACGTTGCCTGGGTGGGGATCGGCGTGGAAATGACCATTGATGACGATCATGTGGAGGATCGCCTGCGCATAGGTGCTGGCGAGGCTAGTGAGATCAAGGTCGCTTTGCCGTGCCACCTCCAGATTGCTTGCCGGAACGCCTCGAAACCGCTCCTGTATGTTGACACGCCTGCCGGACAACTCCCAGTCAAAGCGAGCCGTTCGCACGCCGAAAGCTTTGAGATACTCTCCGATCGTATCGCTGGCGCGAGCTTCCGCGCCAAGGTCCATTTCCCGATCGATACTTTCAGCGAAGTGGCGCAGCAGTTCGTCCGGCTTTAGTCGCGCGATCTCGGGGATGCGGCGCTCTGCGATCCGGGCGACGCGGCGCAGCAGCCGAAGGTCGGCGTCGACAATCCGCTCGATCCCGGGACGACGGACCTTGACGATAACGTCCCGGTCGTCGAGCAGCGTTGCTGCATGGACCTGAGCGATCGAGCCGGCCGCAATCGCTTCGTCTTCAAAGGAGGCGAAATAGCTTTCCACAGTTCCGCCGATCGCCTCTTCGATAAGTGGTCGCACGGTGGCGAACGGCAGCGGCGGAACCCGGTCCTGAAGTTTCGAAAGCGCATCGATCCAATCGGGCTCCAGCAGATCACTTCGCATTGCAAGAATCTGCCCGAACTTGACCGCTGCAGGACCGATATCTTGCAGCAGCGCAACGACTGCTTCTGGTCGAGCGCTATCAAATGGTTCCTCACCACCCAGTCTGAGACCTAGCCGGGAGGCCATTCCCTTGAGGCCGTGTCGCCCGAACAGAAGCAGGATTTGTGCGAACCGCTCCCGCTCCTTCAATGCGACCGCTTCAGGCCCGTCCATCAAATGAGGATCAGCCATCATTATGTGCCTTGAGCGTGGGGACGCGACCTTGGCGGAAGCCAGCTTGCGTTTCGAGTTGATCCACGACCTTGTCGAGGTGAAGGATCGCCCTATCCAATGCTTCCAGTTCTTCCGCGGTCAAGCTGCCGAAGGTCTTCGCCACAATGCCATCGTAGAGTGGCAGGGCCTGCTCCAGCATCGCCCTGCCTGCGTCCGTGATTTCCACGAGCTTTACACGACGGTCCTCTTCAACGGGCGAGCGCGTGACCAGATCATTCTGCTCCAACCAGTCAATCGCCTGGGTTACCGTGCGCGGGGCCTGATCGAAGAAGCTTGCAATATCGGTTGAGCGGCTGGGTTGCTCGGCGAGATATACCAGCAGCTTAAGACGGGCCATCGATGCTCCTTGGGACGCAAGGTGCGTGTCGATCAGCCGCCGCATTCTGTACCAGGTCCAGCCAAAGGCCGTCGCGAGTGCGCGCAAATGAACTTCCTGAGGTTCCATATGTTATGTCCTTGCTCAATCTTCGATGGCATGGCAAGGGGAGAGGATAAAGTTATGACTGCGACGAAGCTGGCACCTCTTGGCCCATGGCGTGCCATTGCTCGATCATCATCGTGAGACCCCAATGCTTGACCATGCCAAGGTTCAAGATATGCGCTGCGTGGCGTTGATGCCAGCAGGAGCCGAAATCGTCCGCTGCTCAATTCCCATGCTGCTAGTGCGATGATCGCGGCGGATTGGCATATTGACGAGGGTGGCGGCCGGACTCTGCATGTGAGCGGTGACTGGACTTCGCTTGCTTTGGGCGATGCGGCAGGGCGCCTGGGTGCCCAGTCGGCCGGGAGTCTAGACGTGCAGCGTCTCGATCTTTCTGCTCTGGGGCGGATCGACACTGCTGGTGCCCTCCTGCTTTTGCGGTCAATGGCTCCAGACGCCGGTATAGACTTTGGCGAAAGAGAGGATTTGCAAAGGCTGATAGACCTCGTTCGACCTGCCATTGAACAAGAGTCGCCCGGTAAGGCTGGCGCTACTGGTGTGCTGGCATTTTTCGAGCGCTTCGGCCGTCAGGTAATCGGGATCACTGGTGACGCCTACCAGATGCTGGTGTTTACTGGAGAGCTTATTGTCGCGCTCGGCCGTACGCTTGGCAATCCTCGCCGACTGCGCATGACGCCGCTTGTCGCGTTTATGCAGGACGCGGGCATTAATGGGCTTCCGATAGTTTTTATCATGACCTTCTTCATCGGCGCGATCATTGCGCTCGTTGGCACCAACCTTTTGACAACGCTTGGCGTTGAGGTGTTCACGATCCAGTTGGTGGGCGTGGCCATCCTGCGCGAGTTCGGCGTGGTGATCACCGCCATCCTTCTGTCTGGACGTTCCGCATCCTCCTTTGCCGCTCAGATCGGTTCGATGCGGATGAACCAGGAAACCGATGCGATGCAGGTTATGGGCGTGGACCGTTTCGATGCGCTGGTAATCCCGCGCATCTTAGCCGCGCTTCTCATGATGCCTCTTATGACCTTCTGCGCGGATATCGGCGGTCTTGCTGGCGGACTCTTGGTCAGTTGGGTGACGATTGATATCAGCCCGGTCTTCTTCATCCAGCGTACGCTCGAAACGGTGGACATTAAGCATTTCTGGATAGGCATGTGCAAAGCGCCGTTTCTGGCTCTGATCATCGCTGCTGCGGGCTGTCGGCATGGCCTTATGGTCGGCGGCGACGTCCAAAGCCTTGGTCAAAATGTGACGTCCGCGGTCGTCCAGTCAATCTTCATGGTCATTATGTTCGATGCGATTTTCGCGGTTATCTTCATGGCGCTCGATCTGTGAGGGCGCTTGTGGAAACCGATGCCGAAGACGTGCCCATTCGCGTCAAAGGCCTGCGCACGGCTTTTGGCGACAAGGTCATCCATGAGGATCTCGGCCTTGAGGTCAAGCGCGGTGAGATATTGGGTGTGGTTGGCGGATCGGGTTCCGGTAAGTCGGTGCTGCTCAACACCATCCTGGGCCTCAAGCAGCCTGACGGCGGATTCGTCGAGATATTCGGGCAGGACATCCGCGATCCGCAAGCGCACAGTGAAGTCGAGCGTCGGATTGGGGTGATGTTCCAGCAAGGCGCATTATTCTCCTTTCTCACCGTACAAGAAAATGTCGAGGCGCCACTTCTGGAACATACGAAACTTACACGTGAGTATGTGCACGATCTTGCAAGGCTGAAGATCAAGCTTGCTGGTTTGCCGGAAGATGCAGGCTGCTTGAAGCCTGCCGAGCTATCTGGCGGAATGCGCAAGCGCGCGGGGGTAGCCCGCGCAATCGCGCTGGATCCTGATATCCTCTTTCTCGACGAGCCGACTGCCGGCCTCGATCCAATTGCTGCAGCCGAATTCGATGATCTTATCAGAACATTGCGGGATGCTCTTGGCTTCACCGTGTTCATAATAACCCACGACCTCGATACTCTGTACGCGATTTGCGACCGCGTTGCGGTTGTCGCTGACAAGAAAATCGCCGCTGTTGCAACGATCAAAGAACTTGAACGGTCAGATCACCCGTGGATCCGGAGCTATCTTCTGGGACCGCGCGGCCGTGCCGCGAAAAAAGAGAAAGAAAGCTGATGGAACGCCATGCCAACTATGCTCTGGTAGGCGCCGCCTCCATCGCGTTGCTTATCGCCACGCTTGTTTTTGTGGTCTGGCTCGGCGGTTCGGCCAAAGGAAGGGATTCTTACCAGATCATGTTTCATGGGCCAGTCAGAGGTTTAAGCGTTGGAGGCGAAGTGCAGTTCAACGGCATCAAGGTCGGGGAAATCGGCGGAATCCGCCTCGACCAGCGCGACCCCAACCGTGTGATCACGGATATCGAACTGACGCGCGGGACACCGGTGCGCGAAGATTCGGTCGCATCCTCTGAAAGTCAGGGCATCTCAGGGGTCAGCATCGTTCAAATCAGCGCGGGCACGCCGAGCAAGCCGCTGCTCAAGACCAATGATCACGGTAAGCGGCCTGTCATCGCCAGCAAGCCCAACGCTATGTCTTCATTGCTGTAAGGCGGAGGACAGGTGGTGGCAAGCGCGACCGAGGCACTGAGCCGTGTGAACAAGGTCCTTTCTGATCATAATATCGCCAACATCGGCGGTGCCATTCGCGATGTCCGAATGACTACGGCGGAACTGGCGGCCAATCGGACCATGTTCGCCCATGCCGGTTCCGCGCTCGCCAAACTGGATCGGGCGGCTGACGATATTCAGGGCGCGGCCTCGGCCGTTCGGCAGATTGCCGATGGCGATGGCAAGCGCGCCTTCGCCGATATCTCCCATGCGGCAAACGAACTCAAATCGGCAGTTCATGAGGCTCGCGGCGTGATCGCCAAACTCGACACGCAAAGCGCCGATATCGGTACGACCACGATCCCTAATATCAATGCGACCATGCTGACCTTGCAAGAAACAGCTGAATCGCTGGACGGACTAATTCGCGGGATCCGACAAAGTCCCCGCGAAGCTCTGGCCAAAAGCCGGGGTGCTGAACTGGAGTTGCCTAAGTGACATTATCAACCAGGAATCGGACTTTTGCACTTCTGTCGAGCGCCTTGCTGCTGGGTAGCTGTGGAAACCTGCTAGGCGGCGGCGAGCGCGCTGACCTTTTCAGGTTTGGCGTGGTTGAGCCCACGTCCGTCACCGGGATGCAGGGTGCGCTCCCGACTCGCTCTGTATCTCTGCTTCGCCCCCGGTTCTCGCAGGAGGTAGAGGGCGATCGCATGCTCACCACGCGGGGGGAACGTGCGCTCTACCTTAAGGGGGTTCGTTGGGTGGCGCCGGTCCCCGATCTTTTCACCCAGGCGCTGATGCGTCAATATGCGGCGCGGGCACCTGACGTGCGCCTGACGGGCGTCAGAAATGCCACTGGGGCATCGCATGCGCTGCAGATTGGTATCGAGCGATTCGAAGCACGGTATGCCCTAGATGGGGGTGAAAAAGCACCGCCCATTGTCGTTATCGAAGGCGATGCAACCCTGTTTGACCTTACTGATCGTCGTCCCGTTGAGGCCAAGCGCTTATTGGTGCAGGAGCCAGCGTCCGCAAATACCACGAGTGGGATAGTCGCCGCTTTCGATCGTGCAGTAGCTCGCTCAACCACAGAATTGACGGATTGGTCCGCGCAAACAGCGCGGAAGCATTCCACGGAGCGCGCGCTTGATACATCGAAGGATCGAATGGAACGCAAGCAGGGGATAAATTGATCATGAACTTGTCGCCGATCTCTACAATCTTAGGGCGCGAAAGCATGTACAAAATCGCCATGCGCCAGATATCTTCGTAGGTATCTACGAGTTTTTGTTTTTATCTGAAGGGCTGACCCGATCGGAGCCAGAGTAAGCAAGATAGTATAATCCCGGATTCTACGTATTAATAAGCGATAGCATATCGACCATGTGATAAGTCAAATCTCGTAATGATTAATATTTCTATCGGATTATGAAATGCAGTCCGCTGTCGATTTAAGTGACACTCATTTGACAATTTAATTTATGCAATGCGGGCGATGGTGGAACGATTATCCAACAGCATCGTTACGACGTCGTCACGCTTAACGTGATGTGGCCACTTGACCGCTAGAAATCTATTCTACGGAGAAGGTATTATGCTGAAAATCATTATGGCCGCAGGCGCGCTAGCGCTTTCAGGTTCAGGGGCTCTCGCCCAAGCTGTTTCACCAACAAACACAGGTTCAATGTCGAGCATGGATACCGGCACAACACCGATAGCTGGACAGAATGAGCCAGCCTTTGTGATGGCTGCATCGGATGCGAACCTCTATCAAATAAAAGCAGCGCAGTTCGCCGTGACCAAGGCTCAGCGTGACGATGTGAAGGCTTTTGCCAAATGTGTTCAGACCGAAGCGCAAATCGCGCAGAAAGCACTCATGGCCGCGCTGCGCAACGATCAGCGGACAATAAAAGCGCCATCGTCATCGCTTTCCTCCGACAGAGCCGCACTCGTGAAGCTGCTCCAGAAGACGCCGCGCGGCAGCTTCGATAATCTTTATCTATCCCAGTCCGCCCAAGTACTACAGGCGGCATGGGCCATCAACAAAGGCTATGCGCAAGACGGCACCGACCCAGCCTTGAAGCAAGTCGCGGGAACCGCCGTTCCCACACTTGAGCAAGAACTCACCAATGGGAAGGCACTTCTTCCTTCAGCATTGACCGGCGGTCAATGATCATAGTGGCGCCCGTTCTTCACGGGCGCCACTCAATATGATCGTCATGCCCTGGCGGGCAGCCGCTGTTATTTCAAGCGCGGTAACAGCGAACGCCACAGCGGTCGTGTTTATGCTTTCAACCTTGTCGTCAGGATATTGGGCGGATGATGATACTTGTTTTTGCCATGGCGGCTCTTGCACAAACCCCCGAGCAACCCGCCAGAAAAGATGAGACAGTTGACCGCGGTCGGGAAATCGTCACGCAGCCGGCGAAAGATATTGGCGCGGCCAAAACCGAAATTCCAGCTATTCTGGAAAGAGCGCAAGAAAATCCATATGGTCTCGTCGGCTTGAAATCCTGTGCGCAGATCAAGGCCGCAACTACGGAGCTCGATAGCGTCCTCGGACCTGATTTTGCGGTCGGCAACAACAAAAAAGAGAACAGGGCTGGTCGGCTGGCCGAGGCTGGAGGGAAAACTATTGTTAACACAATCATACCGTTTCGGGGCTTATACCAACCTCCTTTGATGGTGACTCACGTGGGGGGATTCCCAAAGCGATGAATTTCTGAATCTATGGGTGCCGGTTGGAGGGCATTGCCATGGGTGTAGCGATTGGATTGCGGGACAACTTTGATGCGGCCGGCTTGAGACGGCTGGCGCGCGCGACCAGAAGCGCGAACCAGGGTCGTAGGCTGCTGGCGTTAGCGGAAATTTATGATGGCGGGAGCCGCAGCGATGCGGCGCGGATCGGCGGGGTAACATTGCAGATCGTGCGCGACTGGGTCGTGCGATTCAATGATCGAGGTCCTGATGGGCTCCTTGATGGCAAGGCACCGGGCAAGCCTCCCTTGTTGAATGATGCCCAGCGCTTGGCTCTTGCAGAGATCGTTGAAAGCGGCCCGATACCGGCGATCCATGGAGTTGTCCGCTGGCGACTGATCGATCTGGCGCGGTGGCTCCATGACGAGTTCGGGGTGTCCTTGACGGAAACGACCGTGGGGCGGGAGTTGAAGAAGCTGGGCTATGTCAAACTGACGGCGCGTCCGCGCCATCATAGCCAGAACGAATATGCGATGGAGGACTTCAAAAAGGGGGCTTTGCAGCAGAGCTGGCAAAGATCAAAACCGCCCTCCCGCGCGGCACGCCGATAGAAGTCTGGTTTCAGGACGAAGCCCGCATTGGCCAGAAAAACAAGATTACCCGCCGCTGGGCCAGGCGCGGTACCCGTCCGTCGGCGCCGAAGGATCAGAGGACGAAATCAGCCTATATCTTTGGCGCCATCTGCCCAGAACTGGGCAAAGGGGCTGGCCTGATCCTTCCGTTCTGCAATACCCAGACCATGTCGCTGCACCTGGCGGAAATATCGCTCGCTATCCAACCAGGCGCCCATGGCGTGCTGCTGATGGATCAGGCCGGATGGCACATGACCGGGAAGCTGGAAGTGCCCGAGAATATCAGCATCGTTCCGCTGCCGCCGAAATGTCCTGAACTCAACCCGGTCGAAAATATCTGGCAGTTCATGCGCGATAACTGGCTATCAAACCGCATCTTCACATCCCACGACAACATCATAGACCTCTGCTGCGAAGCCTGGAAAAGACTCATCGATCAGCCGTGGCGCATCATGACAATCGGACGCCGCAAATGGGCACGTGGGTCGTGATCAATGCAGATTGGTATTAGTTCGGGAGATTTCGGGCGCAGCTCCGGCCGAAAGACGCCTGGCGGCAGCGATTGACGCCGGCTTCGCACGCCGCGGCTTTCTTCGTGGAACAGCGCTCGCGCGGCGCTGTCCGGGGAGCAAAAATTAGCGACGAAAGCTGACGCTATTGAATTCGACGCCTCTGTGTGAGGCTGCGCATTATCTCTTGAACTATGGCATTGCAGGGTAATGGGCCGGGGCGAGAATAACGAAAAGCTACTCGGGCCAGAAACAACCTATATTATTGCTTCCATGCAAGGTGACGGCGGCGCAACCGATCAAAGTGCCGGGTCACCTTTCGTGTGACCCTGGCTGATATCACCATAGGCCACAATTGTGGGGATTGAAACGGGACACCAATTCGAGGCTCACTTCTTAACGACCGCCCGATCGGCAAAGTAATTTTTCGCGTCGGAGTGCTCGGCATCACGCGCCATCAGTTTCTGTGTTGTGCACCAGCTTAGCAAACCGCTCCTCGGTATCTTTTGATTCTTGCTTGAAGTTTGGGGGAGCTACAGCCTGATATGCGGCTTAGGTGTAGGACCGGTCCAGCGGCGGCGGGCAAGGAGCGGGTTATCTCTGCGTAATGCTGAGGTTCCATATAATATGCAATTGCCGATCACTCCTTAATGCTGCAAGACAGAACCACACCGCGCAACATTGGGATTGTAATTTATATGGCGGACAAGTCGGCCACTGTTTCGTCGGATTCTGAGAGCCTCGGCGAATCTGCGGTGTCGCCGCTTAAATCGCCGCGCGTTCGCCTCGCGATGCTCATTGGCGCGATCCTGCTGCTCATCGGTGGCTTTGTCTGGTACTTGGATCATCAGAACCGGGGCCGATACATGCAGGTGACCGACAACGCCTATGTTGCGGCAGATTCCGTCATCACAGCGCCCAAGATCGCCGGATATGTTCAACGGGTGTTCGTTATCGAGAATCAGACGGTTCGGCAGGGGCAGTCTCTGGCTGAACTCGATCCCCGCGAATATCGGGCGCAGACCGAACAGATTACCAGCCAGATCGAAACGGCAACGGCTGCGGGGGATACGACGCGCTCTCAGATTTCCGAACAGCAGGCAACCATAGCGCAAGCGCAAGCCCAGCTCAACGCGGCGCGCGCCGAGGCTGCTTTCGCCGCACAGCAGGTTACGCGATATCAGCCGCTTGCCGCATCAGGCGCTGAGCCAGGGGAGCGTTTCGCGCAGCTTCAGACGCAGGCACGACAAGCTCGCGAGCGAACCAATGCTGCGCAGGCGGCGCTGATCGCCGCGCAACGGCGTGTCGGTACACTGGGCGCGCAGGTGCGTCAGGCCCAGTCGCAAGCAGAGGCCGCGCGTGCCCAACTCAAGGTAGCGCGCGTCAACGTCGAATCGACAGTGCTCAAGGCTGCAATCAATGGCCGTGTGGGCGATCTGGCTGTCCGTGTCGGGCAATTCGTGCAGCCCGGCACACGCATGATGACACTGGTTCCTGTCGATCGATTGTTCATTGAGGCGAACTTCAAGGAAACTCAACTGGGGCTTATGCGCGTCGGCCAGCCTGTTGGCATCGAAATCGATGCGCTCCCTGGCGTCGAACTGACCGGGCGTATTGCCAGTGTCGCTCCTGGCACGGGCGCCCAATTCTCGGTGCTCCCCCCCCAGAATGCGACCGGAAACTTCACAAAGATCGTACAGCGCGTGCCTGTACGCATTGCAATCGATGCTCCTCTCGAAGTGCGCACGCTCCTTGTGCCGGGAATGTCGGTTGGAGTAACGGTCGATACGCGTTCAGCCAGAGGAGAGATGGATCGACTCCGTCAGGCCGTAAGCCGGAAGCGTTGACAGTGGTCACGGTCACAGCATCTCCAGACGCAGCTCGTTCCGCGCGTGCGGACTTGACCGCTTGGATCGCTGTTGCTGCCGGCTCGCTCGGCGCACTGCTGGCGACCCTCGACATCTCGATCGTCAACTCGGCACTGCCAACGATCCAAGGCGAAATCGGAGCAACCGGCACTGAGGGAACGTGGATCGCCACCGCCTTTCTCGTTGCCGAGATCGTCGTCATTCCGCTGAGCGCCTGGCTGGAACGGCTTTTGGGACTGAGAACCCTCCTTCTCATTTCCGTGACTGCCTTTACCGGGTTCTCCATCCTATGCGGCATCGCCACCGACCTTATGACGATGATCATCGGACGAACCGGGCAGGGCCTTATGGGAGGGCTGCTGATACCCACCGCCATGACGATTGTCGCAAAGCGACTCCCGCCATCCCAGCAGCCCATCGGGATGGCCCTTTTCGGAATGACCGTAATCTTGGGACCCGTTCTTGGCCCCTTGCTCGGTGGCTGGCTGACGGAAAATTTGAGCTGGCACTATGCCTTCTTCGTCAATGTTCCGGTCTGCGGGATACTCCTCTTGCTCCTGTTGCTCGGACTGCCGCACGAACGTACGAATTGGGTCTATCTTCGCGAGGCCGACTGGTTGGGTATTATAGGCCTGATCCTTGGCCTTGGAGGACTGACGATCGTGCTCGAGGAGGGGCACCGTGAAGACTGGTTCGAATCGACGCTTATCATCCGGCTGACGTTTATAACCGTAGCAGGGTTTGTGATGTTGGCGATCGGACAGATCTGGGCAGCAAAGCCCGTCCTTAAGCTGCGAATCGTCATGAGCAGACAGTTCGGCAGCGTCGTTATCATGGCGCTAGCGCTGGGCATGGTGATGTACGGATCGACCTTCGTCATCCCGCAGTTCCTGTCGCTTATCGCCGACTATAATGCCCTCGAGACCGGACAGGTCATCTTTCTCATGGGCGTTCCTGCCTTCTTTGTGATGCCGTTCGTGCCGTTTCTGATGCGGGTTGTCGACATCAGGCTGGCCGTTGGCGCTGGCCTCGCGCTTATGGCTGCTAGCTGCTTTGTGAACACCAGTCTCACGGTGGAATCCGCAGGCGAAGCCTTTACTACCGGTCAGCTGCTGCGCGGGGTGGGGATGATCTTTGTCATGCTGTTTCTGAACCAGGCCGCCATTACCTCAGTCAGCAAGGAGGATGCTGGAGATGCCTCAGGCATCTTCAATGCTGCGCGAAACCTCGGTGGCTCATTCGCTCTGGCGGCCCTGACGTCGTTCCAGGACCAGCGTATGTCACTCCACAGCCAACGGATGGAGGAAACCCTGTGGGCAAACAATCCAAGCGTGCAGGAGTATATCGCGGGGATGTCTCATACTCTGGGAAATATGGACGCGGGCCTTCAGTCGCTCGCTGGCACAATTCAGCAGCAGGCGTTCGTCATGACCTATAACGACATATTCTTGACGATGGCGGTAGCGACTTTTGTGACGCTTCCGTTCGTGTTTTTCCTTCGCCCGCTCCCCAAGGGGATGTCGCTGACGATGCATTGAGGTGGTAATGGCAAAGTTAAGTGGTCTCATCCTTCCGCTGCTCCTTGGTGGATGTGTGGTCGGCCCGGACTATTCCGGACCACCAGAGCTCGGCCAAGCCGCGCCGCGGCCGACATTCGTTCGTCAACCAGCGGATGCGTCGACCAGCGAGCCCGAACTCGCCGAATGGTGGACGACGCTGCAAGATCCGGTTCTCGATGAGCTCGAGCGGCGCACTCTTGTCGCGAATCCCTCGATTGATGTTGTGCAGGCCCGACTTCGCCAAGCCCGTGGGTCTGTACGCCAGGAGCGAGCAAACCGCCTGCCGACGGCTGGTGCTCAGGGCGCGGCCATATTTGCTGATCTTCCCGGGATCGATCTCCAGGCCAGTCAAGGAAGTACTCTACCCACACCTGTTCCGGCACCTTCATCCGCCCAGGATGCGGACACGTCTCTGCGTTTCTACAACCTTGGTCTGAACGCAAACTGGGAAATAGATCTCGCGGGCGGGCAGGTGCGAAAAATCGAAGCGGCAAACGCACTGGCGGCGGCAGCGGCGTATAATGTTGCAGACGCAAAGGTTCAGCTCAGCGCTGAAGTCGCGCAGACCTATACCAATCTTCGTGACCGGCAGCAGCGCGCCGCTGCTTTTCGGGGAGGTCTCGACCTTCAGCGCCAGCAACTCGCCCTAGCCCGGCAGCGTTTCGGGCAAGGCACAATCCCGGCCTTCACTGTCGGCCAAGCGAACCGCGCGGTTCAGGCCACGATCAGCGATCTCGCCGCGGCCGATGCTGAGATCGAAATATATATGAATGCGCTAGCGGTTCTCGCCGGTGAAGCGCCGGGATCTCTCGATCCGCTATTGACGCCACGGCGCGATATCCCGATCCCCCCTGCGCGGGTGTCGATCGGAGACCCTTCGGCGCTCATGCGCCGTCGTCCCGACATCCGCGCTGCGGAGCGCAATCTCGCCGCCACAACCTCCCGGATAGGGGTCGCGGAAGCAGCTCGTTTTCCGAAAATCAGCTTCATGGGGATTCTCGGGATTGGCGGCACGTCCATCGGAGACCTGGTAGATCTGGGCAATATTTCCAACATCGCCGTCCCTCAGCTGCAATGGGGCTTGCTCGATTTTGGACGAACGTCAGCGGCGATAGCGCAGGCACGCTCTGGTCGCGATGAAGCCGAGGCACAATATAGGCAGGTAGTGCTCGGCGCGCTTGAGGACGCGGAGACGTCGCTTGCGCGCTTTGCACAGCAAAGGCGAAACGTCGCCGCATTTGCCGAAATCAAGCGGTCCGCAGATGAAGCGGCAACGCTGATGCGGCAGCGCTATGCGCGGCAGGTCATTTCGAGAGGCGACACTCTTGAGGCTGACCGCCAGCAGCGGCTTGCAGAGGCAAACCTGCACAGTGCGGTTGCGGCCCTCACCGCCAGCTATGTTGCCATACAGAAGTCGCTTGGACTGGGATGGACAGAAGCTGGGAGTCAAGCTTCAGCCCTTATGAGCAAATAATGATGGTATCTGTCCGGACTTGCCAATACAAGAATCGGCGGCCCTGCCCACCGCCAATGATGACTTTTGGCACAGGGCAACCCGCCTGTTCGGCATCCATCCTGCTGCCCTTGCGATTATACAGAGTTTCGCGGGGTAACGCGCCCCGGGGCGATTGCGATGTCTTTGACGGGGGTTGCCCCCGATAGGATGAAATACGGATTCACGACCGCATAGCCGGACGCAACATCGGACCGGAGACAACCACAGAGCAGTTTATCGGCCTCGAGGTGTGATTGAATAGAATTTCTGTCCGACGAAGATCTATCCCGCGGGGAGTTGTCCTGACCGCGTATACGACCTTGTACCCGACAGACGGCATCACCCGCAGGCAGAAGATGGGGCCGCTTGTAAAACCAGCCAAGCTTACGACCTCACAACCATAGATCGACGAAGATCGAAATTGCCTTGACCGTGATGCGATTAAACAACCCACAAGTGCATCATTGGCGAGCATCGTGCCGAATTGGATATCCATGAGGCGAGACCAACCCCACCACATGATCAGGCTGCCGGGTGCCGAACACGCGCTTCGGCGATATCATTCGACGGGTTGGAGAACGGCGCCCGTCAAATCAGTTGATCGAGCAGCGGATCGTTCAATTCCCGCCACCATGGCGTCAGTTGCGGCGTGGAGGGGCACCGGGACCTGATCCGTCAGCACAAAGGATACCTATCGAGGCGGGGCTGCTCCTCTGTAATTCGGCCCCATCAAACATCCGCGGAGCGTACGCCTCGCGAAGGCTCGGTCATCATGGCCCCGCCATCCCTCCTTCCCAGCCGCCGCCGAGCGCAAGGAACAGCCGAACGCGATCCGAGGCGATGGACGCATCCGAGGCCGCCAGCGCCGCTTCGGTTGTGGCAAGGCTTCGCTGCGCGTCGAGCAGTTCAAGGCCTGTTCCAAGACCGCCCCCGGTTATCCGGGCCTGGAGCCCGGAAGCCCTCCGGCTCTCTTCGCGCGCGCCTGAGCTTTGCATTCTGGTCCAGATCACGGGCATAGGTGCTGAGGACCGTCTCGGTTTCGCGGAGAGCTGCGAGGACGCTGCCGTCAAATGCCGCCAGCGTCGCGCGCGCCGCTGCATCGCTTTCCGCGATCCGCGCCCTGGCGACGCGTCGGTTCGGGAAGGACCACGAGATGAGCGGGCCGAAGCTGAACCGCAACGCCGAATCGTCGACCAGCCCGCCCACGCTCCGCGAGGTCGTGCCGAGCGATGCGCCGAGGCTGACGCTCGGATAGAGGTCCGCCGTCGCCACTCCGATGCGCGCCGTCGCAGCCGCGAGCCGGCGTTCAGCTTCGCGGATGTCAGGCCGGCGCCGGATCAGCGCCATACCGTCGCCAATCGGCAGGGGGCGGTCGACGGAAGGGATGATCCGGCAGGTCGCGAGATTGGGCGGATAATCTTCGGGCGTCCGGCCGAGCAGCACGGCAAGACTGAATAGTGCAGCTTTGCGGCCTGCCTCGATCGGCGGCAGCGCTGCCTCGAGCTGAGCCAGGAGCGCGCGCGAGCGGGTGGCGTCGAGGTGCGTGTAGAGGCCGGCGCGCACGCCTCTTTCGGTGAGGGCGAGGCTTTGCCGCTGCAGTTCGACCGAATGGCGCGCAACGGTCATCCGCGCGCCGGCCGCGCAGGCATCTCCATAGGCGCCGACCACTCCGGCCACGACCGTCGTGCGCGCAAGGTCATAGGCGGCGGCCTGCGCTTCCGCATCGGCCTGCGCGGCTTCGATCGTGCGCCGAATCCGGCCCACGACGTCGAGTTCATAGGATATGCCGACGCCGGCGTCGAATGTCGCATGGGTCCCGTTGGGCGAGCCGAGACCGAGATTGGACGGCTCGCCCACCGATACGCCGCCCGCCGTGGAAGTCTGGACGCCCGCGCCGGCCTCGACCTCCTGGACAATCGCGCGCGCGCGTTCGAGATTGGCCGCCGCGACCCTGAGGTCGGTGTTTGCCTCGATCGCTTCCTGGACCAGCGCATCGAACTGGGGAATAGCGTAGAGGCGCCACCAGCGCTGGGGCAAGGGTTCAGCCGAATAGGCGGGCGATTTTCCTTCGGCAAAGCTTGCGGGCCGATCCGAGATGCCTGCGGGCAAGGGCGGCGCCCGATAGCTGGGGCCGACCGTGCCACAGCCAGCGAGCATCAGCGCGCCCATCAGTCCGAGCGGCCTTTTCGTTCCGACGCGCCCCATCGTCATTCGCTCCGGCCGGGGCCGAGCGCATTTTCCGCGCCATTGAGCGTCACGGTGACCGTCCGGCCCGCGATCAGATCGATGCCGGGCGGCACCTTGTCGATGGCGATCCGCACGGGGATGCGCTGGGCAAGACGGACCCAGCTGAAGGTGGGATTGACATTCGCGAGTAGCGTTCCGGACGCGGTCGTCCGTTCGCGATCGTCAATGCCCGCCGATCGGCCTTCAACATGGCCAGAAAGCGGCCTATCCTCGCCCATTACCCGGATCGTGACGCGGACGCCGGGGCGGATGTGCGAAAGCTTCGTCTCCTCGAAATAGCCGGCAACGTAGTAGCTGTCGGAATCGACCAGCGTCATCACGGGCTGCCCGGCGGCGGCATAGGCGCCGGGGCGGAGCGAGAAATTGGTGACGATGCCGTTGACCGGCGCACGCACCTCGGCGCGCGCCAGATTGATGCGGGCGAGATCGCGATCAGCGATCGCCTGGGCATAGCGTGCGCGGGCCTCCTCGGCGGTGGAGCGGCGGTCGTCACGTTGCTGCCCCGAGACGATATCAGAGAGGGCCTGATAGCGGCGGTTCTCCCGTTCGGCGGCGTTCAACGTTGCCCGTGCCGTGGCGACAGCGGCCTCGGCCTGCTCAACGGCATTGCGCAGCCGAACATGGTCGATGGTAAACAGGATGTCGCCGCGCCTGACCACCTGGTTGTCGCGAACGTGGACCTGCTCGACCCGGCCCGACACGTCTGCCGCGAGAGGGACCACATCCGCCCTGATCTTCCCGTCGCGCGTCTGTGGCGCGTAGGTGTAGTAATTATAGAGGTGCCAGAAGACGAACACGCCCGCACCCACCACCAGCAGGGTGAGCAAGGGCTTGAGCAGGCGGAGGAGGGTATCGCGATCTAGGGTCATGGCGGGCACTTCAGGATGCGGTGACAAGGCGTAGAGCCAGAAAGGCGGTGCCGGTCAGGATGAGGAGCAGGGCGGTGTCGAACAGCGGGCGCTGCCAGACGAGGCGGTAGAAGCTGATGGACTCGAGCACCCGCGACAGCAGCAGGCGCATCGCGAAGCCGAGGATCGCGCAGAGGAGCAGCGGCGAAACGAACACGCCCGCGATGTCGATTTCGCCGATCATGTCGCCGGTACCCAGGCCGGCGCGCGCTCGAACAGGGCGATGCGCAGACCCGCTAAGGCATGAATGGCGCGGTCGGGGCGAGCGCCGGGCGAACCATCTCCCGGCCAGAGCGCATCAAGTGCTTCGTCGATGAGCGCGAGCAGACGGGACGACGGCTGCGGTTTGTCGAACTCGCTGCGGAGTTGATCGAGAACCCGATCCGTCGCCTGCCGCCCATCGGCGGGAAGCGCGTTGCCCATCGAGCGCAGGTCGGCGACGTTCGCGCCGACCCGCAGCCGGATGAGCAGGCCGGCGCTCCGCTCGATCTGCCCGGCTGCGGCAAGGCGCGCCGTCACCACCGAAATGCGGTCGAGCGCCCGCTGGACATAGCTGTCCCGCAACCGTCGGCTGGGCGACCGGCTCAGCCGCGCGATCTCGCGCGCTTCGATGCGGAGGACGCGCTGAAGCTGATGCTGCACGCCCCAGGTACGGAACAGGCCGGCGCCGAGAATGGCGGTGAATATGCCCAGCATGCTGGCGACGCTCGCCTCGACGAAGGTTCCGAAATCGGGCGGCGAATAATGGCCCTGGAGATTGATGTTGCTGAGCCCGAAAGCGAGGAGCAGCGTCGCCATCGGACTGACGGCCGCCCAGACGCCCAGCGGCAGCATGAACAGGCCCATCATCATCGCAAAGGTCGCGAAATCGGCAGCGAGCGGGAGCAGGCCATAGCACAGGATCCCCGCCAGCAGGGTCGCTAGCAGGGCGAAACGCGCGAACATTCCGATCGCTCGGCCAGGCTCGTCGCCGCCGCCGAAGAAGGCCAGCGCTATCGTGCTGAACAGGACGGCGTTCGCGCCCTGATGCCAGCCCGTCGCATACCAGAGCCCGCAGAGGAGGGCGTAGGTTACGAGGATTCCCGCCGCGATCCGGGCAGCGTGATCAATGTCGGGGTTGAGCGGAAACGCCCGCGTCTCGCTGACTGTTCGCGCGAGCGCGGGCGCAAGCTTCGCCTTTCCGCTCAACGCCGCCTCGATCCGCGAGACTTCGCTCCAGAGCGTCAGCATTTCGGTCAGCATGTCGGCCAGCGCATCATGAATGAGCTGCTGCCACGCGCGCGCATCACTGGCATCGAGCGGAAGCGCGCGCACGGCATCGGCCAGATCGGGTGGCGGTTCCGTACCGGCATCGAGATGGGCCCTGGCCGTGGCGAGAGAGGGTCGGAGGGCCAAGCGCTCCGCTTCGCCAAGGCCCGCGATGCGGCTGCCGATCGCGGAAAGGAGCGGGACCATGCGCAGCAGGCGTTGCTGGATCGCGAGCGCGTGCCGCAGGTCATCGCGATGGATCGTCGGATCGTAGCGCAGCGCTCCGGTCAGCTGTGACAGGGATGTGATGTCGGCCAGCGTCTTTAGCCGGTCATGCTCTCCTTGGTCGTCCGCCTCATGGCCATCAAGGACATCCTTCGCCCAGGTCTCGATGCTGGGCAGCCAGCGATGCAGGCGCGCGCGTAGCGCACCTTCAAGAGAATGCGGAGCGATCACGCCGTCAACGAGGGTCGTCGCGAGGATGCCGAGGGTGATTTCGCTGACCCGCGCCACAACGGTATCGAACATGATCTCCGGATGATCCACACCGGCGACCGCCACCAGCATGAGCGTGATCGCGAAAAGCTGGAAGCCGTAGCTGCGCGGCGTGCGGTCGAGGAAAGAAATACCGAACGCCAGGGTTGCCACGATTCCCGACGCCGCGATCAGCAGCAGCGGCGCGCTCGCAAACAGCGCGACCATGGCAAGTGTGACGAAGCCGGCGCAGAAAGTTCCGGTGAACCGATAGACGGCCTTCGACCGGATCGCCCCGCTCATGGGGTTCATGCAGACGCAGCAGGTGACAAGTGCCCAGTAAGGATTGGGCAGGCCGATCCGCACCGCTATCGCGAATGCGATCATGCCCGCGACGAACAGCTTAACAGAGAAGATCAGCTGATCGGCGCTGACTTTCATCGGCCCGTCCGCGCCTGCTGCAGGAACTGACCGATCCGTTCCTCGAACAAACGCAGCGTGCGCGTCGTCGTTTCGATGTCCTGCGAAGGAAGATCACCAAGGAGATCGTCGCGGAGCCGCGTGACCGCCTTTTCCATCTTCTTCGCAAGGTCACGACCTTTCGGCATGACATGGATCGTCTTGATGCGCCGGTCATCGGGAGAATCGCGCCGCTCAAGCAGGTTGGCGGCTTCGGCCTGGTCGAGAATGCGCACCATGCCGCCCGGATTGACCCCGACTTCCTCGGCCAGCGCGTTCTGCCTGACACCCTTGTCTCCATGACGGGACGCCAGAATGAGCGCCGAAATGAGCGATGCGGGAAGTCCGAAGTCGGCGAGTGCGAGACTGACTGCCTGAACCCAGACACGCCGGATCGGCTGCAAAGCGTTCGTGAGTTCAAAAAGCGTGACGGGGCTGGTTCTGGATCGGTCGCGGGGCATGCGCGGCTACCTAGTCCATCATCCGATTACGTTCAATATGCAATCATTGCCTTAACAATTAAATTGGGCAGACTGAACACGCCAGTGAGCCATGTGGTGCGCAAGATCAGCGGTTACCGGTCTTCTGACAAGAACGGCGAATGGCTCACGATGTCGGACGCGGCCGCCAAACTCGGAGTCCCGCAAGTCAAGATCCAACGCTTCCTCAGGAATGGCATATCGCCGCCGAGCAGGTCATGCGCTACGCGCCCTATCAAATCCGCTCCAGCGACCTCGAAGACGAGTGGATCAAGGCCAAACTGGCGCGCCCAATCCCGTGTCGCGCCGAAGACGACAACCAGGAATCGCTATTTTCCGACATGGCCCAGTCGGCCGCAAGCTGCGATTTTGGCCAAGTCGGAGAACGTTTTGGGAACGTGGCATTCGGTATTGACGATGGAAATTATAGAAGAGGACAGTTCGCTCCATCATAGTGAGTGGGTTGATGGATCGGAGTATTTCGGGCGGGGATTTGATCGGACGATGGAGCCTGAGCTTTGCCGATATTGATTTTGTAAATTCGAAGCCGGCCCTGACGCGCCTCGGCCTCGCCGCGCAGCTGAAATTTTTCGCTTCCCTGGGGTTTTTCGCGACCGATCCTGGCTCAATCCCTACCGATGGCCTCTCGTATCTGGCCGAGCAACTCGGTGTCGAAGCTGGCGAGATAGCCGGTTATGACTTTTCCAGTCGGACAGCACGGCGGCATTGTGCGGAGATCTTGATCCATCTTGGATATCACCGCATGAAGCGGGGGCATCGCGCGCAATTGACGGAATGGAGTGCTGGCGAGCTGTGCCCGGGCGGCCACCGAGGCGCTGATCGCCGCCTATCAGGCCGCTTCGTCGCCTCACAGCATCCGCGCGCTCAAGTCCGACATCGAAGCATTCGACAGCTGGTGTCGGCGCACCAACCGGATCGCGCTGCCGGCGACGGCTGAGACCGTGGCCGATTATCTGGATGGGGGGGGGGGAAGGGGAGCCGTCCCGCGTCGCTATCCCGGTACAAGGCTTCGATCGCCAAGATTCATCAACTGCTCGACCTCAAGGATCCGACGCCGGCGCCGCTGGTCAAGTTGCGGCTGCAGGCGGTGCGGCGCGAGAAGGGGGCGGCGCAGAAACAAGCGCGGCCGCTGCGGTTCAAGGGACCGGTGCGCGACGTCGAGCGCGACAAGGCGCGTGGGCTCGACATCCGCGCGCTGCTCGAGAGCTGCGAAGACGATCTGCCGGGCCTTCGCGATCGTGCATTGCTGTCGGCGGCCTATGACACCGGCATGCGAGCCTCCGAACTCGTGGCGGTAGCCGTCGAGCATATCGAGGAGGCGATCGATCCCGAAGCGCGGCTGCTGCAGATCCTGCGCAGCAAGGGCGATCAGGACGGGGAGGGGGCAACCGCCTATCTCAGCCCGCGCACCGTCGCGGCGATCACGGCCTGGACCGAGGCTGCCGAGATATCGGCCGGGCCGCTGTTCCGGCGGGTGCAGGTGCGGCGCTACAAGGCGCGCGCCGCCGTGCGCGGTCGGGCGATCGACAGCATTTCAAGCCGCGAGGCTTGGGATCTGCGCAAGACGCTCTCTAAGCCTGCCGTGAAGGCGCGCGTCGAATGTGACATCGGCAGCCTGGCGCTACACCCGGGGTCGATCGGGCCGATTTTCCGGTCGATTATCAAGCGGGCGTTCGACCTCGGCGCGCTGCCCGATCTGACAGCCGAGGATTTGGCCAGATTGCTAAAAGGGATCAGCGCACTCGACACGGATCGGGCTGAACCAGGATTTGTTCGCGAGTGGCGAGGATCTCGCGGGTATCATGGATGCTTTGCGGTGGAAGTCGCCACGAATGCCACTTGCATACAATCGCAATCCAGCAGCTGAGCAAGGAGCGGCCGGTCGACTTATGGCCAAAATCGGATAGCGATGGCAATACCTCGTGAAGTCGAGCGTCTAACAAACCGGCTTTCACAGACTTCCCAGCGGCCGACAGGGTGTTCTAACCACGTTGTCTGGAGTCCAGACGCTACCAACAACGCTGCCTATCGATTGTCGGGGAAGCTCGCGGACGATTCCTATAGGCGAAATGACGCGCGTCCGGCGCGATATTGCGCTTCGCGAGAACGCGAACGAATAGTGCGATGACCGTACCGGCGCTAGCCGGTCAGTCATTCAGCGACGCGAGCCATATCCCGAGCCTCGGCAAAGATAGCCAAAAATTCATCTTCAGTCTTACGGCCAATGGCGAGGAGGTTTTCGACGAGGAACGCAGGTGTGCCGCGGATACCGAGACCGAAGGCAAGATTGGCGTCCTGATGCAAACGGTTTAGAAATGCCTGGCGCTGGTCTTTCAGATCCTTCGTGGCCTGTTCCCAATCCGCGCCTATATCGTGTCCGATATCGCGCAGCACTGCCTCGTTCAGCGGTATGTGCATTGCCATCGTACGGTCGTGATAGGCGGGATAAAGACTCTGTCGGTCCATCGCGAGGCCGACCAAGGCGGCACGCTCCGCCATTGGGCCGAAGAAAGCCAGATCGCGATACTCGATCCTCACGTCACCGTCATGCTTCACGGCGGCTGCAAGAATGTGCGCGGTCACCTTGCAGATCGGACAGAGGAAATCATTGAACGCAACGACGGTCACCGACCCATCCGGGTTCCCAGCCGACCGACTCGTCCGCTGGTCTGCGGCGGTTTGAGCTCTGCCATTTGAAGACATGTCCTGAGCCAAAGGCGCAGTTTCGCGAAGTGCCCAGCTTCCGAGCCAACCCGCTCCAGCAAATCCGGCTAAGATTGCAAGGTCGCGGCGGCTAAATGCCTTTCGGGGGGCTACATCTGCCTGATCGGGTGGAACGTCAGCTGGCACCATTGCTCGATATCCGGACACGATGTGATGGAAAGCGCAGCACGGCGGCAAAGCCGGCATCATCTGGACGAAATTTCAGAACGCCCTGTGCTGGAGCGATTGCGGCCTCGACGATCGACAGGCCCAGCCCGGTGCCGCCCGACATGGCGCGAGGGCCGCGTTCGAACCTGCGACGGACACGCTCAACCTCTTCCGCCGCGATGCCCGCGCCACCATCGATGACACGCAGTTCCAATCCATCGTTTGCGGCACACTCGATCCGGACTGGGCCTTTGCCCCCATGGTGCAGAGCGTTTTCCACCAGGTTGCCCAGCGCCAGGCGAAGGGCTTCGGCATCGATTGCCAGGTCGACATCGCGGAGTCCGCAGGCGGTGACGATCGATCGACTGCCCGTCGCGGCCAGATGTGCATAATCGCCGGCCACGCCGTTCACCACGTCACGCACGCAGGCGAAGCAGTTGGCCGGTTCGGCCTCTCGCCCTTCCTGCCGGGCCAGTTCAAGCAACTGGCGCACCAGCCGGCTGGTGCGATCCACCGCTATAGCGATGCGCTCCAGGGCATGATCGCGCATGGCCGGGTCCGTGGCGCGGCGGGCCACCTCCGCCTGGGTTTTGAGTCCAGCCAGCGGCGTCTGGAGTTCGTGCGCGGCGTTGGCCACAAAGTCGCGCTCGGCCCGTCTGGCCCCTTCAAGTCTGGCGAGTAGGTCGTCCATTGCCTGCACCAGCGGCCTTAGTTCTTCGGGCACTGGGTCGACGGCGAGTGGCTCAAGGGTATGTGGCGAACGCAGCTCGATTGCGCGGGCAACACGACCGAGCGGTGCAAGGCCACTCCGGACACCAAACCAAAGCAGCACTGCGAGCGCAACGAGCCCAGCCGCTGCGGGCAACAGCAAGCCCAGCATCAGATCGTTGACCAGATGCTGGCGGACCGCCAAGCTGTCGCCGACCATGACCCTGATGCCACGTGCCGCGTCAACATGTGTATAGACGCGCCACTGTTCATCTCCGATCTGGCGACTGGAAAAACCGGGTGCGCCCCCGGCCAACGGTGCATCGGGCGCTCCGGTTGACTGACCGATCAAAGCGCCGTTCAGAGACCAGATCTGGCACGACAACTGGCGGGAGTAAGGTGCCGGTGCCAGTCGCCGCACTGGTCCGCTGGCGGGAATATCGAGTGCAGCGACCATTCGTGCCGCCTCCACCAACCGCCCGTCGAGCACACGCTGCACTTCAGCCCTGGTTGAAAAACTCGTCCAGCCTGCTGCACCCGCCCAGACGAGCATGGTCACTCCAGCGACGAGAATGAACAGACGGATCCGTAACGCAGTCATGTTCGTGTAATCCGGTAACCCTCACCACGCACCGTTTCGATGCGGGTCCGGCCGAGTTTCGCACGGAGCTTGTGGATGTGTACCTCCACCGCGTTGCTTTCGATTTCCTCCTGCCAGCCGTAGATGCGATCTTCCAGCTGACTGCGCGACAGGACGTGCCCTGGGCGCTCGGCCAAAGCATGCAGGATCGCAAACTCCCGGCGAGAGACGGCGATTTCCTTGCCATCCAAGGCCACTGATCTACGCGCTTCGCTGATTATCAGCGCACCCAGTTCCAGATCGCCGCTTGCCCGCCCACTGGCTCGACGCATAATCGCGCGCAGGCGGGCTGACAGTTCAGTAAGATCGAAGGGTTTGCCCAGATAATCGTCGGCACCGCGATCAAGGCCCTCGACCCGGTCCATGACCATGGCACGCGCCGTCAGCAGCAGTACCGGAGTCTCGACGCCGGCCCGTCGCCATTCCGCTAGCAGGTCGAGACCGGAGCCATCTGGCAGGCCGATATCGAGCACGACGCCAGCATGATCTCCTATCGCGGCGCGCGCGTCGGCAAGACAGGCCACAGCATCGACCTCGAACCCCTCAAGGCCCAGCCCCACTACGATACCGTCGCGCAGCATATCATCATCTTCAACAAGCAGAATCCGCATTTCTGCTCCTTTCCCTGCCCACCTTACCGCTGCCTTAAGCCGGATGCTAAGCCTGCCTTAAGAAAGGGCGGCAAGGAGAACCACAATGGATGGCGTCATACAGATCGGCCCACTTGCCATGGCTACAGACCGTTTGATCGCTGTTGCAGCGATCTGGGCGTTTCTGGCGATCGCGGGTGTGATTGCCGCGCGGCTGGATAGTAGGGCAATGCGTGCCGGATGGTTGTCCTTGCTGGCCGGAGTGGTTGCAGCGCGCATCGGCTTTATTCTTGCCAATCTTGATGCCTTTATCGCCGAACCTTGGGGCATGCTTGCAATCTGGCAGGGCGGGTTCTCGGTCTGGGCAGGCGCTGCGGCGGCGTTGATCATCATCTTGGTTATGCTGGGGCGGAAACCTGCAGGTCTTGCCCTGATCGCCACGGTCGCAGGTCTTTTTGTACTTCATCTCGGTGCGGCCACCTTGATTGCACCGGATGTACGGCCGATGCCGCGCCTGATGCTGACGGACCTCGATGGCAAACCGGTCGAGCTGGGCATTCCAGGGCGACCTATGGTTATCAATTTATGGGCCACATGGTGTCCGCCGTGCCGTCGCGAAATGCCGATGCTGATCGACGTGGCGCAAAGCTCCAAAGTTCCGGTTCTGCTCGTCAATCAAGGCGAGGACGCTGCGGCCATCCGTGCGTTTCTTGCCAAGCAGGGCCTGGCCAACGGGGCAATCGTGACTGATCCGGGCGGCGTCTTGGGCAAGGCTGTCGCTTCGGTGGCGCTTCCAACCACCCTGTTCGTCAACGAGGCGGGCGAAATTGCCGGTCTCCACGCCGGCGAGATATCCCGGGCGGCGCTGACCGCAGGGATGCGTGATCTGCAAAGGACCCAATGAGATGAAGACAATGACAATCGCCGCTGGCATCGGCTTGGCCGCGCTTCTAGCCGGCGGCGTGGCGCTTTGGAGCGGTGATGCCGACCCGGCGCAAGCTCGTCAGGCGTCGAGCGACACCTCCAGCGCAGACGCGCTGCGCATCCGCTCGCAAATCCAGAATGATCCTGTTGCCCCGGCCATCGCGCCGCAGGGGCAAGATGTCACTGTTGTGGTTTTCTCCGACTATCAATGTCCCTTTTGCCGCAAGCTCCACCCGTCGCTCGAAGCGCTGATGAGAGAAGACCCCAAGGTGAAACTGGTCTTTCGTGACTGGCCGGTCTTCGGCGCTGCGTCCACCGAAGCGGCGCAGGCAGCCATCGCCTCCAAATGGCAAGGCAAGCATGCCGCGTTCAACGATGCGCTGATGACCATGACCGGCAAGCTGACATCGGACAGTATCCGCGCCGCAGCAGACAAGGC
The DNA here is from genome assembly GCF_900013425.1 of Sphingobium sp. Z007. Taxonomy (GTDB): domain Bacteria; phylum Pseudomonadota; class Alphaproteobacteria; order Sphingomonadales; family Sphingomonadaceae; genus Sphingobium. Next base: position 1,017,428 of record NZ_FBXK01000001.1, read on the forward strand.
GGGGGTGGATTGGGCGAAACTGCAGGCTGACCTCACCGCGCACAAGGCCGAGATCGACGCTGTGCTGGATCGCAATAGCCGATACGCAGCAATGCTGGGCCTTCAAGGCACGCCCGGTATGCTGATCGGCCCCTATCTCATCCCCGGCGGCATTGATCTGGGCGGGTTGCGTGAGGCGGTGGCGCTTGCGCGACGCGACCCGAACGGAACTGCATCACAATGAAAACGCCGGCCAGGACGATGATGGATCGACTACCGCTTGTTACGATAAGGTTTTTCGCACTCTTCGTAGCCGCTTTGCTTGGTTTCATCGCCGGACCGGTCGCCGCTCAGGGCACGGCTAATATCAATGCGTCGGTGCTGCCCGAATCCAGTTCCCCAAAGCCCGGCACGACAACGCGCATCGCTATCCGCATGGTGCCACGCACTGGCTGGCATGGCTATTGGGTCAATCCGGGCGACAGCGGGCTCTCGGTAGAGGCGAACTGGACCGTGCCGGATGGCGTAACCATCGGTGACCTGCGCCATCCCGCACCAACCCTGCTCGAGCTCGCGGGGCTGGCAAGCTATGTTCACAAAGGTGCTTTCACGCTCCTTACGGATTTGAACCTGAACGACGATGTTGCTCCGGGCACTGCCATCCCGCTGCGCGTCAACCTCTCATGGCTTGCCTGTTCGGACACGCTGTGTGTCCCCGAACGCGCCACGCTCGATCTGCTGCTGACGGCGGGTGATGGAACAACCAATGCAGCTGCGGCGCCGGTTTTCCGCGCCGCCGAGGCGGCGCTGCCTGTTGGAGGCAGGCTTAAACTGGTGGTCGGGCGTCAGGGTGCCCGCGATGCCATGGCGGCGGGCGACCAGCGACACCGAGTTCCCCGGCAAATAGGTCTCCTCAACGATGCGAATCTTCTCCTCGGGCGTCCAGCGCCGACGGCGCTGCACCGAGGTAATGACCTCTACGCGGTCATACGGTCAGGCATATGCATCACACTTCCATAAGTGTGAGGGCCTGTCAGGCGTTTTTGGGGGCTACTTCATATGGTGACGACATCACATTTCGGAACAATGTAGATGTTCGAATTCCCGGCACCTTTCGCCCAAGGGGATTTGAGTGAATGGAAATCTACCGGCGAGGCGTCAAGACAATGTCTATGGGTCAATCGCTTGATAATTTCGACCGCCAAGTTTTCTTTGGCGAAAAGGGCAGATCGAAACTTATCAATCGCGTAGCCGTTACAAGCAAACACATCATGCATCGATGGGGACCGTGCGCGGGCCGCGGAACGGTCTGTGGAGTAAGTGTTCACAGTGATGTAAAACTTTGAATAATATTAAAAATATGGAACTTCGATCATATACGTGAGGATATTGGATGTCGGCTTCGGTTGTATCGCCCTCCCGCAACCACCGAAACCGACATTCCACAAAGCCCCGACGCAAAAGCGCCGGGGCTTTGTGCATTCTCGGCCACTCGACGCTGCTCGATCCACTCCAGCATCCTGCCAAACTCACCGTAGAGCATTGTGGATCGGCGTGCAAAAAGGACCCCGTTAGCGGGGTGATCGGCGTCTAAAAGGGACCCCTCATTTCGATGGTTTAAGCAGCCGGCTGGATTTTCAGGCGGCGAGATCGGGATGTTGGTTTTGGAGACAGTTTTACGGATCCGGCGCGAGTATGCCGGAGGCAAGGCGATCAAGGCGATCGCACGGGATCTGCATGTGTCGCGGAAGGTCATCCGCAAAGCGGTCCGAGCGCCGGAGGGCGCCTTTGATTATCAGCGCAAGGTTCAGCCGCTGCCCAGGATCGGTCCGTTCCAGGAGCGCCTGAACACGCTGCTGGAAGAGAACGAGCTGCGCGGCAGGCGTGACCGGCTGCGGATGACGCGGATCCATGACCTGCTGGTGCGAGAAGGCTTTGAGGGTTCTTACGATGCGGTGCGGCGCTATGCGACGCGCTGGAAGATCGAGCGGCGCAAGGATGCTGGCGATGGCGTCACCGCCTTCATCCCGCTGATGTTCAGGCCAGGCGAGGCCTACCAGTTCGACTGGAGCCATGAGGATGTCGAGATCGCAGGAGCGCCGATGCGGGTGAAGGTCGCGCATATGCGCCTGTGCGCGTCACGTGGGGTCTATGTCCGGGCCTATCCTCGCGAGAGCCAGGAGATGCTGTTCGACGCGCATGCGCGCGGCTTTGCCTTCTTCGGCGGCGTGCCAGGGCGCGGCATCTACGATAATATGAAGACGGCTGTGACGAGCGTGTTCACCGGCAAGGAACGCGTCTTCAACCGGCGGTTCCTGATCATGACCGACCATTATATGGTCGAGCCCACGGCCTGCTCGCCTGCGGCGGGATGGGAGAAGGGTCAGGTCGAGAACCAGGTGCAGACGATCCGGGGTCGCTTCTTCCAGCCCCGGTTGCGGTTCGCCAGTCTCGAAGAGCTCAATGGCTGGCTGGAGGCCGAGTGTCGGCGCTGGGCGGAACGGCAGCCCCATCCTGAACAGGGAGATCTGACCGTGGCGCAGATGCTGGAGATCGAACGATCTGCGCTGCAGCCGATGCTGGGACCGTGAGCCAAAATCTATCCGGGGCTTCAATGAGAGTGAGCATGCCGTGACCGGCACCTGCCTGATCAGCTTCGACCGCAACCGCTACTCGGTACTCTCGACGGTGGCACGACGCACGGTGCAGGTCCGCGCCTATGCCGACCGCATCGTCGTTCGCTGCGGCGAAGAGGTTGTCGCTGAACATCCTCGCTACTTTGGGCGCAACCGCACGATCTATGACCCCTGGCATTATCTGCCAGTGCTGGCCCGCAAGCCTGGCGCGTTGCGGAACGGTGCCCCCTTCCAGGACTGGGATCTGCCACCGGCGCTGGCCCGCCTGCGCCGCAAGCTGGGTAATGGCGACGATGCCGATCGCCGGTTCGTCCGTGTACTGTCGGCCGTACTGACCGATGGCCTGGAGCCTGTCGAAACCGCTGTGCGTGAGGCACTGGCGACGGGCACGGCGAGCGACGACCTGATCCTCAACATCCTGGCACGACGCCGGGAGCCTCCGCGTCCGCTGACGATCATCACCTCCGAGGATAGCGCCTTGCGCCATCCCCCGATCGCCGACTGTGCCCGTTACGACCAGCTGAGGACCTTCGATGCAGCGGCATGATATGATCGAGGCCATGCGCGGGCTTGGACTCAAGGGCATGGCGGGCGCGTTCGACGATGCCGTCACCACCGGCCTTCAGCGCCAGCGCACCACCATGGAGATACTGACCGATCTCCTGCGAGCGGAGGCGACGCATCGTCATGCCGCGTCGATCCGATACCGGATGGCCGCTGCCAAGCTGCCAGTCGTGAAGGACATCGATGCCTTCCGGTTCGAGGGTACCCCGATCAACGAGGGGCTTGTGCGTTCATTGCACAGCGGCGCGTTCCTGCCCGCACGGCGCAATATCGTCCTGGTCGGCGGCACAGGCACAGGAAAGACCCATCTGGCCATCGCCATCACCGCCAATGTAGTGCGCTCCGGCGCCCGAGGCCGCTACTTCAACACGGTCGATCTGGTGACCCGCCTCGAAGAGGAGGCCAGGATCGGCAAGAGTGGCGCTCTCGCCGCCCAGCTATCCCGCCTCGATCTCATCGTGCTCGATGAACTGGGGTATCTGCCGTTCGCTCGATCGGGCGGCCAGTTGCTGTTCCACCTGATCAGCAAACTCTATGAGCAGACCAGTGTCATCATCACCACCAACCTCGCCTTTGGCGAGTGGCCCACCGTGTTCGGCGATCCCAAGATGACAACCGCGCTCCTCGATCGCGTCACCCATCATTGCGACATTGTCGAGACCGGCAAATGACAGCTGGCGCTTCAAAAACCGCAGCTGATCCGCCCCAGCAGCGATCAATTAGAAGATGTTTTGCGCTGCGCGCGCCTCCGGTCGGGCTACGCCCTCCCTACGCCGCGCGCAGCGCAAGGAAGCCCGTCACATCAACGTTCCGCCATCCTGACAGGGGGTCCCTTTTGCGCGCCGATAAGGGGTCCCGTTTGCACGCCGATTGACATGACGAACTGGATGCGGACACTGCTGCGCTGCTGGTCGATGCCGCGCGCATGGCCTGTCGCCGGGCGATGCGGCCGGATGCGCCTGCGCCGCATCTCTCCTCCCCGGTCGATTTCGCGCTGGCCCATCTGGATCATCCCGACCTCAACACGGGCCTGATCAGCACTGCGCTCAACCTGTCCGAGCGCGCGGTGCAAAAGAGCTTTTTCCGCCATGTCGGCCAGACGCCCACCGCCTTCATCATGACCAAGCGGCTGGAACGCGCGTCCGCCATGCTGGCGGCTGGTGATGGTCGCACCATTACCGACATCGCGTTCGAGGTCGGCTACAATGACTCCGCCTTCTTCACCCGCTGCTTCCGCCGCCGCTATGGCGCGTCGCCCAGCCAATGGCGCCATCGTTCGCTCCTGTCCTGATTGCAGGTTCGCCAGCGTCCAAGACCCCCGCGCCGGCGTCGTCGCCGCGGTAGACCAGGATGTGGACGATGTAGGGCCGGGCGACAGCATGTTGCTGCGGCGCCTGTCCGGCCTGCGATGCGCAACTTCCTGGGCGTCCTTCAGCCGGGGGTATGGGGCCTCTGGGTGATGGCGGCGGTCATGAGCATGGGCCGACGGATCGTGGGCGTCATTGAAGGGGGCGTCGATCCCCAACGATTCATACCGCGCCTGATCGAATATTATCGCGAACTAAGGTTTCCTTTAAAAAAACGCATAAATATCCATAACCTCGTTAATATTGAGCAAGTATGCGTGGCCGCCGCGATGAGGCACGCAGGTTCGCGGTTACAACAGCGCGATGACCGCCAACCTGTCCGATGACGTCATGAACAGGCTTTTGCCATTTGCGCCAAAGCAACAGTTGGCGACCGCCTTGCCGGTGCTCACGATGCCCAGCAATGTCCCGTCCGGCGTCACTATATGCACGCCGCCAGGACCGGTCGCAAAAACATGGCCATCGGGCGCCACCTTGATCCCGTCGGGCAGGCCCGGCAGTCCTTGGGCGCGCTGCTGTCGCATGTCGTGAAACAGGCGCTGGCCAATGGGGCGGCCTTCAGCATCCAGCGTATAGGCGCGAACCTCCGGCTGCGTCTCGTCCGACAAGGCCAGATACAGGGTGCGGCCATCGGGCGACAGCGCCAGGCCGTTGGGGCGGCGATGACTGCCATCCAGCAGCGTGACATCGCCATCCGGGGTTAGCGCATAAAGCCCATTATGGCCGATTTCGCGCAGCGGCGACGCATCGCCATCCGCAAAACCATAGGGCGGGTCGGTGAAATAGATGGTCCCCGATGGCGACAGGCACAGATCATTGGGGCTGTTGAACCGCTTGGACTGGAAACGATCGGCCAGGATGGTGCGTTTGGTCGTATCCAGGTCGATCCGCACGATCGCGCGCGTGCCGCTATCGGCGGCGATCAGGTGACCGGCTGTATCGATGGCAAGGCCGTTGAGGCCCGCTTCGCGCACGCCAGGAGGTATGGCGGTTTGCAATCCAGACGGCGAGAGGAAAGGCTTTGCGCCCTGTCCGGCCCGCCAGCGGTAAAGGATATTGGCGGGGGGATCGTTGAACAGCAGATAGTCGCGCTGCCCCACCCATATCGGCCCTTCGGCCCAGCGGTATCCTTGCGCCAGTATCTCGATCGAGGCGGACGGCGCGATGATCCGGTCAAGCGCAGGGGAAAGGCGCGTGACGCCGCCGACTGTCGTGGGGTTAGCAGCCATCGCCGCGACCGGCATGGCGGCCAGCGACGCCAGCAGGGTGCGGCGCGCGATCACGCGCCGATCCTGATGCTGCGTCCCTGCGCCGCGGATTGGTAGATCGCCTCGATCACGCGCAGGTCGGCCAGCCCCTCTTCGCCCGGCACGATCGGGGTCTTGTTCGACACAATGCATTCGGCCAGATGATCGAGTTGCCCCGCAAACTGGTTCTTCGCAGGAGCAGGCAGGGTGCGGAGCGCTGTCACGCCGTCCTTGCGGATCGTCATACTCTGGCCCGCATAGGGCGTCGCCGGCTCCATCCCGATCCACCCCTGGCTTCCGTGGATGCGATAGCTGTTATGCCCCGTGCTGTAACTGGAGATACAGTCCGCCACGATCCCGGACGCAAAGCGCAGCAGAAAGCTGATCCTGTCCTCGACCGTGCGGAAACGCGGGTCGGAACGGTCGGTCGATTCGACCGCGGTCACCTCCACCGGTTCCTCGCCCGTCAGGTAGCGTGCCGCATTCAGGCTGTAGATGCCGATGTCCATCATCGATCCGCCGCCGGACAAAGGCTTGTCGAGCCGCCACTGGTCCGGCTTGATGGGAAAGCCATGTTCCGCCGTAATCAGGCGCGTCGGACCCACATGCCCGCTGCGCGCTAGATCGATAGCCAAACGGTTATGGGGTTCGAAGCGCGACCGATAGCCGATCATCAGCTTCGTGCCCGCCTTTTTGCAGGCCGCGATCATCGCCTGACATTCGGCCACGGATGTCGCCATCGGTTTTTCGCACATCACATGCTTGCCGGCCTGTGCAGCGCGAATGGCGTATTCGGCATGCAGGCTGTTGGGCAATATGATGTAAACCGCGTCGATATCGGGGTTGTCGCGGATGCGATCGAAATCGGCATAGCTGTAGCGATGCGTCTTGGGGACGCCATATTGGGCGCCATAGCTGTCGAGCTTGGCCGGCGTGCCGCTGACCAGTGCGACGATGCGGGCGTGTTCGCACCCGGCAAAATTCGGCATGATCTGGCGCGTCGCGTAAGAACCCAGCCCGACGATCGCATAGCCGATCTTGCGCGGCGGCGCCGCCGACAGACCGCTGCCGACCGAGGCCAGCATCAATCCCGCGCCCACGCCGCCCATCACTTCACGCCGCGAACCCATCGCCATATCACCCTCCAAATCAGATCATCTCTGCCGTCAGGCGGCCAGGTCAGCCGGACGTCGCGCGCAGCCAGCCCAGGTTGCGGGCGGCGATGGCGGCCTGGGTCCGATTGCGGACGTTAAGCTTACGCATCAGGGCGGTCATGTGAACCTTCACCGTTGCTTCGGCCATGCCCAGCTCATAGGCAATCTGCTTGTTGAGCAGGCCTGAATGAACGCAGCGCAAGACTTTCATCTGGGTGGGGGTCAGCGCGGGCGGTTCCTGGCTTCGTGCGGGCGGATGGCGAACCTCCCGTTGATCGGAACTGTTGTGCAGGTCCAGCGCAATGAACATCCGTCCTCTCCCTGTTCGATCCGACCCGAATCAGCCCGCTTGTTTTGGCCTGCCGGCTTGTTCAATGTCGTTAGCGCTAACAATAAGGTAATTGGTCAGACAGGTTCAAGCCAAAAATGCGATATACGACCTCAGCAGGGTGGAATATCCGAAAATGACGCGATATCTGTCTTACAGATTTACAGGAACGCTGCCGCGAAGTGCCGGAATGGCGGGGCGTGAGAAGGGGGAGAAGGATGACGTTAACATCGCATCGGTCGGCCTTGGCCGTCCCCGTCCCGGCAGGGTCGCCCACTTGCGGGGGCGCGGCACGATGACGCCGGCGGATTATCGACTGATCCTGGCGGCGGTGGTCGGCATAGCGCTTTCCATCTTCCTCATCATCCGGGGGCGCCTGCATCCCTTCGTCGGACTGCTCTGCGGCGCTTTCACCGTGGGCCTGCTTGCGGGCCTGCCGATGGAGGAAACGGCCAAGGCGGTGGAGAAGGGCGCAGGCGCCATCCTGGGCGGGACGGGCCTGGTCGTCGCGCTCGGCCTTGGCCTCGGCGCGATGCTCCAACTGTCCGATGGCGCTGGCGGCATGGCCCGCGCGGCGCTGCGTCTGTCAGGCGTGAAGGGCGCGCCATGGGCAAGCCTGTTCACAGCGATCGTCATAGGCCTGCCTCTCTTCTTCGAAACCGGATTGGTGTTGTTGCTGCCGATCGTCGCCTCCGCCGCAGCCGCGCTGCCGGCGGGGCAGAATGGCGATACGGCCAAGCTGCGCCTGATGCTGCCCGCGCTGGCGGGCCTGTCGGTGGTTCATGCGCTGGTGCCGCCGCATCCCGGCCCGCTGCTGGCGGTCAACGCGCTGGGGGCCAATCTCGGCCTCACTCTGCTCTATGGTCTGATGATCGGCATCCCGACCGCGATCATCGCCGGGCCACTGCTCGCGCGCTTCACCGCGCCGGGCGTCACGCTCAGCCTGCCCTTGCTCGATCCGGTTAAGATTGACGTCGCCACCCCGTCAGTCGGCCGCGCGCTGACCGCCGTGCTGTTGCCGGTCGTCCTGATCGCCGCGGGACAGGCGGTGGCGCTGCTTCCGCCGGCGGTGGCCGTACATTTCCTTTGGCTCAGTTGGGTCAGCGATCCGGTGGTGGCGCTGCTGGTCGCCGTCCTTGCCGCCCTGCCGCTGCTGTTCGGCCGCCGCATCGCCGACCGCACGATCCAGAACGCGATCTGGACCGAAGCGATGACGCCGGCTGGCGGCATCATCCTGGCGATCGGCGCGGGTGGCGCGCTCAAACAGGTGCTGGTGACGGCCGGCCTGTCGGACATGCTGGTGCGGATCGCCGATGGCGGCGCGATTTCGCCCCTCATTCTCGCCTGGGGCGTGTCGGTCTGCATCCGCCTCGCGACCGGCTCGGCGACCGTGGCGACGATCACTACGGCGGGCGTGATGCAGGGGCTGGTCGCCGCGTCGGGCGTGGAGCCTGAATGGATGGTGCTGGCGATCGGCGCGGGCTCGCTTTTCTTCTCGCACGTCAACGATCCCGGCTTCTGGCTGGTGAAAAGCTATCTGGGGACGGATATGGCGGGCACGTTCAAGACCTGGTCGATCATGGAAACCGTGGTGGCGATCGTCGGCCTGTTGCTGGTGCTGCTCGCCAGCAGCATCTTTTAAGATGGCGACCCATGTCTTCCGGCAGGGCCATGGCCCGATGAACCAGACACGGCTGTCCGATCATGTCTATGCCGCGATCGTGGATATCATCACGGGCGAGGGGCTGGAGGTGGGTGGCCGCCTGCCTGCCGAAGCGCGTCTGTCTGAAATGTTCGGCGTATCACGCGCCATCGTCCGCGAAGCGCTGATGCGGCTGGCGTCGGATGGCATTACCGAGGCGCGGCGGGGGGCAGGGTCTTTCGTCAAGAGCCGCCCGTCGGACCGGCTGGCCGCCTTCATGCCGTCCACAGAATTACCGACGACTCTGGGCAGCTATGAAGTGCGTTTCGTGCTGGAGGCGGAAGCGGCGCGACTGGCGGCCAATCGCCGGACGCCGCAGGACATGGCCGATGTCGAGGAAGGCATGGCATTGCTGCGCGCGGCCCTGCTGTCGAGCGAACCGGCCCATGCGGAAGATATGGAACTCCACCGCCGTATTGCGCAGGCGACCGGCAACCCCGCCTTTCTGGTCGCCTTCGACGCGCTCCACGCCGATATTGACAAGATCATGCGGGCAGGCGTCGATATCAGCCGGTCGCGCCCGCCGGAGGTAATCGCGACGATGCTGCGCGAACATGACCAGATCGTCGATGCCATCCGCGCACAGGATGCCGAGGGCGCGGCCCTCGCCATGCGCTGGCATCTATGGGAAGGGCGGCGGCGGTTGATGCCCTGACTTATCCGCGTTGCAACCAGCTAAGCACTCGATCGCGCAGCTCTTTGGGTGAAGCATCCGTGGTCAGGACCAGGGCGGCCTCGTCGGAGCAAGGCCGTTCCAAGGTGCCCAACTGGCTGTCGAGCAGGCTGGCAGGCATATAATGGCCCGGCCGGTTCTGAAGCCGCATTAGAAGCTCTTCACGGCTATTGTCCAGCAGCACGAAGCGCACCGGCGCACCGATCCCCGAACGCAGCCGATCCCGGTAGCTTTTGCGCAGCGCGGAGCAGGCCGTAATAACCGAAACAGATGTCTCCATCGCTGTCGCGCTGGCCTGCGCCAGCCGGTCGAGCCAGGGCCAGCGATCCTCGTCCGTCAGCGGATCGCCGCGGCGCATCTTCTCGACCGCGTCGGGCGCATGATAATCGTCACCTTCCAGAAACGGGCACGAAAACGACTCTGCCAGCAAGGCCCCCAGCGTTGATTTGCCGCAGCCGCTCACACCCATGACGATCACGGCCAAAGGTGTTGGGGACGGGGGATCGGCGGATGGCGGCAAAGTGGCGTTCCTTGCAGAACAGGCGATGCCCCCACGGGCATCGCAATGGTGCGATCCCCTGTATCAGCCGGGTAAAGGCCCTGAACACTACGACCTTCGTCGCAAGTGCCAAAGCCCCGGCCGCCTTCTAGCCATGCGGTACGGCAAGATAATAGGAGGGAAGGTCGGCTATGATCGGACGCAGCATGATGGCGGCTCTACTGGCGGCGACCACTTTGGCAACACCGGCCTGGGCGGCGACCGTGTCGGTCTTCCCGGTGGCGCCCGAAGAACCCACCGCCGTGACGGTGAAGGCCAGCGGCGACGGGCGCACGGACGATAGCGCCGCGATCCAGCAGGCGCTGGACCAGGCGCGCGACAAGACCGGCCATGGCATCGTCTTCCTGCCGTCGGGCAGCTATCGCATCAGTCGGACGCTGGTCGTGCCTGCGGGCGTGCGCATTTATGGCGTCGGGCCGACCCGGCCGGTGATCCTGCTGGCCGCCAATACGCCGGGCTTCCAGAAGGGCGTGTCCACCATGATCGTCTTTGGCGGCGGCGATCAATATCGGGTCGGCCAGGTGCCGGTCCCGGTGCCGACGGTCGTGCCCCGCGACAAAGTGGTGCGCGACGCCAATTCCGGCACCTTCTATTCGTCGATGAGCAATGTCGATATCGAAATAGCGCCAGGCAATCCGGCGGCGGCGGGCGTGCGCTTCCGCATGGCGCAACATGCGTTCCTCAGCCATATGGAGTTCCGCCTGGGGACCGCTTTCGCCGGCGTCTATCAGGCCGGCAACGTCATGGAGAATGTCCATTTTCAGGGCGGCCGCTATGGCATCGTCACCGAAAAGACCTCCCCCGCCTGGCAGTTCACCCTGCTCGATTCCAGCTTCGACGGGCAGAGCCAGGCCGCGATCCGCGAGCATGAGGTCGACCTGACCCTCGTCAATGTGGCGATCCGCAATACGCCAGTCGGGATAGAGATCGATCGCGGCTACAGCGACAGCCTGTGGGGCAAGGATGTCCGCTTCGAAAATATATCGAAGGCAGGCGTTATCATCTCCAACGAGAAAAATGTCTTCACCCAGATCGGCTTCGACAATGCGCTGGCCGTAAACAGCCCGGTCTTCGCCCGCTTCCGCGACAGCGGCAAGACGATCGATGGCAAGGGCAAGGCCTATAAGGTCGCGTCCTTCTCCCACGGCCTTGCCATTCCCGACCTCGGCCACACCGGCGACTATAAAACCGTAGCGGACATCCAGCCGCTGTCCGCCATGCCCGCCCGCCGCGCGCCCGCCATACGCGACCTGCCCGCCATGACCGATTGGGTCAATGTCCGGTCTTTGGGCATCATGGGCGACGGCAAAGCGGACGACACCGCTGCGATCCAGAAGGCGATCGACGGCCACCGCATCCTCTATTTTCCCGTCGGCTTCTACAAGGTGACGAACCGGCTGAGGCTGCGCCCCGACTCCATCCTCATCGGCCTGCACCCCGCCATCACCCAACTGTACATTCCCGACGATAATCCCGCCCATGCCGGTCTCGGACCGGTGCTGCCGATCCTGGAAAGCCCCAAAGGCGGCGACAATATCCTGTCCGGCCTTGGCCTCTTCACCGGCCGGATCAACCCGCGCGCGTCCGCGCTGCTATGGCGGTCGGGCGAGACGAGCCTGGTCGAGGACGTGAAGATCATGGGCGGCGGCGGCACCCCGACGGCGGACGGCAAGATGCTGGGCGCCCTGCGGGTCAACACCGGCGATCCCGTCACGGACGGTCGGCTGGACGCGCAATATCCCAGCATCTGGGTAACGGACGGCGGTGGCGGCACTTTCGCCAACGTGTGGAGTCCCAACAGCTTCGCGCAATCGGGCCTGCACATCACCAACACCAGCACGCCCGGCCATGTTTATGAAATGTCGGTCGAACATCATGCCCGCAACGAAATCGTCCTCGACAATGTGCAGAATTGGGAGTTCCTGGCCCCGCAGACCGAACAGGAGGTCGATGACGGTCCCGACGCCATCTCGCTCGACATCCGCAATTCCAAAAACCTGCTGTTCGCCAACTATCATGGCTATCGCGTGACCCGCACCTACGCGCCGGAGGAAAGCGCGGTCAAGCTCACCAACTCCAGCGATATCCGCTTCCGCAACGTCCATATCAACGCCGAAAGCGGCTTTGCGACCTGCGACGACGAAGGCTGCGGCACGTTCCTGCGCGCCAGCAAATATCCATTCGACAATGCGATCGAGGATGTGACCGGCAAACGCTTCGTGCGGGAGCGCGAGTTCGCCAGTCTCAATATCGGCGCGGCCGACCGCGCAATCCCGCCCGTATCGCCAAGCAGCGCCAAGGTCGAAAAGCTGGAAGACGGCTTCTGGTCGATCTCCGGCGCGGCCGTGGACGCGCAGGGCGCGCTCTACTTCATCGATCGCCGGTTCCAGCGCATCCATCGCTGGAGCGAGGCCAAGGGCTTGGAGATCGTGCGCGACCAGGCGCTCGATCCGGTCAATCTGGCGATCGACGGATCGGGGCATCTGCTGATACTGTCGTCGCTGGGGCCAAAAGCGGGCGTCTATTCGATCGACCCGAACGGCCAGCCCGACCAGATGACGCTGATCCAGCCGACGCCGGTCCGCGCGAAGGGCGCGGCCAGGACGCTGCTGCCGGTCAACTGGTGGAACAATGGCGAGTTCAGGGACCAACTCGATCCCGAAACATACGAGTTTACGACGTTGGCGCAGATGTTCGCCCGCGATGCCGGCACACCCAAGGCGCGCGAATATGTCTCCCCCGACGGCAGCCTGTCGCTGCCCGCCTTCCGCGTGTGGCAACAGGGACCTGTCGATCATACCGGCTGGCGCTGGTCGGACAGTCTGAACGCCAACGGCCTGATCGGCGGCAAGCCGGGCGAACGCCTGTTCGTTACCAACGGGTCGGAAAATATCACCTATAGCGGCACGGTCGGCGCGGGCGGCACGCTCATGAACCTCAAGCCCTTTACCAATCGCGGCGGCGAAAGCGTTGCCGTGGACGGGCAGGGGCGTGTCTATGTCGCGAATGGCCAGATATTCGTCTATGGCCCGGATGGTAAGGAGACCGGCAGGATCGACGTGCCCGAACGGCCCTTGCAGATATTGTTCGGCGGCGCGGACAAGCGGACGCTTTTCATCCTGACGCACCATGCTTTGTACGCCGCCAAGCCCTGAAAAATCCGCCTGTTGGGCGCATCTACGACCTATGTCGTAAGTGCGGCGGGCGCAGGCACCGACTAACCTGAAAACAACAGCCCATCATGCGGCGCGGCGGCTCTGGGAGGGGTCGCCAAATATAAAAGGGGAAGATGAATGAAAGCGACGATCGCAATCCATCGGCACATGGCCGGCGTCAGCCTGGCCGCGATGGCTGCCTTTGGACTGACCGGCCCGGCCCATGCGCAGGCGGCGGCGCCAGCGCAGCCCGAGGCCGTCGCCCCGCAGGCGCAGACCGATGACGCCGCCGCGCCGCGTAGTGCGGACATCATCGTCACCGGATCGCGCATCACCACCAGCGGCTTCAACGCGCCCACGCCGACGACGGTGATCGGTGAGGAGCAGATCGCGAACAATGCGCAGCCCAACATCTTCACCACCATCGCGCAACTGCCCTCGCTTCAGGGATCGACCGGCGCCGCCACCGGCACGTTCAGCACGTCGAGCGGCCAACAGGGGCTCAGCTCCTTCTCGCTGCGCGGCCTGGGCGCTATCCGCACCCTGACCCTGCTTGATGGCCAGCGCGTCGTCGGCGCAAACGTGACCGGCGTGCCCGACATCAGCATGTTCCCCCAATTGCTGGTCAAGCGCGTCGATGTCGTGACCGGCGGCGCGTCCGCCTCCTATGGCTCCGATGCCGTCGGCGGCGTCGTCAACTTCATCACCGACACCCATTTCGAAGGGTTCAAGGGCAATATCCTGGGCAGCATCACCAAATATGGCGATGACGAAACCGCGCTGGTGCAGGCCGCCTATGGCAAGGCGTTCATGGACGATCGCCTGCATGTCGTGCTGAGCGGCGAATATGATCATGAAGGCGGCGTGGGCGCAGGCGATTTCGGAACGGATCTCGCCGGGAGCCGTAACTGGTATCGCGCGACCACGCTGATGAACACGGGCATCACCAACAACGGTCTGCCCCAGTTCAACTATCGTGATTTTGCCCAGCCCTATCAATATGCCCGCTACGGCCTCATCAATAATGGTCCGTTGCAGGGCATCGCCTTCGACCAAAATGGCGCGCCCTATAATTTCAATTACGGATCGGGCGGCCAGCCGACCGGCACCGGCGCTGTCACCAACTGCTATCGCGGCAACAGCTTCTGCGAAGGCGGCGATCTGACCGGTGCGCCGGGGTCGGGGGCTTCGCTAAAATCGGCGCTGGAACGCATCAACGGCTATGGCCGGATCGGCTACGACTTTGCCGACAATAATGAAGCCTATGTCACGGTCAACATCGCGCAGGTCAAAACCAGCAACCAGCCCAGTCCCGGCTACAACCGCGCCAGCCTGACCGTCCAGTGCGCCAATCCGTATCTGCCGCAACTGGTCCGCGACCGGTGTGCGACGGCGGGCATCACCCAGTTCGGCTTTGGATCGAGCAACGCGTCCTTCCCCGATCCCGAAGTCCATACGGACCGGCGGCAATATCGCTTCGTCGGCGGGCTGAAGGGTAAGTTCGGTCTGGGTGGCACCGACTGGAATTATGACGCCTATTATGAACATGGCATCACCACTTCCGACATCCGCGTGCGGGACATCGTGCTCCAGAATCGCTATGTCGCGGCGACCAATGCGATCTCGCTCAACGGCGCCATCGTCTGCGCCGACCCGGTCGCGCGTGCCGCCGGATGCCAGCCGATCAACATCTTCGGCGGCGCCACGCCATCTTCGGCTGCGCTTGCCTATGTCGCGCCTAGTGAAAACGGGCCGTTCCAGCACACCAAGTTGACGCAGGATGTCGCCAGCCTCAACTTCTCCGGCAATCCGTTCGAACTCTGGGCAGGCCCGGTATCGGTCGCCTTCGGTGGCGAATATCGCCGCGAATTCTATCGAGTGAATGCCGATCCCTATGGCGCGGGTGTGTCCCCACTCAGCCCCAACAGCCCCGAATATCCGGCCGATCCGCTGCTCAACTCGACGCTGGGCAGCAATTGGGCGGCGGGCAATTACAAGAACGGTCGCGGCAAATATGAGGTGTATGAAGGCTATCTCGAAGTCGATCTGCCCCTGTTCAACAGCGACTCGATGGGCCGTGCCAACCTGAACGCGGCGGGTCGCGGCACTCATTACAGCACGTCCGGCACGGTCTGGACGTGGAAGGTGGGCGGCACATGGGATACGCCGCTCAGCGGCCTGCGTCTGCGCGCTGTGACCTCGCGCGACGTGCGCGCGCCTAATCTGTCGGAATTGTTCGCCGCCCCCACCGTCACGACCCTGCCGAACTTCAACGATCCGTTCCGCAACCAGGCGGTGCAGGTATTCCAGAACACGATCGGCAACACCAACCTGAAGCCCGAAGTGGCCCGCAATACTGAACTCGGCATCGTGCTGGCGCGGCCCGATTGGATGCCGGGTCTCAGCCTTTCGCTCGATTACTACGACATCAAGCTCAAGGGGGTGGTCTCCACCCTGTCGGCGGACCAGATCGTTCGCTTCTGCTTCGAAGGCAACCAAGCCTTCTGCGGCGGGTTCCAGCTTGATGGCGCGCAGGGCACCAACTTCGTCAACGTCCAGCCGTTCAACCTCGCTTCCTGGCGCACGAGTGGCTTCGATATCGAGGCCAGCTATCAATGGCAGCAGCCGCTGGGGCTGCCGGGCAGCTTCACCGTCCGCGCGCTGGCGACTCACATCCGTAAATTCATCGTCAGTGCGGGCATTGCCGGTGTCGATCCGGTCGATCAGGCCGGTGCCAATACCGGCAACACGCCGGACTGGAAATGGCTGGCCGTGCAAACCTATGACAGCGGTCGTTTCACCCTCACGGTGCAGGAACGCTGGATCAGCGATGGCGTGTTCGGCAACCAATATGTCGTCTGCCAGACGTCCTGCCCGGTTTCCACCGGCAACCATCCCACCATCGACCGCAACAAGATGAAGGGCGCATTCTACGTCGATGTAGGCGCGTCGTTCAAGATCCGCGACAATATCTCAATCTATGGGAAGGTGGACAATCTGTTCGACAAGGACCCGGTGGCATCGCCCCAGACCAATACCGGTCTGGACGTCAATCCGGCCCTCTATGATACTTTGGGCCGCATCTATCGGGCGGGCGTGCGCTTCAATTTCTGAACATTCTCCCTTCGATCTCCCCAACCTCGTCCCGGCCCTGCACGGCCGGGACATCTTCTTTTCTGGAGCCTGCCGGATGTATCGTGGATTGCGCGGAGCTTATGTCACCATCCTGCTGGGCCTGGCGACGACGCAACCGGCGTTCGCTTCGCCTTCCGTTTACACAACCGCGCCGGACGAACCGCGCGCGGTAACCGTCACAGGCGTGGGCGACGGTCGCGCCGACGATGGGCCAGCGATCCAGCAGGCGATCGACAAGGCGGCGGACGAGGGCGGCGGCGGTATCGTATTCCTGCCGGCCGGCACCTACCGCATCAGCCGGACGCTCTTCCTATGGCCCGGCGTCCGCATCTTCGGCATCGGCCAGCAGCGGCCGGTCATACTCTTGGGCAAGGATACGCCGGGCTTTCAGCGCGGCGTCGCGCATATGCTGATGTTCACCGGGACCAAGAGGCAGACAGACAAGGAAAGCCCGCCTGCGGCTTTCCCGCCGGCTGGCAGCGTGCCATTCAACAAGACGATCGCCGACGCCAATCCCGGCACCTTTTACACCGCGCTCGGCAATATCGATTTCCGCATCATGGACGGCAATCCCGCCGCCACCGCGATCCGTTTCCATTCCGCCCAGCATAGCTTCGTCAGCCATGTCGATTTCGA
The DNA here is from genome assembly GCF_900013425.1 of Sphingobium sp. Z007. Classification (GTDB taxonomy): domain Bacteria; phylum Pseudomonadota; class Alphaproteobacteria; order Sphingomonadales; family Sphingomonadaceae; genus Sphingobium. The sequence continues at coordinate 1,034,563 of NZ_FBXK01000001.1, forward strand.
CATCGGATCGGGGTTGGCAGGCCTTTATCATGTCGCGAACGAAGCCGAAGACCTGCATTTCAAGGGCGGGCGCTATGGCATATTGGCGGAAAAACCTTCCCCGGCATGGCCCTTCGCCCTGGTCGACGCCACATTCGAGGGGCAGCGCGACGCCGCCATCCGGGAACATGAAGCCGGTTTGACGCTGGTCAATGTCGCCTTCCGCAACGTGCCCGTCGGGATTGAAATCGACCGCGGCTATGGCGACTGGCTATGGGGCCAGGATGTGCGGTTCGAAAATGTGTCGAAGGCCGCCGTTATCATCTCGAACGAGAAAAACGTCTATACGCAGGTCGGCTTCCAGAATGTTGTGGCCGCCAATACACCCGTTTTCGCCCGCTTTCGGGAAAGCGGCCGGACGGTCGCGGGCAAGGGTGCGGCCTATAAGGTCGCATCCTTCACCCATGGCCTCACTTTACCGGGGCCAGGCCAGATCGGCGACTATAAGACCGATATGCAGGCGGCAAACATCGCCAGCCTGCCAGCGCCCGCCGCGCCCGCCATTCGCGCCCTGCCCCCCGTTGCGCAATGGGTCAGCGTCCGCACGCTCGGCGCGAAGGGAGACGACAGCACGGACGACACCGCCGCGATCCAGAAAGCGATCGATATGCATAAGGTGGTCTATCTGCCAGCCGGCTTCTATCGTGTCAGCGACACACTGCGTCTGCGCCCGGATACGGTGCTGCTGGGCCTGCACCCCAGCCTGACACAGATCGTCCTGCCGGACGGCACGGCGGCGTGGCAAGGCGTCGGCGCGCCCAAGGCGCTGGTCGAAAGCGCGCAGGGCGGCGACGCGATCGTGGCCGGTCTTGGCCTCAACACCAACGGCGCCAATCCGCGCGCGACCGCCTTGCTGTGGAAGGCCGGGGCCAATTCCATGGTCAATGACGTCAAATTCCAGGGCGGCCATGGCACCAACCGCTTCGATGGCAGCACGATCAACCCCTATAACAATAACGCCACCGCCGACCCTGACGCCGCACGCCGCTGGGCCGGCCAATATGCCAGCCTATGGGTGACACAGGGCGGCGGCGGCACCTTCGCCAATATCTGGAGCCCCAGCACCTTCGGCCATCCCGGCATCCTGATTTCCGACACGCAAACGCCCGGCCGTGTCATCCAGGCGTCGGTCGAACATCATGTCCGCAGCGAAATCACGCTAAACCGGGTCGCCAACTGGGAATTGCTGGCGCCCCAGACAGAGGGAGAAGCCGGCGAGAGCGGCGATGCCGTGGCGCTGGAAATCCGCAATTCGCACAATATCTTGGTCGCCAACTTCCATGGCTATCGCGTGACGCGCACGCGCGAACCCGCGCCGGCTGCCGTCACCCTTTACAACTCGCATGATATCCGTTTCCGCAACGTCCATGTAAACGGCGAAAGCGGCGTCGGCACCTGCGATGAAAATGGCTGCGCAACCTTCCTGCGCCTGACCAAATTCCCGTTCGAAAACGCGATCCGCGACTTGACCCACGGTCTGGACGTGCGGGAACGGGAATTTGCCGTGCTCGACATTCCCGCCAAGCCAGATCCCATGGTCCCGGCCACTTTCCTGGGCGGCAAGGTCGAGAAGATCGCCGACGGCTTTCATTCGGCAGGCGGCGGCGCCGTGGATGCGCAAGGGCGGCTCTATTTCATCGATCGCAAGTTCCAGCGCATCTGGCGCTGGTCGGACGCGGGCAAGCTGGAGATGATCCGCGACGCTACGCTCGACCCGGTCAATCTGACCATAGATCGATCGGGCAAACTGCTGGTCCTGTCTTCCTATGGTCGCAACGGCACGGTCTATAGCGTGGACCCGGATGCGCCGGACAGCCAGATCGCGGTGATCCCCGCGACCCTGACTTCGTCCCATGATGGCGCCGCCACAGTGCTGCCCGTCAATTGGTGGAACAATGGCGAGTTCAGGGATCAGATCGACCCCGCCACCTATCAGTTCACCACCCTGGCCGAGATGTTCGCCCGCGATATGGCGCGGCGCAATACGCGGGAATATGTCTCGCCCGATGGCAGCATTGTCCTGCCCGCATGGCGCGTGTTCGCCCAGGGACCGGCGGACCATCGCGGCCTGCGCTTCTCGGATTCTCTCGACAGCTATGGCTTCATCCAGGGACGGCCGGGCGCGCGCGTCTATGTCACCAACGGATCGGAGAACCGGACATATAGCGGGATCGTGGGCGCAGGCGGCGCGATCAGCGACCTCAAACCCTTCGCGGAACGCGGCGGGGAAGGGGTGGCGACTGATGCGCAGGGGCGGGTCTATGTCGCCAACGGCCAGGTCTTCGTTTACGACGCCAATGGCAAGGCAATCGGCCGGATCGACGTGCCCGAACGTCCCCTGCAAATCCTGTTCGGAGGACCGGACCGACGCACGCTGTTCATCTTATCGCATCACAGCGTTCATGCCGTGACGCTGGATATGTAAGCGCCTTTCGTTCCGCGATGCCCATAGTCATCCTCCATTATTTGCCCTTTGGTTTGAGCATCCCGTGCATGTCGAGCCAGCGCACGAAGGCATCGAACCACCCCGTGCTGGTCGTCGTCTTGGGATACATGCCAAATCCGTGGCCACCCTGTTCATAGAGGTGAAATTCCACCGGGCGCTTGGCGGCGCGCCATTCGTCGATCAGCTTGAAATCGCGGTCGCCGAACAGCGGATCGTCCGCTGCGATCGCAGCGAACATGGGCGGCGCGTCCTGCGGGACCGTCATACTGCCAAGCGGGCCGTAGATATTGCCGATGAAGGCCGGCTTCGCTTCCTTTGTCGCGAGCGTCGTCGCCATCGTCAGCATCGCGCCTGCGGAAAAGCCGATCATGCCGATCCGGTCGGGATCGACATGCCATTGCGCCGCACGGCTGCGGATCAGGCGAAAGGCGGCGGTGGAGTCGGCAAGTTGCGGCGCAAGATCCGTCGCCGCGTTGTTCGCGGCCGGTAGCGGCGCGCGCGCGGCGCCGGTGAACATCTCCTGCATCGATTTTTCAAACGCGGGCATGTCCGCCGGAGTCTGTCGCAGGCGATATTTGATGACGAAGGCGGCGATGCCCTTGGCAGCTAGGCCGCGTGCGACATCATAGCCTTCATTGTCCATCGACAGGGTGCGGAACCCGCCGCCCGGCGCGACGATGATCGCCGCCCCCGATGCCTTGGCAGGGTCCGGCAGGAACGGTGTCAACGTGGCGACCGTGACGTTGCGCGCGAACAGGCTGCCATATTGGCGATGCCAGCTTTCCTGCGCTGTTGCCCCAGGCAGCGGGCCGGTGCCCAGTTCGATCGCATCCGGTTGGGCGGGAGACGCGACAGGTGTCATCTTGTCCCTGTCTTCCTGCGCCTGCACATAGGCCGGCATCAGGCAGGCGGCGACAGAGATCGCTAAAAGCTGCTTTAGACGAAACGGTCGGGCGGCGGTCTTCATTGTCTGTTTCATGGAAACTATCCTCTCCTGACTGTCGATAATGGGGTATCGAATGTTATTGCAGATCGAATAAGACTTTGGTTCTTGGCGGCAGCGCGACATTCAACATGTCGTTGTGATCTGACTATGGGGTGGCATCGCATCATTTTGGCAACGCGACCAAGCGAGACACAGTATAGGCGCTGGTCTGGACCGGGCTGCCGGTCCCAGGCTGTCCGCTGCCGACGCTCAACAGATAGTCGCCGGGGATGAGCGCGCGGTCGCCCGCCATGGTGACGAAGCTCAGGTCACGGGGCGACAAAGTGAATGCGATCTCCTGGCTTTCTCCCGGGTTTAGCGAAACCCGCTGGAACCCCCGCAGCGCGATCCGCGGCGCTCCGTCGAATTTTGGAGGCGTGAGATAAAGCTGGGCGACGTCGTCACCGGTGCGCTGCCCGCTGTTCGTAATCCGTGTACGGACTTTGATGCCATTTTCCACCGCCCCGTTGACAGGTTCGATCACAGGCGGGCTATAGGTGAAGCGCGTGTAGCTGAGGCCGTATCCAAACGGATAGACGGGCGTGCCCTTGAAATAGCGGTAAGTGCGGCCATCCATGCCATATTCGGTAAGGGGCGGCAGGTCGGTCACGCTTTTGTAGAAGGTGATCGGCAGGCGGCCGCCCGGATCGGCCTTGCCGGACAGGACGTTCCCCACGGCACGGCCACCCGACTGGCCGGGATACCACGCCTCCAATATCGCGGATGCATTCTCCTTTGCCCAGGACAGATCGATCGCGCTGCCGTTCATGGCGATCACGACGAGCGGCTTGCCCAAAGATTTGGCCTTTTCCAGAAAGGCGCGCTGGTCAGCGGGCAGGTCCAGCGTCGTCTTGTCGCCCCCCTCGAAACCCTCGACCTTCACCGGCATTTCCTCACCCTCCAGGTCGGACGTTAGGCCGACGACGGCGACGATGACGTCGGCGTCTTTCGCGCCTGCCGCCAGATCGCGGTCCAGATTGTCGGTCACGCGCTTCCAGAAGATGGCCGGCGCGGCGGGGATTCCGCTCTGCCCCTGGAGGCGGACGGCGTAGCGCTCGCCCTTGGTCATGGACACTTCGGTGAGCTTAAGCGGTTCTGCCCAGCGCGAATAGTCGCTGGCGGTGACGACCGGTTTGCCGTTCAGCGATATTGCGCCCTTCACGCCGGTCAGCGCCAACCGGTATAGACCGGTTTCGGGCGCAACCAGATAGCCGGTCCAGACCACTTTGTGGTCGTTCGCGACCTGCTTGAACTCAGAGGCGCGGGACGTGATGCTGTCTTCGGTTCGGGTGAGCACCGGCTCTCCCGCAAACTGGTCTTTTGCAGTGCTATTATAATATTCCGCCTTTATGCCCGGCTTGCCATCCGGGGTGCGCAGCGCGGCGCCGGGGACGAGGTCGCCGTCGGTGATCGACGGGGAAAATGGCACCACCGTGATGGTCGATCCCGGCATCGCCTGCTTGAGGCCATCGGCGACAGAAATGGGTGGCGCGCTTTTGGGCGAACTATAATTGCCGCGCAATACGCGGGTAGCGTCCGCCAACGGCCCGACGAGCGCGATCTTCGCGCCGGGCTTGAGTGGCAGAACGCCGTCATTCTTGAGCAGGACCAGGCTTTTTTCGGCGGTGTCGAGGGCAAGCGCCTGATGATCGGCCGTCCCGATCGCCGAGACCGGGGTTGCGTTGGGTTTGCGGTGCGAAAGGCCGGGCAGGTCGCCGTTGCGCAGACGCGCCGAAAAGAGGCGAACCAGCGCGGTATCGATATCCTCTATGCTGATATAACCTTTCGCCAGGGATTCCTTATACCGGTCACCAAGACCGGCTTGGCCACCCAGCGTCGCATTATTACATTCGTTATCGACGCCGCGGCGCAGCGCGACGGCCACGCCAGTGGCGGCGTCGGGCGCATATTTATGGTGATCATAAATATCGACCACGGCGTCGCAGTCGGACACGACATAGCCCTTAAAGCCCCAGGCGTCGCGCAGATAGTCGGTCAGCAGCATCGGGCTGCCACAGGCCGGTTCTCCATCGACGCGATTATAGGCGCACATGATGGAGCCTGCTTTGCCCTCTACTATGGCGGCGCGAAAGGCGGGGAGGTAGCTGTCCTCCAGGTCGCGTTTGGTCGCAAAGATATTGTCGGTATGGCGGCTGGGTTCCGGCCCGGAATGCACCGCATAATGTTTGGGGGTGGCGACGATATCGGGCAGGTCTGGATTGTCGCCCTGCATCCCCTGGATAAAGGCAACCCCGATATGGGCGGTCAGAAACGGATCTTCGCCGTAGGTTTCCTGGCCCCGGCCCCAGCGCGGATCGCGAAAGATATTGATATTGGGCGACCAGGTGTCGAGCCCGGTGCCGATACGGCCCAGATGCCCCGTTTGCCGCCCCAATGTATGCAGCGCCCGCACTTCGGTGCTGATGGCCGCGGCAACCGTCTTTATCAGCGGCGCATCGAAGGTTGCGGCAAGGCCGATTGGTTCCGGGAAATTGGTCGTCGGCACTGCGCCGATCGCGCCGTGCAGCGATTCCGTCCACCAATTATAGGCGGGAATGGCGAGACGCGGGATGGCAGGCGCGGTGTTCAGCAACTGCGCAACTTTTTCATCGAGTGTCAGCTTGTCCACGATGGCGCGCGCCTTGGCATCGGCCTCGACCCAGACGTCATTTCCGGGGATGGCGGTCGGCGTGGCGCTTGCCTGCGCATGGGCGAAAGCGGAGGTCGACAGGCACAGCATCATGCCGGTTACGCGCAGGAAAAATGCGGTAGTCATATAATCTCCCCTTAGATGGAGCGCCGTTGGCCGGCGTCACCTTATCACGGGGAGGGATCGCCTCGCCCGGATCGACGTAAGACATGGGGCGCGGGGAAAGGGCACTTCCCCCGCGCCCGGCGCGCCTCACCGGGCTGCGCTGTCCTTGCCACTCTTCGCGACGAAGGGATGGATCGTCTGGATGGTGCCGTCTGGGTTGTAACGCAGTTCCGTCACCTTGACATTGCGTAGGCGGGTCTGCCCCGACAATTGCGTATCGGCGTAAAACAGCCACCACTTCCCGTTCCATTCGACGATCGAATGGTGGGTCGTCCATCCATCCACCGGCTCCATGATCCGCCCCTTGTAGGTAAACGGGCCGTACGGGGAGTCGCCTATCCCATAGGCAAGATAATGGGTGTCGCCGGTGGAATAGCTGAAATAATATTTGCCCTTATATTTGTGCATCCAGGACGCTTCGAAGAAGCGGCGGTCATGGTCGCCGCCCAGCAACGGCTTGCCCTTCTCGTCCACGATCTGAACCGCCTTGGGCGTCTCGGTGAATTCCAGCATGTCGCCCGTCAGCTTGGCGACACGCGGTGCAAGGGCGGGCTTGTCGTCCTGACCCAAATCGGTTTTCGACCCGTTGGCGTCATATGTGCCATCGACATTACGTTGCAGTTGCCCGCCCCAGATGCCGCCGAAATACATATAGCTGGACCCGTCATCATCGGTGAAGACGGCGGGATCGATCGAATAGCTGCCCTTGATCGGCTGCGGCTGCGCCTTGAATGGACCCATCGGATTCTTTGATGTGGCTACCCCGATGCGGAAGGCGCCTTCCTTGTCCTTGGCCGGGAAATAGAGATAATAGGTGCCATTCTTGTAGGCGGCGTCGGGCGCCCACATCTGCTTGTCGGCCCATGGCACATCTTTGACGTCGAGGGCGACCGGCCCGACCGTCACCGGCCCGCCGATCTTGTCCATCGACAGGATGCGATAGTCGCGCATCTCGAAATGCGCGCCCAGATCGTCTTCAGGTGTCGGACCATCGATGTCGTGACTGGGATAGACGTAGATCTTGCCGTTCCATACATGCGCCGACGGGTCGGCGGTGTAGATGTCCTTGACCAGCGGCTGCGACAGATAATCGGACGCGGCGCGGCGGCTTTCCTTGGCGGGCTGAGTCGTGTTTGCAGCCTGCTCCTGATTCTGGCAGGCCGTGGCGAGCAGAGCCATGGTCAAGGGCAGGGCCGTTAGTCGTCGCAATGACATGGTCATGTCTATCCTCTCTGGTCTTGCGGCAATTCTTTTATGGCGGTGATAGATAGCGCTATCATAGATGCGACGCAATCTGTGTCTAGCACCTTGTATCGCGATTTGTTTGCATGTTAGGCTCCGAGAAAATACGCTGCTTTCCAAATTTGGTAGCGCAAACAAGGGGGGGGATTGTCATGCGTCGAAGGATCATGTCCGCCATCGGCATCGCCATGCTGCTAGGCGGGGCCAGCACCGCCGTGATGGCGCAGGATGCAGCGGGATTGCAACTCAATGAGAAGGGCTATTTCGAAGCGCCGGCGGTCAACATTCTGGCCTTTTCCAATTGGTATGACGGCCTGTTCGCCGACGCCAAGATCGGCGGGATAGAGATCATCCAGCGAGGCGTGCGCAGCGCAACCAACGGCGATGTGCGCCTGGCCGCGACTCCGGGGC